>JAAXQG010000118.1 GCA_012974445.1 Desulfuromonadales bacterium
ATTTCAATGAAAATTCTGCATCGGCTGAACTGGTCACAGCAGTATCTCAGCGTCAGGTCAATGGCCTGACTGCTGAGTTTCGTGCAATGGCAGTCCTTGCGGGGGGCCTTTATGTGGGGACAGTGTTTCATGGCGTCTCCGTTCAAGGGGCATCGGGTTTTTCCCGACCTCCAGGGTGGGGAATGTGGCGTATGCGTTTTTTGTATACTCCGTCTTAGTACTCAAGATGCTGGCCAGGATCGCAAGGGGTAAGCTCGGGATTGAATTTGAAATCTGTAGTTGCTGCCATCTGTCTGATTTTGGGAGGGAATAAAAATGAAAAGATGGGTCTCAAGGGGGGAGGGGCCGGAGGCTGAAAGGCTGTGACACTGTAACGAAAGTGTAAATAATTACAGTTGAGTAAAGTGCATAAGTGTAAAACAGTGTTTATTTCTCAAGATCGTACTGCTCGATCTTTCTGTAGAGGGTAGGGCGGCTGATTCCCAGGAGTCGGGCGGCCTTGGCCTTGTTCCAGTCGGTTCTGCGAAGGGCGTCCAGAAACGCAGTTGCATCGGACTCTGCTACCGGAGGGGGGCTTTGGCGCGCAACCTCGCCGAGGCTGAGATGCTCTGCGTCGAGAATGCTGGCCTGGCGGCAGTGCACCATGGCGTTTTCCAGCACATGCTCCAGCTCCCGGATGTTGCCCGGCCAGCTGTGACGGGAAAGAACCTCCATCGCTTCTTTACTCAGACCGAGAACTTCCTTGGAGAGTCTTTTGTTGAGTTGATTGATGAAGAATTCTGTGAGCAGCGGCAGATCGCCGGTGCGATTGCGCAGGGGGGGGAGTTCGAGGTGAACGACCTTGAGGCGGTAGAGCAGATCCTCGCGGAAGGTCCCCCGGGCGACTTTGGCCACCAGATCCTGATGAGTGGCGGCGATGATGCGCACGTCCACCTTTCGGGGCACTCCTTCACCGACCCGCTCGATCTCCCGTTCCTGAAGCACCCGAAGCAGTCGTACCTGGAGGGCGGGGGAGATGTCTCCTATTTCATCGAGAAATATCGTCCCTCCGTGGGCCATCTCGAATCGCCCCTTCTTGTCCTTTACCGCCCCGGTGAAAGCTCCACGAACATGACCGAAGAGTTCGCTCTCCAGAAGGTTTTCGGGCAGCGCCGCGCAATTGAGTTTGACCAGGGGGCGGTCATGACGATTGCCCCGGAAATGGAGCGCTTCGGCGACCAGCTCCTTTCCGGTACCGCTTTCTCCGGAGATCAAAACCGTTGAGGGCAGCGAGGCCAGCTCATCGATGAGCTCGTAGAGCCGCTGCATGGGGGCGCTTCGTCCCACCAGTCCCTGAAACTGGGGTTGCTTCTTGATGCGGTTTTCCAGGTTGTTCAGGGCCGTATCGTCGCGCACGATCAGCACCGCGCCCAGAATCTGGTCGCCGGGACCGTTCAGGGGAGAGATGCTGACGCTGACGATGCGGGTCTGCTCTGAGCGCAGACATTGGATGCGCTGCATTTCGGAGGGACGGCGGGTTTTGAGGGTCTGCTCCAGCAGGGGGAGGCATTGGGCCATGTAGCCGTTGCCCACCGAAATCATGGGTTGCCCCCGGTGCCCTGGTCCGATGCCGCAGATCTCCAGAGCCGCCGGGTTGGCCTGGGTGATGCGCCCTTGGGTGTCGCAGGTGATGATCGCCTCTTTGACGCTACGCATGATGGCTTCAAAGTTGCGGCGATACTCCTCCTTCTCATCGTTGGCCTGTTTGAGTCTCAGGGCGTTCTGGGCTACCCGGATCAGGGCGTCCTGACGCACGGGCTTGGTGATGTAATCATAGGCGCCAAGACGCAGGGCCGAGGAAGCCGTCTCGACGCTCGGGGCCCCGGTAATCAGTACGACGGGTGTCGTAGGGGCAATTTGACGCAGCTCCCTGGTCAGGTCCAGCCCGCTCTTGCCCCCCAGCATCAGATCCACGAAGGTCAGGTCAAAATGATGGTTTTGCAGCAGGCAGCAGGCTTCGTCGAACCCCTCGGACACCGATACCTCGTACCCCTGTTTTTCGAGAAAGCGTCGGAAAGTGAAGCGGATGTTTTCTTCATCGTCCACAACCAGTATGTGCGGCTTCATGCATCAGACTCCTTCGCAGGGTGAATCGCAGGGTGAATCGCAGGGAGAATCGCAGGGAGAATCGCAGGGAGAATCGCAGGGAGAATCACCTGGACTTCGGTATAGCTGCCCGGCTGGCTGTTGATCTGCAGCTCTCCACCATGGTCACGCACAATGCCGTGGCTGATGCTCAGGCCCAGCCCCGTGCCTGAGTTCATCGGTTTGGTCGTAAAGAAGGGCTCGAGGATCCGGCCCAGGATCTCGGGGGAAATCCCCGTGCCCTGATCGTGGAAAATCAGGCAGACCCTGTCTTGCGGCAGATGCTGGGCCGAAATATTCAGGCGTTTATCGTCGCTGTCTCCTGCATGGCGTTCATTCAGGGCGTAACGGGCGTTGCTGATGAGGTTGAGAAAAACCTGTTGGAGCTGCTGATGAACGCCCAGCACGGGGGGTAACTCTTCCGGCAGACTCACTTCGAGATTGATGCCGTCGTTTTCGAGTTGCGCCTCGACCAGGGTCAGAGCCTCATTGAGACAGCCCTCCAGATCGAGGGAGGTTTTGTGCTGTTTTTCCACCCGGGCGAAGGACAGCAGGCTTCGGACGATGCCTGCGATACGATCTCCCTCCCCCAGGATACGTTGAGCGATGTCGGAGAGTTCGGGATCTTCCAGCTCGTCCACCAGGAGCTGGGAGAGGTTGATGATGCCGTTGATGGGGTTGTTGACCTCATGGGCCACCCCGGCGGCCAGTTCCCCCAGGGCCGCGAGCTGCCCGTTTCGGAGGCTCTTCTCCTTGAGCCGCCGGGTCTCGGTAACGTCGGTGGCCAGTTCGATGACGTTATCCACCGCTGCGGTTTCATCGAAGACGGGGAAATAGCGTATGGCCCAGATCCGTCCCTCAGCATCCTTGCGCTCGGTCTCCACCGTTTGTCCCGTAGTGAAACATTGCAGGGCGGGGCAGTTGAAGCAGGGGGTGCTGTGTCCGTACCAGAGTTCGTGGCAGCGCCGACCGAAGAGCTGGTCGTCTGCCTTGTGATGGGTTCTCAGGCTGCTGCGATTGGCCCAGACAACGTCGAGCTCAGGCGAGAGCAGGTTGATGGAGTCAGGGATGCCGTTGAGCAGGGTCTGGAATTCCTGAGAGAGCTGACGAAACCGGATCTCGCTTTTGCGCAACTGCTCTTCGGTCTGGCGTCGGGCGCTGATATCGCGCACCGAGGCTAAAAAGAGGCGCTCGTTATCGAGTCGAAGGGCGGAGAGCCCGACCTCCACCGGGAAGCTTGAACCGTCCTTGCGCTGGTGCACCCCGGAGAGGGTGGAGACGTGCCCGGCGGCGAGTTCTTCCCAGATGTTTGGCAGGTCGAGTCCCTCGGGGTTGAGCTCTATATCCTGGATTCGAAGTCTCTGAAGTTCTTCACGGCTGTAGCCCAGACTGCGGGAGGCCCGGGAGTTGACGGTGCGGATGCGCCCCTGGATGTCGTGCAGGAAGAGTCCGTCGGTGACCGTGTCGAACAGGGTGCGAAAGCGCTCTTCCGAGAGGCGCAGACTATCCTCCAGGCTCTTGTGGGCGCTGATATCGTGCAGAGACGTGAGCACCGCAGGGCCGCCCTCCCAGTCGATGAGGATGTGGCGACTCTCCAGCCAGATCTCCTGTCCGTTGCGCTTGAGGCCCTTGAACCGGTAGCTCTCAGGAGGATTCTCTCCGCGCAACCTTGCTTCGTAGAAGCCGCGCAGGCGCTCCCGGTCTTCCGGGGCGATCAGATCGACATAGCTGGCATTGTCCGAATAGTCTCTTGCTTCGGATGGGGCCCGGAATCCGAAAATTCGGGCCGCCGGGTTGTTGAAGTAGAGGGGTTTCCAGTTGCGGTGGACGATGATCCCCTGGAGAGTCCCCTCGATGAGGTTGTGCAGCCTCTTCTCCGATATCTTTATCGCTTCTTCGGTTCTGAGCCGGATCAGTTCCGAGGTGGCCCGCAGGGCAAAGAGGTGCAGTGCGGCCTTCTTCCTGTCGATGTCGGTGATAGGTTTGTCATCGAGCAGAATCATAAGACCTACGGGCTTTCCATCGGAGCCCTTGAGGTGAATGCCCATGTACCCCTCGGCGCCTAGCTGCTGCAGAGCCAGATCTTCGGGGAAGAGTTTCTGGATATGGTCGGGAAAGATGCAGAAGTCATCTTCCACCACCTGGGCGCTGGGACTGCCGGGTAAGGGGTAACGGAAATTGACCTGACGCTGCCCCCGAGCGACAGCGGCCAGGGTGCGAGCATGAACGCCGTCGGGCTCCAGCGCGCCGATGAAGACGTGACTGACTCCCGTGAGCCGTGCCGCCTCTTCGGCCAGGCGGTAGAAGCATTCCTCTCCGGTGGTGCCGAAGATGTTGCGGGTCGCTTCGATGTAGAGTTGATCCCGGTTGCTTCGTTCGACCATTGCCTTGCGGATGAGCCAGAAGATGAGCGCCGCGGTGATCAGGACAAAGGCCGTTCCCTTCCAGAGCTCGATGCGCTGTTGCAGCAGAGGGGCCTGAATCCGGGCGAAGAGCAGGTGGTCGGAGAGCTGAATCCAGAGGATGGAAAACAGAAGGTACATTCCCGCAATTCTGATGGGGATGAGGTTTCTCTGACGAATTCGGGCTCTTTCCGGTTTCATGGTGCTCCTGCGGAGAGTCTGGCAATTTCCAGGCGAAAAGTTAACACAAGTGTAAGAACCCTGTCTGCCCGGTCAATGGGGGGAGGCGATTATATCCCATTGATTATACGACTCTTTAATAGATGCTTTGCCAGAGGCCGAGGGGCTCTGATGGTTTTAGTCGGCACTGGTTATGCATTATCCTGGGGTTAACGCTGCACAACCCTCTTGAAAAGGAGCCCCTTCCATGAAACGAGCCCTGGTCGTCGACGATGAACCCCTGATTCGCCATCAGGTCGCAGAGGCCCTGAAAAACTACGGTTTCGACGAAATTCTAGAGGCGGAAAACGGGCAGCAGGCCGTAGATCTGGCTGTGGCTAAAAAGCCCATGCTCATTGTCATGGATCTGGTGATGCCTGTGCTGGACGGCATCAGTGCTGCTGAAAAAATAAGCAAAGCTGCGCCCACACCTATGGTGCTGCTTACCGGCACGGTGGATTCAGAGAGTATCGAGCGGGCACGGCTTGCCGGAGTGATGAACTATCTGGTCAAACCCTTTCGGGCCGAGCAGCTCATGCCAGTTATCGATCTGGCGATCCATCAGTTCATGGAGCTCTCGGGGCTGCGCGATGAGGTGGGAAAGCTCAGGGAGACTCTCGAGGCCAGAAAAATCATCGAAAAGGCCAAGGGGGTGTTGATCAATCAGGGTATGAGTGAGCCCGAGGCCTACCGCAAGATGCAGAAGATCGCCATGAGCAAGCGCAAGAGTCTGCGGGAGATCGCCGAGGCGATCCTGTTGATGGAAGCCTGAGCCCACTGTCGTAGGAGACGCGATGAATCTCTGCACTCTGCCGCCCTGGGTCATTGCCTCCCACCATTTCAACAGCAATCCCCAGCCTCTGGAGATTCAGGGGGTGCGCCGGTCCAACCGCGACTTCTTCCTCCGGCTCGAAAAGCTGGAGGATCCGCTGGATAGGGCCCGGCAGCTTCACGACTATCTCGATGTGAGCTTTCAGCTCCATCAGTGGCAGTCCCAGGAGACGCTTCGGGGGCGCAAGAGCCTGAAGAACAGCTATCTGCGATTTTTGCGGGGCTGGATGTTCGACTCCAACTCTCTGGAGGGGGCGGTGCTCAAGGGCTGGGTGGAGAGTCGCATGGGGTTGTGTCCCCAGTTTCATCATCAGCCCATAGGGGATATCCACTCAGAGGCCTATGCCCTGTATCTGCGCGACCGGATGAAGGGGGCGGCCCGTACCAGCGCCATCAATGCCCAGCTTGATCTGCTCTATGAGTGGGGGCAGGCCGAGCTGGCTCGGCGTTATCCCTCCGTGCGCTGGCTCTGTCTCTATCGCGGGGTGCACGATTTTGCCGAGCACAGCGTGCTCGAAGATCGGGGTGGGCGTAACTATCTGCTGCGCCTGAACAATCTCAATTCATTTACCACTGATTTCGAGCGGGCCTGGGAGTTCGGTTCCCAGGTGCTCAGGGTGCAGGTTCCCCTGCCTAAGATATTCTTCAAAAGTGATTTTTTCCCTTCCTCGTTGCTCAAGGGGGAGGAGGAGGTGATGGTCATCGGCGGTGAGTATGAGGTCGATGTGCTTATCGGAGGCTGAGGCTCTAGCATGACATCCAACCAGGAACGAAAACTGCTCAGGGCCTACGACCGCATCGGTCAGGAGCTCATGTCGCTGGCCGATCTGGAGACCCTGCTCGACCGGCTGCTGCAGATCAGCCGCGAGGTCTTCGGCTTCGAGAACGCCATTATCCGTTTGCTCTCGGACGATGGAGAGTTTCTCGAGGCGGCGGCCTCCTATGGCTATCCGGAAGACGCCGTGCAGCGCCGCATCCGGGTGGGGGAGGGGGTCATGGGTGCGGTGGCCCGCAGCGGCAAGCCGGTGCTGCTGGAAGATGTCGGCTTGGAGCCCGAATATGTGGCCGGAATCCAGGGGGCTAGATCCGAGTTGGCCGTCCCTCTGGTGGCCAGAGATCGGGTGATCGGCGTTTTCAATGTAGAGAGCATCCGTCCCGGCGCTTTTGGGCAGGAGGATGTGGTGCCCCTTCTGACTATGGCCGGGCAGGCCGCTGTCGCCATCGAAAATTCCCGTCTCTATCAGAGCCTTCAGGAGGCCAAGGAGGAGTTTCGCCGCCTGCATCAGTTCAACACTCGGGTGCTGCAGAGCGCCAATCTGGGCATCTATACGCTGGACGAATCGCTGCGTATCACCTCCTGGAATCGCAAGATGGAGGAGCACAGCGGCGTCGATGAAGATGAGGCTCTGGGGCGGGGGCTCTTCGAGCTCTTCCCCCTGTTGGAGCAAGAAGGTTTCGCTGACCGGGTGCGCAGAGTGCTGCGCACCGGAAGGGCCGAGAAGCTCAAGCTCCAGCATCGGAATCTGCGCGGCGAGGAGCGGATCCAGAAGAGGCGTCTGGCCCCTCTGATGGAAGAGGGGCGTCCCGTGGGGGTGGTGGTCATGGTCGAAGACATCACCGAATTCAAGGGGCTGCTCAATCAGATCGTTCAGTCGGAAAAACTCGCCGAGGTGGGCAAGCTTACGGCGGGCATTGCCCATGAAATAAACAATCCCCTGGCCGTGATCTCCTACGGAGCCCAGTTGCTGGGGCGTGAAGAGGGGCTCAGTGACTTTCAGCGCGAGCTCATCGAGCGCATCGACAGCGAGACCGAGAGGCTCAAGGCCCTGACCGGGGGGCTGCTCTGTTTTTCCCGCTCTGGAGATTCGGTGCGGCGCTGGACCCAGGTTGCCGAGGTGCTCGATGATGTGCTTCGACTTATCGGCTATGAGATCAGCCGCAACCGTCACCGGGTGGAGCGGCGTTTCGAGGCGGCGCCGATGATTCTGGCCGACTCCAACAAGCTGCGGCAGGTTTTTCTCAACCTGCTCATGAACGCCTGTCAGGCCATGGCGCCCGACGGGGAGCTGGAGCTGGGAGTGGAGCCGCTGGGCGAGGGGGTCTGCATCCGAATCTGTGATCGCGGGCCGGGCATTGCCCTGCCGCTGCGGGAGAAGATTTTCGAACCCTTTTTTACCACCAAGGCGCAGGGGCAGGGCACGGGGCTCGGCCTCTATATCAGCCGCAAAATAGTGCAGGAGCATGGCGGGGCGCTTACGCTGGAGGAGCGCCCGGGAGGGGGAAGCTGCTTCCAGATCTGTCTGCCCCGGGGAAGCGCTGATGGAAATTTGGATCAGAGGGACTGACCCTGCCTATTAATAAGGCAGTGGGTCGAGGGTCCTGGATCTAACAGCCCAGAAAGACTGGTGTTTTGTTTTTGGCACGGTCACTGCTTTTAACAAGAGACAACAGGCAGGCACAGCGGCCTGCAAGAAGATAAAAATAGATGCCCCCGGAACAGCGAGGTTTCGGCGGACATTCAGCAGTATTAAGGGCAAAGGCGCCCGGACCCCCTTCGATGAAGGCGGATTCCGGGCGCCTTTTTTTATTCCAGAGCACATGTGAAAGGAGTTGTACGCATGAAAAAGATCGAATGCATTATCAAGCCGTTCAAGCTTGACGACGTGAAGAACGCGCTCTCCGAGCTGGGCGTTCCGGGCATGACCGTCAGCGAGGTTCGTGGGTTCGGACGCCAGAAAGGGCACACCGAGCTCTACCGCGGTGCCGAGTACCAGATCGACTTCGTCCCCAAGGTCAAGATCGATCTGGTGGTCTCGGATGAGCAGGTCTCCGAGGTCGTATCGGCCATCCAGAAGGAGGCCTGCACGGGACGTATCGGCGACGGAAAGATCTTCGTCTACGACCTGGAGCAGTCGGTTCGTATCCGTACCGGCGAAATAGGCGCCGATTCTCTCTGATTTAAAAAACAACATCGGTATAAAGGAGACTTTGACATGAAGTGGTTTCGCACCCTCGCAATGACAACAATTCTTATGGCCCTGCCGGCCCTGGCTCTGGCAGAAGACGCTTCCGTATCGGAAGTGGCTTACATTCTTAATACCTTCTCCTTCCTGATCAGCGGCGTGCTGGTCATGTGGATGGCCGCCGGTTTCGGAATGCTCGAGGCCGGTCTGGTTCGCGGCAGGAACGTTGCCACCATCTGCCTGAAGAACATCTCCCTTTTCTCTATCGCGGGCATCCTCTACTACGCCATCGGTTACAACCTCATGTATGCCGGGGTGGACGGCGGCTGGATCGGAAGCCTAGGGCTCTGGGGCGCCGATGATGCGGCTGCTCTGGCCGGGGACTTCTCCGGTGGCTACGCGGCTGGCTCCGACTGGTTCTTCCAGATGGTCTTCTGCGGTGCGGCCTGCTCCGTGGTCTCGGGTACCGTGGCTGAGCGCATCAAGTTCTGGCCCTTCCTGATCTTCTGTACCGTTCTTACCGGTGTCATCTACCCCATTCAGGGTTCCTGGACCTGGGGCGGCGGCTGGCTGGCCGAAATGGGTTTCTCCGACTATGCAGGCTCCACCATCGTTCACTCGGTAGGCGGCTGGGCTGCCCTGTCCGGTGCCATCATCCTGGGAGCCCGTACCGGCAAGTTCGGCAAGGGGGGACGCGTCAACCCCATGCCCGGCTCCAACCTGACTCTGGCGACTCTGGGAACCTTCATCCTCTGGATGGGTTGGTTCGGCTTCAACGGCGGGTCCGCTCTAGCTCTGGGTACCGCTGCCAGCGCCATCGAGCAGTCCAACGTCTACATCAACACCAACCTGGCCGCCGCCGGTGGTCTGGTGGCCGCCATGATCATGCTGCAACTGCTCTACAAGAAGGTGGACATCACCATGGCCCTCAACGGTGCTCTGGCGGGTCTGGTCTCTATCACCGCCGGTCCCGCAGCTCCCTCGCCGGGCGCAGCGATCATCATCGGTGCCGTGGGAGGCGTGCTGGTTGTCTTCGCGGTGCCCCTGTTCGACAAGCTCAAGATAGATGATGTGGTCGGTGCCCTCTCGGTCCACCTGGTCTGCGGCATCTGGGGCACCATGGCCGTACCCTTCACCAACGACGAAACCAGTTTTGTAACCCAGTTTGTGGGTATCGCGGCCATCGGCATCTTCACCCTCGCCGCCAGCGCCATCGTCTGGTTCGCCCTGAAGCTCACCGTGGGCATTCGGGTCTCGGCCGAAGAGGAAATGGTCGGAACCGACATGGTGGAGCTGGGCCTCAAGGCTTATCCCGATTTCCAGAGCGTACACATGGGCGGCTCCGGTGTCTCCGCCAGCTACAGCGAGTCTGCTGCGGCAGTCACCAAGCCTGTAACCCAGTCCTGATTTTCAGATCAATATTCCATGTCCCGGGAGCCTCAGGCTCCCGGGAAACTCAATATCTCTCAAGGAGTCACACAAATGAAAAAGCTTACTGTTCTGTTCGCTTCCCTCGCCCTCTGCGCTACCGCCCTGGTTTCCACCGCCAGCGCCATCGAAGTATCCGGAGACGCCTATGTGGGTGTAGCCGACAAGTACCTCTGGCGCGGAATTGATCTCAGTGACAGCCAGCCCGTCATGCAGGGCGGTGTGGATCTGAGCGCAGGGGGATTCACCCTGAGCTACTGGACCAACACCCAGCTCTCCGGCGGGGACGAGGACTTCCTGAAGGCCGGTGACGTGACAGAAACCGACATCGTACTGGACTACAGCTTCGACGTCAGCGAGCTGCTCTCGGTGAGCGTCGGCGATATCTACTACAGCTTCAACGTTCCCGGCAGCACCCACGAGCTCTACCTGGGCGCCAGCCTTAACACCATTTTGGCTCCCAGCCTCACCGTCTATTATGACTGGGATGCTGCCAACGATGCGAATCTGAACGGACTCTTCTACAGCGCCTCCATCGGTCATGACCTGAGCCTCTCCGAGGCCCTTTCCCTGAGCCTGGGCGCCGCGGCCACTTACAACGACGAGAGCCCCTTCGTCGGAGCCTTCTCCGACTGGCACAACTATGAGCTGAGCGTTGGTGCCGACTATGCCCTGACCGAGCAGATTGTAGTTTCGGCTGCGGTCCTTTATTCCGATGCTCTTTCTGATGACGCCGAACTGGTCATCGAAGACGATGCGGTTGCGAGCGTATCAGTGGCTCTGAACTTCTGATCAAAATGATTCTTGCTTGCCTCCCTTGAGCAAGAGCGGCCGCCATCTCAATCTGGGGATGGCGGCCGTTTTTTTGGTGGATTAGTGTGAATTTTATGGTCGTTTTGTTCCTCCCCCCAGCGGGGGGAGGTCAGGAGGAGGGATGCTGGAGAGGTCCCCCACTCCGGCCCTCCCCCCAGCGGGGGGAGGGAGTTGAAGAGGAGATCCCTGTATGAATGAAATCCTGAGCAGGGCCCGGGGCTCTTTTCTGGGGCTGGCCATCGGAGACGCCCTGGGGGCGACCACGGAATTCATGACCCCCCATGAAATTCGGGCGCAATTCAAAGTGCATAAAAAAATCGTCGGGGGGGGGTGGCTCTATCTCAAGCCGGGGAAGGTGACCGATGATACGGAGATGTCCCTGGCCATCGCAACAAGCATCCTGAAAGAGGGGAAGTGGAACCGGACCGATATTGCCGATGCCTTCGTGACCTGGATGCGCGGCAAGCCGGTGGATATCGGAGCCACCTGCCGCCGGGGCATTCGCGATTACATGCTCAAGGGCACGATGGGGGTCCCCTACAACGACTGGGACGCGGGCAACGGCGCCGCCATGCGCATGGCTCCTGTGGCTCTCTACAGTTTCGGCGACGAGGCGCTGCTTGAGCGCTGCGCCATCGAACAGGCACAGCTCACTCATAATCACGTGCTCTCCGATGCCGCCTGTCTCTGCCTCGGCAGGATGGTCCATGGGGCTCTACGCGGCATCGACCGCCCCGGCCTCCATGGCTTCACCCGGGATCTGGTGGCGCAGCATCGCAATTTCCGCTTCAACGACTACAAGGGCAACGCCACGGCCTACGTGGT
>JAAXQG010000120.1 GCA_012974445.1 Desulfuromonadales bacterium
TATTACGAAGAATCGGAAGATCGTCCCTCCTTTGAAAGTCTGCTTACAAAAAAAAACAGCCTAACCGATCATCTGGCTTCGCAGTTGGGGATGCTTCGTATCGGGGACGATCTTCGCCATGCTGCGGCGGAGTTGATCGGCAATCTCGATGAACAGGGGTTTCTTGTCGCCAGCAACGAAGAAGTGGCCGCTGCCTCCGGGGTGGATGAGGCTGTTGTTGCTGAGGCTCTTCGCCTGGTTCAGGGTTTTGATCCGCCGGGGGTCGCCGCACGCAACCTCCAGGAATCTCTGCTGGTTCAGGCAATAAACCTCGATATGGGAGGGACGGTTGTTGAGGCAATTCTTCGCGACCATATCGATGCCGTTGAATCCAAAAACTACCAGTTGATCGCACGCAAGCTTGGCTTGAGCCTGGATGAAGTTTTTGGAGCGATCAAGATCATCTCCACACTGAACCCCAGACCTGGCGCGGCTTTTAATCAGGAAGACGCCCATTATATCATCCCCGACATCTTCGTTCATCGCGTTGGAGGGGAATATGTGGTGACTCTGAATGATGACGGTTTGCCGCATCTGCGTATCAACTCTTTTTATCGCAGTTATCTCGGCAACAAGGCTGAAGGGGACAAACAGGCGGGTGAATATATTCAGGATAAGGTCCGCAGTGCACTATGGTTGATCAAGAGCATTCACCAGCGTCAGCGCACGATTTACAAGGTGACCAAGAGTATCGCCAAATTCCAGATGGAATTTCTGGACCATGGTATCGAGTATCTCAAACCCCTGGTTTTGCGGGATGTAGCTGAAGATATTCAGATGCATGAATCGACAATCAGTCGCGTGACGACGAATAAATATGTCCAGACTCCTCAGGGGCTCTTTGAGTTGAAGTTTTTCTTTAACAGTGGTATCAGTATCTCAGGTGGAGAGGCTGTCGCCTCCGCCAGTATCAAGAGTAAAATCAAGGAAATTGTTGCCGGCGAAAATCCCAAAAAACCTTTCTCGGATCAGAAAATTGCCAATATTCTGAGTGAAAGTCAGGTAGAAATCGCCAGGCGCACGGTGACCAAGTATCGTGAAGTGCTAGGTATCGGATCCTCGACGGAGCGAAAGCGATTGTTCTGATCCCGCCTTCCTCTCTGGGAATGGTTTGGCTGTTATAATGGAGCTGTGGTCCACACTGACAACAATACTTACAGGAGGCACATAAAAATGCAAATTGCTGTTACTTTCAGGCACATGGAAGCCAGTTCCCCCATCAAGGAATACGCGGAAGAGAAGTTTTCCAAGCTCAAGAAATATATCGATGAGCCTATTGATGCTCAGGTTGTGATTTCGGTTGAGAAAAAGATCCGTCACAATGCCGAGGTGACCATCGTTGCCAAGGGTATCACCATCAAAGCGTCTGAAGAATCAGCTGATATGTATGCTTCGATTGATGGGGTTGCCGACAAGCTTGAGCGTCAGTTGAAGCGCTACAAAGAAAAGATTAAGCGCCATACTCCGAGCACAAAGAAAGGCCGTCAGATCGCTAAGACGGTTTTTGAGGCCGAGAGTCTTGAAGAGGCTGATGTTCAGCCCTCAATCGTGCGTAGCCACAGCTTTTCTGCCAAGCCCATGTCTGTCGAAGAGGCAGCTATGCAGATGGATTTGATGCACAAGGAATTCATGGTCTTTACCGATGATGTGACCGAAGAGGTTAATGTCGTTTATCGTCGTAAAGACGGCAATTATGGTTTGATTGCCCCCGAACAATAATCTGGATTTTGTTTTCGTCGGGGTCGGGTGGAGTTGCCCGGCCCCGATTCTATTTTCATCTCACCCCGAATCACAGAGAAAATATGAAGATTTCTGAACTGTTGAAGTCCGGAACCATTGTTGCTGACTTGCGATGCGCAACGAAAACTGCGGTGCTCTCTGAGCTTACCGATGCGCTCCATGGTAGCTATCCGGCATTGAGCCGAAATACGGTGCTGAATGTTCTGCTGGAGCGTGAACGACTTGGCAGTACAGGAATCGGCGACGGGGTGGCCATTCCCCACGGCAAGCTCGGTGATATCGATGAGTTGCTGCTTTGTTTCGGTCGTAGTCGTGACGGGGTGGATTTTGATTCCATTGATGGCAAGCCCGCTCATCTCTTCTTTCTCCTGATCGCTCCGGAAGATTCTGTAGGCATTCACTTAAAGACCCTTGCACGGATTTCAAAGCTTCTGAAAGAATCTCGCGTGAGAAGTCGTCTGATTTCAGCTTCCTCGCAGGAGGATATTGTCTCAATTATTTCGGAAGAAGAAAGTCAGCTCTAGTTAAGAAGCGAGGTTTTTATGGCCGGTTTGAGTATCAGAGAGATCCTCGATGAGACAGAGGCCGGACTCGAGCTTTCTCTGATCGCTGGCGCCTCGGGACTCGACCATCGTGTCACCATTCCGCGTATTCAGAAACCCGGCCTGGCCCTGGCCGGATACCTCTCCAGTTTGCATCCTGATCGCATTCAGGTTCTTGGTTCCACAGAGCTCAGTTACCTCGCCCAGCTCGAAGGTGACGAATCCCTGTCCCATGTCAAGGATCTGTGTTCGCTGAATATCTCCTGCCTGATTATCACCAAGGGGCAGGGTGTTCCTGAGTCTCTGATCAAGGAAGCGGACGCCAAGGGGATTCCCCTTCTACTTACTCCGCAGCAGAGTTCAGTTTTTATCTCCCTCATCACCAAATTCCTGGAAGAGAGACTGCTTCCAAGTGCGACGGTACATGCGGTACTGGTCGATGTGCTCGGTGTTGGGGTTCTTATTATGGGTAAAAGCGGCATCGGCAAGAGCGAATGCGCCCTCGAACTTGTGCTTAAGGGGCACAGGCTTGTTGCCGATGACATCGTCAAGGTTCGCTTGAAGCTTCCCGCGGTTCTATTTGGTGAAGGGATGGATCTGGCCCATTACCATATGGAAGTCCGGGGCCTCGGCATCATCAACATCAAGCATCTTTTCGGTATTGCCGCGATTCGTGAGCGCAAAAAAATTGACCTGGTTGTTGAACTTCTCGAGTGGGACAACAACGAGCAGTACGACCGACTGGGCTTTGAAGATAAAACCTACGATCTGCTCGGCCTGAAGATTCCTATGCTCAGCATACCGGTCCGTCCCGGGCGCAATATGGGGAGCATTGTTGAGGTGGCCGCCCGAAACCAGCTGCTCAAGGAGATGGGCTACAACAGTGCTCTTGAATTTCAGGATCGCCTTGAAAAACGAATGGCCGAAATGGCCCACCTCCACGCACATTGCATCATCGGAGACAATCTCGAATGAGCCGCCTGCGGGTCGTCGTCCTTACTGGCTTGTCAGGTTCCGGAAAGAGTACTGCCGCTCGGGCGCTGGAGGATCAGGGTTTTTTTGTTGTCGACAATCTTCCCCTACCTCTTTTCCCCAGACTGCTTGAGCTCGTTGGTGAAGAAGAGCTTGGCTATAAGGGGGTGGCTCTGGTCACGGATGTGAGGCATTTTGACTTTCCCAAGGGCTATGAGGAGACGCTGTCGGCGGTTAAAAAGTCCGGATTCCTCCCCCAGGTTTATTTCTTCGATGCTACGGATGAGATTTTGATTAGGCGTTTTTCTGAAACCCGTCGTCGACATCCGATGGAAAGTCAGGGGGGCGTGCGTGGCGGCATTGAGCGCGAACGTGCTCTGCTGCTTCCCCTTAAGGCCACTGCTGCTGAGGTTATCGACACTACCGCACTCTCTCCGCATCAGCTCAAGGCTGCTATTCTCAAATCGGTTCTGGACCAGCAGAGTATTCGGGCCATGTCGGTCAGGATTCAGTCCTTCGGGTTCCGGTATGGTCTGCCTCCTGAGTCTGATAACGTATTCGATGTCCGATTTCTGCCCAATCCCTATTTCGATGAAAACCTAAGAGCTCTTACCGGACTGGACCTGCAGGTTCAGGATTACGTTTTGAGCACCGAGAGTTGCCGCAGCTTCCGTCTTCACCTGGAACAATTTCTGAAGTTTGCCCTGCCGCAGTATCGCCTGGAGGGTAAGTCCAACCTGACCATCTCTATCGGATGCACGGGTGGATGCCATCGTAGTGTCTCCATTGTCGAGGCGCTGAGGCGTTCGCTTGAATATCTGGATTTTTCTCTAGATTTTCATCATCGCGATCTGGACAAGGGACTTAAATGATTGGACTGGTGATTGTGACCCATGGTCGTATTGCTCAGGAACTTCTTGCAACGGCTCAGTCTATTCTTGGACCCTCGAAGCAGGTCTATGCCGTCGGGATCGAACGCTCACAGGGGCCCGATGATATCCGCCTTCAAATCGCTGAGGCTATCTCCGCCGCCAGAGGCGATGGAGGTTGTCTTGTACTGACGGATCTTTTTGGTGGAACTCCCACTAACCTATGCTCCAGTTTTATCTGCTCCGGAAAAGTCGAGATAGTCTCCGGAGTCAATCTGCCCATGGTGATCAAGTGTCTTGGGCTTCGAGCCTCAGCAGAGCTTCTGCCCCTGGCAAAGGCTTTGAAAGAGTACGGACAAAATAATATTCATATCGTCAGCGAAATTTTAAAGCCTTCGACATGAAGCGGAGAGTACAGCAATGAGTATTGTGCTGGTACGGGTCGACAGTCGTCTTATCCATGGACAGGTCCTGGAGGCATGGGTTCCTCATACGAGTGCTCGGTGTATCGTTGTTATGAGCGATGATTTGATGAGTTCTCCCATGGAAAAAATGATCATGGAGGCCTCTGTTCCGTCGAGCATTAAGGTCTTTATCGGAGGGGTTACCGAGATGGTTTCCCGCTTCAAATCAGGGGAGTTCGACAAGTTGCGCACCCTTGTATTGTTCGCCAATTCTCAGGATGTTCTCAGCGCCTACCGTGATGGTTTTATTTTTAATAAGCTGAATCTGGGTAACATGCACGCCGGTTCGGGAAAGGTTCCTTGTTCGTGCACGATTTATCTGGATCCCACTGATATCGAAAATCTCAATGAACTCGTGGCCGGTGGTGTTGAGGTCGGCTCTCGTTGTGTTCCTACGGATACGCAGCGAAGCTACAAGAAAATGATTCCCAAAGGGGGGGTATGACCCTGACTCTGTCGACCTATTTTATCGGCAGCTGTATTGCTGTTCTTGCCGGTCTCGATCGTATGGCAGCGATGCAAACCATGTTCTCCCGGCCGATTGTTGTAGCACCTTTGACAGGCTTTGTTCTTGGCAATCCGATGGTCGGTCTTCAGATAGGTGCCCTGCTTGAATTGCTCTGGCTCGGACGTCTCCCGGTGGGAGCATCTATCCCTCCTGATGACACCCAGATCGCGGTGGGGGCAACTGCTCTTTGTCTTTCTGTTACGCCGGCACCCACGCTTTCTTATCAACTGCTCTGTCTTCTGGTGGTGTTGCCGCTGGGGAAAATAGGCGAGTTTTTCGAACGCGGAGCCAGGCACCTCAATTTACGTCTGTCGACCCGGGCAGAGGCCCTCTGTGATCAAGGCGAAGGGGGCAGGGCTGAGAGGCAGCATCTCATAGGTCTTTTTCATTTTGCGCTGGCTTCCCTCTGTACCTTCAGTTTTGTCTACTGGGGAGGGAGTTTTCTGCTGGGAATTCTGGCGCCCTGGTTGCTCTCTGGAGTCTCCGGGGCAGCTTCCTGGCTCTATCTGCTCTTTCCTTTGGTGGGGGCCGGTTGTATCCTGGCTTCCATTAATGTTCAGCGGGCGCCTACGCTTTTTCTGGCCTCTTTTGTTTCCGTAAGTCTGCTGCTTTGGCTTCTCTGATTGATTTTATCTTGCTTTAGGCGGCTTCACCATTTCAGGATTCTATGAACAGGTTACTGTCCCGGGGAACAATCATTCTGGTTTTCATAAGATTGGGGCTGCTGCAGGCCAGCTGGAACTTTCAACGTCTCCAGAATCTCGGAGTACTCTATGCCCTGGGGCCAGCTCTGCGCAGACTTTTTGAAGGTGAAGACCTCAAGGCCGCCCAGCAGCGGCATCTGGAGTATTTTAACAGCCACCCCTATATGGCTCCGGCCATACTCGGGGCCGCGCTGGCGATTGAAGAGACCCAGGCAGCAGGGGGTACTTCTGTTGTTAAGGCCGCGGAATTCAAGAAGATGACCATTGCCCCTTTTGCAGCCATGGGGGATGCCTTGTTCTGGGGTGGAATACGCCCCCTTGCAGCTTGTACGGCACTTTTCTTTGCGTTTCGTGAGTCCTTATGGGCGCCTCTGGTTTTTTTGCTGCTGTTCAATATCCCCCACCTTCTCTTTACCATAGTCGGATTCTGGCTGGGGTATCGGAGAAAGCATCATATCCTGGAATTTATTGCCCAAAAGCGCCTGCCTGACGTGGCGGTTCGAGCCAAGGAGATGATGGTTGTTCTTCTGGGGGCCCTGTGTTCGCTGCTTGTTTTTACTCTTCTGAGTGGATTGCAGAAGTCGCCTCTCTGGGCAGGGCTCAGTCTGTTTTTTGTGTTTGCCGCCGGTTGGCTCTTTCGAAAAGGGGCTTCAGCACTTTGTCTTTTATTGATCGGCGCTTTTTTATGTATTTTGTCTGGTTATTTGTTGTGAGGGAATTTCACCATGATAGAAAAAGATTTCACCATTATTAATCGTCTTGGTCTTCATGCCAGAGCCGCTGCCCAACTTGTTCAGACGGCCAACCGCTTTGCTGCGGAGGTCATACTCCAGAAGGAGGACTTGGAAGTAAATGGCAAAAGTATCATGGGGGTCTTGATGCTTGCTGCGGCTAAGGGTTCGAGCGTATCTGTGCGCACCGATGGACAGGATGAGACTGAGGCAATGAATGCCGTAGGGCAGTTGATAAATGATGGTTTCGGAGAAGATTGACATTGAAGAGGATACGATTCTGGTCGGCATTGGTGTGTCTCCAGGGATCGCGATCGGTACGATTTACCTCTCCGATCGGGGGCGTCGCTGCGTCATAGACAGCAGCATCACGCTTGAGGAAGTTGAGCAGGAAATCGCCAGTTTTCAGCAGGCGTTGCAGCTCTCGCGGCAGCAGCTGCTCTGCGTACGTGAATCGGCGCCCAAGAAGATGCTTAAGGAGCATCTTTTCATCCTCGATGCTCACCTGCTGATTCTTGAAGATCCCATGCTGGTTGAGGGTGCAATAACCTTGATCAGAAAGGATCTGCTCAGCGCGCATACGGCAGTAAGAAGGACCCTGGATGCTTTTCGGGCCGTTTTTGCCGAGGTTGAAGATGCATACCTTCGAGATAGAATCTCCGATGTAGACGCTGTTGCCGATCGTGTCTTGCGCAATCTTACCGGTGAGACGGTTCTTCTTCTCTCTGATATCGTAAACAAGGCCATTGTTGTTGCGCATAATCTTTCCCCCGCCGACACCATGCAGATGGATCGCACAAAAATATGCGGTTTCGTCACTGACGTCGGCAGCCGCACCTCTCATACGGCCATTCTGGCGCGATCGCTGGCTATCCCTGCGGTGGTCGGGCTTGAAACGGCAACGTCCATTGTTCCCTCTTCTGTATCCGCTATCATCGACGGCTCCAGCGGGACGCTGATTCTCAATCCATCGGAACAGATGTTCAGAGAGTATCTTCAGAAAAAACAGAGGTATGAGTACCATGATCGGGAGCTTCTCCAGCTCAGCTCGCTGGATGCCAGTACTGAGGATGGATTTGAGGTTGCACTCAAGGCCAACGTTGAATCGCCCGAAGATACTGCGCTTGCTCAGGCCCGCGGCGCCCGGGGAATTGGATTGTTTCGTACTGAGTACCTGTATTTCAACCGTAGTTCTCCTCCCACCGAAGAAGAACAGTTTCTGGCTTATCGCAGGATCGCTGAGAAAATAAAGCCCTATAGCGTGACCATTCGTACCCTGGATGTGGGGGGAGACAAGCTGGTTGCAGGGCTGGACCTCTCCGATGAAGCCAATCCCGTCCTTGGCATGAGGGCTATACGTTTCTCCCTTCAGGAGGGTACCCTTTTTAGAGTTCAGCTTCGCGCTATTCTCAGAGCATCTGTCTTCGGCAAAATCCGCATTCTCTTTCCCATGGTGACAGGACTTGCGGAGCTTCGGGCTTGCAAGGCTTTTCTTCGCGATGTGCAACGGGAGCTTGAGCAGGACAATATCGCTTACGACCCTCAGATCAGCGTCGGAGTCATGATTGAAACACCTGCTGCGGTACTGGTGGCGTCGCTTCTGGCTCAGGAATGCGACTTCTTCTCCATCGGCACCAATGATCTGATTCAGTACTGTCTCGCGGTGGACCGGGGCAACGAGCATGTCGCCTACCTTTACGAGCCTCTACATCCGGCCATCCTGCGAGCCCTGAAGATGGTCTGTGATGGAGCAAGCTCTGCTGGTATTCCCGTGAGCATGTGCGGAGAGATGGCAGCCGAGCCTTTATATTCTCCGGTGCTTATCGCATTGGGTATTGATGAGTTTTCGATGAACGCCCAGGATATTCCTGTGGTTAAAAAGGCTCTACGACAGTTATCCAGAGCAACTTCCCGGGATCTGCTTCTGAGGTTGCTGCTGCTGCCGACGGGGCAGGAGATCAAGAGTTGCCTGGAAGAATACCTCGAGGAGCACTGTCCCGGTGTGCTGGAGAGTTTTCCTCTCCTCTAAATGCCCTAATTGCTTGACAGGGCTTGCGCTCTGGAATTATCTTATTGCGTTTATTAACCCCCTGAAACGGAGGACATGTCTCCATGCCAATGACCGATTTTCTTTTTACGTCTGAATCTGTAGGTGAAGGCCATCCCGATAAGGTTGCCGACCAGATCTCTGATGCCATTCTGGATGCTATTCTTGAGCAGGACCCCAAGGCGCGTGTTGCCTGTGAAACTCTTGTGACCACCGGTATGGCCATGATCGCCGGGGAGATTACAACCAGCGCCTATGCCAATATCCCTGAGATCGTTCGCGAAACCATCAAAGAGATCGGGTACGATGATTCTTCCATGGGTTTTGACTATGAAACCTGCGCCGTTATTACTTCCATCGATCGTCAGTCTCCCGATATCGCCATGGGCGTCACCGAAGGCGAGGGGATGTTCGCTGAGCAGGGAGCCGGAGACCAGGGGCTGATGTTTGGCTACGCCTGTACCGAGACCCCCGAGCTGATGCCCATGCCCATCATGTTCGCTCATAAGCTCACCAAGCGACTTGCCGATGTTCGCAAAAGTGGTTTGCTGACTTTCCTGCGTCCCGATACCAAGGCCCAGGTCTCCATTCAGTACATCAACGACAAGCCCATGCGCATTGATTCGGTGGTGGTTTCGTCCCAGCACATTCCTGATGTTACCTATAACACCCTGAAAGAAGGGATTATCGAGGAAGTTGTCCGCAAGGTACTGCCAGCCGAACTGCTTGATGAGGACACCAAGTATTTCATTAACCCGACGGGGCGTTTTGTCGTGGGCGGTCCCATGGGCGATTGTGGTCTGACCGGGCGTAAAATCATTGTTGATACCTATGGCGGTCAGGGCTCTCACGGTGGAGGGGCTTTTAGTGGCAAGGACCCTTCCAAGGTGGATCGCAGCGCATCCTACCTGGGCCGTTATATCGCGAAAAACCTGGTTGCCGCAGGTCTTGCGACGAAGTGCGAAGTTCAGCTGGCCTATGCCATCGGGGTGTCCGAGCCCGTATCGGTCATGATCAACGCCTTCGGTACCGGCGTGATTCCGTCCAACGAGATCGCCCGTATCGTTCGTGAAGAGTTTGACATGCGCCCCTCGTCCCTGATCCGCGATCTTCAGCTGCTTCGTCCCATCTACAAGAAGACAGCCGCTTACGGACACTTTGGTCGTGAGCTTCCTGAGTTCACCTGGGAGAAAACCGACCGGGTTGAATCCCTCAAGAGCCGCGCCGGATTCTGAGGCGCAGCATCAATTGTTATCCAGGGGCTTCCGTAAGGGAGCCCCTTTTTTAGTTTCTCTTATGCGAAACCACGGTGCCAGCGCTCAAATATCCGCAATTTTTCTTCCCCCCAGCGCCCGACCGATTCCCGAACTCTTTTGAGGGGTTTTTCCTTGTCCAGTCTGCCCGGTGCCTTGGAGAAAAATAGATCCGCATAGGCGATGATTTGCTCCTCCGGGGTTTCAGGTATCATGTCGACAGAGGGCAGGGGGAGCTTTTGGCGTAGTACGTCCTCTGCGGTGAGCCCCACGCCTATATGTCGCTCGCACACCCGTGCATGCTGGGGTAGCCCCTCCAGCAGCAGGATGTCCCGTCCTTCGATACCATGGCAGATATAGGGCAAGGCTCCATAGCAGCCGATCTCCGGTGCGTGGATGCGGCAGATCCCGATGTCATGAAGCAGGGCAGCTTCCTGGATGAACTTCAGATCCAGATTTCCGAGTCTGTTTGCGATCCCGAGGGCCTTTGCACTTACGGCTTCGGCGTGAGCCATATAGGTCGAGTAGGAAGCCCCTGCGGGAGGATGATATTTCTCGATCAGATTCTTGATATCCATGGGTTATCTCTTGGGCTGATTTGTGCGAAATATGGTTGCCGCCGGGGATGCCTCCATAGCTTCAACCGTCCAGATTGTCTACGTACTCAATCATACCCCGAAAGCTGTTTGCAAAGAACTGCCGCTCCCGAATCTGAATGTCTTCAGGTAATTGTTTCAGATGCAAGATGCATTCATCGCTTTTCAGCAGCCAGTCCATCATCGCTTCCTGTCTGTTTGACGCCTCTTTCGTCTCCTTCGCCGCCCTGACCCAGAGCTTCAACTGCGTAGTGGCAAGTTCCAGATATTGCAAAGCATTATCCACCAGCCCGTAGTGTGCAAAGGCGAGATGAGTCGGAGAGAGTGCTTTCATTTTTTCCAGAGAGTTGAGAGCAACCTCCAGGATGAATCGGGGGGGGGTGGCTGGTCGAAGGTAGATTCCGCTTTGCGTTTCGCAACGTACACCGGCGACCTCCCCGGCAAAGAGCAGGTCGCCCATTTCGAAGCAGAGATGATGCTGGGCGTGCCCTGGAGTCTGGTGGACCCTGATACCCGTATCGCCGATCTCTTGCTCGTATCCGATGGAGTTCTCTGGGACAGGGAGGATTTCTCCATAGGCGTCGGCAAGGGCTCCCAGGACGGCTTTAGACCCTTTCCATAACCGTTCGGGCGCGACCAGGTGACGAATCCCCTCTGGATGGCAGATGATCCGAGCCATGGGGTATTGGCGCAAAAGAGCGGCAGAGCCTCCGGCATGATCGATGTGGATATGGGTCAGCAGGATGTAGTCTAGAGTTTCGACCCCCAGGGCCTTGAGTCGATGGATCAGATGGCTGATGCTGGACAGGGGGCCGGGATCGACCACCAGATTGAATCCCTTGCCGCCATAGTACCATGCGCTGATGAACTGACGAAAACCGGGCAGGCTGCTCTGGTCAAGATCGATACAGTGAAGGTTGTTCCATTGTGCTTGCATTTGAAGATCTCCGGAGCCTAGAGGTAGGTGCGTGCTGTGACATAGGTTTTTTTCCAGAAGGGTGACGCGAGTCTGGCCACGCGGACGGTCTGCCCTTTGCGGGGAGCATGGATGAATTCATCGTTGCCGATGTACATACCTACATGGGAGACCTTGCGGGTCTTGCCAGTGGCAAAGAATATCAGA
>JAAXQG010000124.1 GCA_012974445.1 Desulfuromonadales bacterium
CTTGTCCACATTATCTATGGCGTACTCAAATCTGGACAGCCATTTAATCCGACAATTTCTTCGAATTAATATTGACGGCCAAGACGGTATCAACGCCTAGCTCCCTCCCCCCCTCCTGACCTCCCCCCGCTGGGGGGAGGAATGATGAAAGCATAGCGAAAGATTGCTACCAGTTAGATCATCTTTTGCCGGGCTTTTTGTGCTGATTCGCCCATATGACCAGATCAGCCTTTTCCGGTATATTGCATGACTTTAGCGACGTAACTGCGGGTTTCCTGGGGCAGGGAATCGGTGCCCTTGCGGGCGATGTTGCCCAGCCCCCAGTTGTAGGCGGCCAGAGATTTCTCGACGTCTCCCTCGTAACGATCCATCAGCGACTTGAGGTACCGGGTTCCGGCCATGATGTTCTGGTGGGCATCGAAGGAATCGGTCACCCCCAGCTCTCTGGCCGTTGCAGGCATGAGCTGCATGAGCCCCTGGGCCCCGGCCGAGGAGACGGCCTGAGGATCAAAGTTGCTCTCGGCGCGGATCACCGACCGGATGAGGTCAGCATCGAGTCCATAGCGCTCAGAGGCCTCAGCGATGAGATCGCTATAGGGCGCATGGCCTCCTGCAGGCTTCGAGTGCTGACCATATTGAGCCAGCGCAGAAGCCTTCACAGATGCCTGCATTGGCGCGGCATTTGCCCCCTGAACCGCGGCCAGTGCCTGGAGCATTTCCAGCCGCATGAGGCTTGAGGCCGATCCGGCCAGATCCAGCAATGAATCGGTTTCCTCGGACGGGTTCATCATGCCATCGATCAGCGCCCCGAAATCACCGGAGGCTCCCTTCTCGGGCTCTCGGGTCATTTGCCGGATCAGGGCTTGTAGAGCGTCCTGGGGTAAAAGGGGTTTAACGGCCATGGTCGAATCTCCGGTAATCAGTTAAATAAATCGTAACTATTCAGTCAATGCTCACTGCCGGTATTGTCGCCTTCTCCTTCCTCTTGAAAGGGGAGTGAGATTGGCCAAAAATCGGAATCTGGACAACGTGCTGAAGCAGTTACAAACCAAAAAACACAGGACCCTAGCTTAATGCCTTTGACCTTATCAGCGAAAATCAGCGTGTATCAGCGGCAAAAAAGCCCTTAAAGAATTTAGCCGCAGATGAACGCCGATGGGCGCGGATTAAGCATTAAGCCAAGACAACTATTCAGTCAATGCTCACTGCCAGTATTGTCGCCTTCTCCTCCCTCTTGAAAGGGGAATGAGATTGGCCAAAAATCGGAATCTGGACAACGTGCTGAACAGTTACAATAAATCAATGAAATGACATGCGATACAAAGAACGCTTCAGCTTCCCCTCCCGTCAAGGGTGAGGGAGCACTGTTCCCTCAAATGGTCTCTAGCAATTTCCTTGCCTCGCGCTGTATTGCCCGCTCTGCACTCAGATCCAGCACCGTCAGCAGGTACTGGCGCGCGGCTTTTTCGTGCCCCCCCAAAGCGATCAGCGCCGTCGCCGCCCCCAGAGAGGCCTCGGCGAGGTAGCTGCTGGCGGGGCGTTCGACGATGAAGCAGCGATAAAGCCGAACCGCTTCTTCGAAACGCCGGGTGCGCAGAAGGTATTCACCCAGCAGCACCAGATTGCGATCATTCATCTCCCGTCTCAGTTCCGGGCTGTCCCCGGCGGCATAGAGATCGGCCGCATCAGCCCAATGCCCTTTACGAATGGAGCGGGACAGGGCGTCCTGTGCTGCTGCCTTTCGGTCTGCCTCCTTCGACTTTTCTGCCGGAGGCCTGTTCATGATGGACGCTGCGGCCATGCCGGAGAAGAATCCGCCGAGATGCGCCCCGTAGGCCACCCCGGAGTCGGCGCCTCCGCCTGTAAAGAGGAAAGGCAGCAGGTTGTCCACCACCAGATAAAAGCCGAGCACCCAGCGGGCAGGGATCAGAATCGTAGTGATAATGAAGGGGAAAAGAAAGACGAAAGTTCTGATCTGGTTGCGGGGAAAGAGCAGAAAATAGATCCCCAGCACTCCGGAAATCGCCCCCGAGGCCCCGATAAGCGGCACTGCGGAATCAGAAACAAATAAGGCGAAGAAAAGGATCGAGGCGACGCCGGTCCCCAGATAGGCCAGCAAAAAGCGCAGACGCCCCAGCCGCAGCTCCACATTGTTCCCGAAAATCCAGAGAAAAAGCATGTTCCCGAACAGATGCATCCAGCCCGCATGAAGAAAAAGGGAACTCAGCAGGCGGTAAAGGTCAAAATCCGCAGGGATAAAGCCGTAGCGAAAAACGATCAGATCATAGGCGTTTACATGACGCAGCACCTCGGCAACTGAAATCATACCCTGAGCCCCGAGAGAGAGCAGATACTCAGCAAGCAGGGGATCGTTCAGATCGGGAGAGAGATAACCGGAGGGCCAGGCGATAAGCAGATGCACCGCCACATTGACGGCGATGAGCAGCCTGGTGACATAGGGAATTCCGCGAAGGTTGGGAGTGTCGCCGACAGGAATAAACATGGGATCGCCCTTCGTTGCGGGTACCTTAAGGAGCATAGCACAGCCAGGGCCGTCGATGCTCCCTTGCCATTTATCCTTTCAGCCATTATTCTCCCCTGCCTAACAAGGAGTATATTATGTCTTTTCTCTATTTTCTCGACCTGCTGGGCACAGCGGCTTTTGCGGCCTCGGGCTCCATCGCCGCCATCCGCCACCGGATGGACCTTCTCGGAGTGCTGGTACTGGGCATGGTCACCGCCACCGGCGGCGGAACCCTGCGCGACCTGCTGCTGGGATACTCGCCCCCCTTCTGCCTAGAGGACGAAACCTACCTGTATCTCTCCCTGGCAGCTTCCTTCGCGGTTTTCTTCTGCCACAAGCATATCCAGAAAATGCGCTCCCCCCTGCTGATTTTCGATGCCATCGGCCTGGGCACCTTCGTGGTCATCGGCACCGGCAAGGCATTGGCTTTTTCCCTGGGCCCCCTGGGCGCCATCATGATGGGGGTGATGACTGCCACGGCCGGGGGCGCCATCCGGGACGTGCTCTCCGGGGAGGTTCCCCTGATCCTGAAAAAAGAGGTGTACGCCACAGCCTGCCTTGCCGGGGGATTTCTCTACGTCTTCCTGAGTAAGGCCGGAGTGCCTGAGAATACCGTGGCCCTGCTCGCGGCCACCTGCGTCATCCTCCTTCGACTGCTTGCCATCCGTTTTAACTGGGCCCTGCCGAGACGCAGCGGTTCCTGAACCTTCAGCAGGAGTCCATCTATGTCCTTCATCCACCTCAAGGGAAACAGCGAAGCCATCCGGGTCGGCAAGATCGTCTGCATCGGCCGTAATTATCTCGACCATATCCGGGAGCTGGGCAACGCGATCCCCGATGAAGCGATTCTTTTCATCAAACCTGCCACCAGCATCATTCACGCGGGAGAGCTGATCCGAATCCCCCAGAATTCTTCAGACTGCCACCATGAGGTGGAGCTGGCCGTGCTCATCGGAAAAGAGGCTCGTGATCTGAGTGTGGATGAAGCCATGGAGCATGTGGAAGGCTATGGAGTCGCCATCGACCTGACCCTGCGCGACGTACAGCAGCGCTGTAAAGAAAAGGGGCTGCCCTGGGAGATTGCCAAAGGCTTCGACACAGCCTGCCCTCTCTCCGAATTCGTCCCTGCCTCCGAGATTACCGATCCCCAGAGGCTTGAGTTGCGCATGGAAGTCAACGGTGTGCTGCGTCAGAATGGAAGCACGAAACAGATGCTGCGCTCCATCCCCGAGGTCATCGCCGAGATGAGTCGCACCTTCACCCTGGAGCCCGGAGACATCATTCTGACGGGAACCCCCGCGGGGGTAAGCGCCATTACAAGCGGGGATCTGCTGCACGGTTCCATCCAAGGGGTGGGAGAGCTGAACGTCAGTGTGGCCTGAAAACCACAGGGACGGGCGCAGCAAGCGGCGCCCCTACAGGTTGCAGAAAATGTAGGGGCGCCGCTTGCTGCGCCCTGCCTTTAACCACGTACCAGCAGAGTCCGGTTAGAAAGTTTCAACGCCGTAATCCTCAAGAAATTTTGACACCCCCGCGCCCAATTTCGTCATCCCCGCGCAGGCGGGGATCCAGTGACTTTAAAACCTTCTGGGTCCCCGCCTGCGCGGGAACGACGGGGTGGGTATCCAGCTTATTAATCGCAAAAACCTAACCGGATACTAGTGACCACGTACATGGTTCCAGAGACAAAAAGGGCCCCCAAACGGGAGCCTTTTTTGTCTCAAACGATCAATCCCCGAAGGAATCAGGGGAAATAATATCGGGCCCCCAGCGCCAGGGTGTTGGAGCGGAAGTCTGACTCGATGCCACGCCCTGCGGCGTCCGTAAAGTCGGGAAAGGCAGTATTGAAATACTTGTAGCCGAAATCGATTCCCCAGCGCTGGTTGATGGCGATATGAACGCCAGTGGCCACCTGAAAGGCCAGGAGATAATCCGTATCGTTAATCAGATCGGTGTCGTCACTTTTCCAGTCGTTGATGGAAATCTTCGCAGCTCCCAGACCGAACCCCAGATAGGGGGTATAGCGGCTGTCATTCTCGAAATCGCCATAGACATTGAACATCAGAGAGGTCACGGTCACATCGCCGGAGAAAGTGGCCGTGGAAGAGCCGAGCCTGTCCAGGTCGCTCTGGCGGTAATCCAGCTCCAGCTCATAGCGGCCGCGCCCGATGTCCAGCCCCACCACCGCCGAAGCGAACAGATCGCGCTTGAACTCTGCCCTGGAGCTGACGGCATTCTCCTTATCCACAATATCCGTGTTGCTCACATCGGAGACCCCGCGGGAGACACCGGCATAGAATTGGTTGGTAAAGCCCTCTTCGGCAAGGGCCACGCCGGACGAAGCCAGCAGCAAAATGAAACAGATGATGAAAATACGGGACACGAAAAAGGCCCTCCCCCTGGAATTAAAGTTCCCGAATCTATGACGCGCAGCCTTCCCTGTCAACCGCAAACACCGCCCTTGTGGCAGGGGTTCAGGGTGGATTTGCCGCTGACTATTGACTATAGTCCCTCTTTTGCGCAACGACTGACGCTCACTGAGGTTATAAATATGTCCTTCCGATTCATCCACAGCGCCGACATCCATCTGGGCAAGACCTACCGGGGCACGCCCTGCGAGCAGGAACGCTTCGAAGACTTCTTTCGCGCCCTCGAAGGGATTGTCGCCGATGCTCTTGCCGAGCGGGTCGATGCGGTGCTCATCGCCGGAGATCTCTTTCACACCGGTCAGATTCTCCCCCGCACCTTCGCCCGCACCATCGCCGTGCTGGAGCCACTGAAACAGGCCGCAATCCCCTGCATCGCCATCGAGGGGAACCACGACTGGATTCACCGCCGTGAGGGGATCAGCTGGATGGAGGCGCTCTCGGAGATGGGTTATCTGAGGCTTCTGCGCCCCGAGCGCACAACCGATGGGGGCTATCACTTCCCCCCCTTCGACGATCAAAGCGGCCGCGGCGGATGCATCAGCCTCAAGGGGTGGCACATCCACGGCTTGGGCTACATCGGCAGCCAGGCCGGAAGCCATGTCGCCCGGCTGTGCGAAGCGGTTACAACAGATCGCAACATCCTGCTCTTCCATGTGGGCATCTGGAGCTTCTCCCCGGTGGAGATCGGCAACATGAGCCCCGAGGAGGCCGCACCACTGGCGCAGCGCTTCGACTACGTAGCACTGGGCCACGGTCACAAGCCCTACATCGTCAAGACGGAAGAAGGGCGCCCCTACGCCTTTAATCCCGGCTCTCCCGAATGCACCAACTTCGGGGAGCAGCGCTACGACAAGGGCTACTACCTGGTGGAGATGCAGGATGACGGCAGCATCGCTTGCAGCGTCCGAGCGGTGAATCCCCGCCCCATGCTGAGTCTCTCTCTTGAGCTGAGCGGCTGCGGAAACAGCGATCAGGCCATGGAAAGCTTGAGGAGCGAGGCCACCAAACTCCTCTCGCCTCTGTCGGATCCCCGCCCTGCCCTGCTCGACCTCAAACTCAAGGGACAGGTGGGCTTCCACCCCTTCGAGCTCAGCCGCGAGCGTATCAGCGGCGCTCTGGACGAGATCGCTCCCCTGCTTCACCTGGAGCTTCGCAACCAGCTCCTGCTTGCCGGCAGCGCCGCCCAGTCCGAAGGGGGCGCCCGCACTCTGGCCGAGATCGAGAGGGAGGTGGTGCTGGAGCTGGTGGGAGCCAACAGCGACTTCCAGCAGGACCGCGAGCGCCTGACCGATCTGGCCCTGTCCCTGAGGGATCTGAGCCTCAAGGACGACAGCAGCGTCGACGAACTTCTCGACCGCCTGCTGAAGGAGGGTTGAAGCGATGCGCATACTCGAAGTCAGCCTGAAAAACATCAAGTCCCACAGCGATAGCCACTATAGCTTCTCCCCCGGCATCAACGTGCTCTCCGGCCCCAACGGCGCAGGCAAGAGCACCATTTTCGAGGCCATCGGCTACGCCCTGTTCGGGGTGGATGCCCGGGATTTCGTGGCCAACATCGATCGTTTCCTGCGTATCGGCAGCAAGAGGGGTGAGGTCCGGGTAGTCTTCGAGGCTGCAGAGGGCAGGCGCTACCGCGTGAGCCGGACCGTAGGAGGCGGCGCAAAATGGCTGCTGGCCGCCGAGCGCGACGGAGACTTCGAAGTTGAGGAGCATGGAGGAAGCCAGGAGACCGAGGCTCGCATCGCCGAGCTTCTGGGGCTCTCGAGCAGCCGGGCCCTGAAAGATCAGTTCAAGCAGATCATCGGCCCCTTTCAGAACGACTTTCTCGGCCCCTTCGTCATCAAATCAGCTACCGAGCGCCAGAAGACCTTCGACAATATTCTGGGGATCGATTCCTGGCGGCGTACCTTTGAAAACACCCGCGAGCTGCAGCGGGAACTGGGACACCGCACCGAACAGCTTCGCTCAAAAATGGCGGACCGGCGCGAACAGACCCGCCCACTGCCCGGCTTGAGGCGCAGAAAGCGGGAGCTGTCTACAGAGCTGCAGAACATCGATATCGATCTGGGAAAAACCCTGAAGGAGCAGCAAAAGGCAGAATCCGCCCTGAAAAATTTGGAGCAACAGGAGCAAGCGCTGCGTAAGCATGAACAAATCCTTACCAAGCTGGCCGAACGTATCAAAAGCGGCCAGGAACACATCGCCGACAAAAATGCCCGAGTCAACGCCAGCGTCGAAGCCGCAGGGATCGTCCAGCGTCATCTGCCTGGCAAGCAGACCTTCGAAGCGGCGGAGAAACAGCTTGAGCAGCTGCGCATCCGGCAGAGTGCGCAACGAAAACTCGAGAAAGAGTGCCTGGTCGCCGAAACCCAGGTGGAGACAGCCATCGCCCGCCTCGAACTCGAACAGCATCAGGTTCTGGAAAAGCAGCAACAGATCGAGACCGCCCGCAAGCAGCTTGCCAGCGAGGAAACGGAGCTGCGAAACGATGCCCCGCTGATCACTCAGGCAGCGAAGCTGCCTGCACTACGAACTGAACTCGAAGGGCAACAGGCCCGCATGGGACAGTTGGAAGGGCGGCGCGAGGGGCTTCAGGAAGGGCAGGAAAAACTCTCCGAGGGAATCTGTCCCTTTTTCGCCGAACCCTGCCTGAACATCGCAGGCAAAGAGATCGAAGGTTTCTTCGAAGGACGCCTGAGCGCCATGGCAATGGAACGAAGCGAGATTGCTGGTCTCAGGGCGTCTCTGCTGGAGAACATCACCATCGCTGAAAACGCCGACCGCGAACTTTCCCAAAGAAAAGACCGTCTCGCCCGGATCGAAAAGGATCGTCAAACACTGCTGCGGGACGAAGAGGCGCTGAGCCTTAAAACCGCTGCGCTCAAAGCCGGGCAGGGCCCCCTGGAAGAGCAGAAACGCTCTCTTGCGCAGCAGCGGTTGACCTTGCGGGAGTTCGATGGTCTTGAGCAGGACATCGCCCTGGCGGAGCAACAGCGGCGGCAGCACGCCAGTGATCGCGACCAGGTGCAGGCTTTCGAGAAGGTGGCCCTTGAGCTGGAAGAACATCAAAAAGCCCTCCAGCGCTACCAGCAGAAACTCACTGAGCTGGAGCAGGATCACAAAAGCGCAGGGGAAACTCTGGCGCAACTTCGCACCAGCTACAGCCTGGAGATTCATGATCAGCTTCGCCTTCAGCAACGGGAGCTCGACAAGGCCCGGGCCACACTAGAACAGCGGCAACAGGGGCAACAGCAGCTCCTGATCGATACCGAGAGCCAAATAGACAGACTTCGCGCCCTGCTGCTGGAGCTGGCACAGCAGCGCCGGGAACACAGAAAACTGCGTCGCAGCAGTTCGCTGCTGGACTATCTGCGCAACCAGGTCTTCAAGAACGTCTCGACAAAGCTCAGCGAGCGCTTCAGAGGCGAGGTGAGCCAAAGGGCCGACCGCATCTACCGCACCATCAGCGGCGCGGAGGAGGAACTCTGCTGGGCAGAAGGTTACCAGGTGAGTCTCACCGACTTTGCCGACGGACAGCGACGCGAGCGCAGCGACGATCAACTCTCGGGCGGTCAGATGATGAGCGCCGTGGTCTCCCTGCGCCTTGCGCTGCTCCAGACCCTGGGAGCGCGCATCGCCTTCTTCGACGAGCCCACCTCCAACCTAGACGCCAGCCGCCGGGAAAATCTCGCCCAGGCCTTCCGGGCCATCGACCAGGGGCAGGACGAGCTCTCGCAGCACTGGTACGACCAGCTCTTCCTGATCAGCCATGACGTGGCGTTTTCGGAGATCACCAATCAGCTCACCGAACTGGAGAAATAGACGAGCACCCTTACTTCGGCGGAGTGCCTGCCTATATTTCCCAGAAGACAGCGCCCTTGCCTTTCCCCCGGTCAATCTGTTGCCGGAGCCGTATCACCGGATTCCGAATCAGGCCCCGAAGGGGGCGAGGCAGGAGCCGAGCCGGATGGTGGGACACGGATGTCCCATCCAATCCGCCCGGAAGCCGGAGATTCGGCGGAGGGTACCCGGCAGGGCAACAGATTCGGGTGTCCTTCTTTTGCCTACTTTTCTTGGACAAGCAAGAAAAGTAGGTCGGCCGCCGGGGCGAAATCCCGGCATTTGATCCAAAGTCCAAGGGTTGCGCCCCTTGAGGCGCCTTCTTTCTTTGATGGCCAAAGAAAGAAGCAAAGAAAGGCCACCCCTTCGTCCTGCCCGCCTGCGGCGGGTTCCCTGCGCTACGCAACGAGGCCGGGGAGCGTTCAAAAACTCGGCTATCGCCTCAAACATTGAACGCCCTTATTCCCGACATCGTCGCTTCGCTCCGGCAGGACGAAATGGGGGAATCAACGACATGACAATCAAGATCAGAGACGACAACAAAACTTCTTTAAGGAGACATTCCATGAACATCCGCTCGCTGCTTTTCCTGCTCCTGCTTCTCCCTGCCCTTCTAGTGCTTCCGGGCTGCGGCTACAACCAGATCCAACAAAACGAAGAGGCGGTCTTTGCCGCCTGGGGCGACGTGGAGGCCACCTATCAGAGGCGCGCCGACCTCATCCCCAACCTGGTGGAGACGGTGAAGGGCTACGCTTCCCACGAGAAGGAGACGCTGCTGGGGGTCACCGAGGCCCGGGCCAAGGTGGGACAGACCACCCTGGATACCAAGGCGCTCTCCGATCCCCAGGCCATGGCCAACTTCCAGCAGGCCCAGAGCGGTCTCTCCGGCGCCCTCTCCCGCCTGCTCGTGGTGGCCGAACGCTATCCCGACCTGAAGGCCTCCACCAATTTTCGCGATCTGCAGCATCAGCTCGAAGGCACGGAAAACCGCATCAACGTGGCTCGTCAGCGTTACAACAAGTCGGTTCAGACCTTTAACGGCTCCATCCGGAGCTTCCCCGGCAACCTGACCAACAAGTTCCTTCTGAACCTGGAACGCAAGGAGCCCTTCAAGGCGCAGGCCGGGGCCGAGACAGCCCCCAAGGTGCAGTTCTAGATGAGGGCGCTGCGCTCAATAATTCTGGCCATCCTGCTGCTGTGCCCACTGGTCGCTCAGGGAGCAGTCCCCGTGCTTAAAGACCGAGTGACCGATCAGGCGGGCCTGCTCTCTTCGGCCACAAAGCTCAAACTGGAGCAATTTCTCTCTGAGTTCGAGGCCAGCGACTCGACCCAAATGGCGGTGCTGACGGTGCCCTCGCTCGAAGGCGAAGCCCTGGATGCTTATGCCCTTAAAGTAGCCGAGAGCTGGGGGCTGGGACAGAAGGGAAAGGACAATGGCGCCCTGTTGCTCATAGCCCAAAAAGAACGCAAAGTTCGCATCGAGGTGGGCTACGGCCTGGAAGGAAGGCTGACCGACCTGCTGGCCGGACGGATCATCGACGGCGAGATCGTCCCGCGCTTCAAAAAAGGCGACTTCGAAGGCGGCATCGTCGCGGGGGTGCTGGCCATGGCTGAGGCCGTGCGGGGCGAATATCAGGGCTCCGGTCGCATGAAGCGCAAGAAAGACAGCAATCCCCTGGGATTTCTGGCCCTGCTGCTCTTCTTCGGCCCGGGGCTGATGCTGCTCTCCGGTCGATCCGGACGATCCGGGCGCTCCTCGCGACGCCATCGCCACGGAGGACTCTGGATCGGTGGGGGCGGTTTCGGTGGCCGTGGCGGTTTCGGCGGAGGAGGATTCTCCGGCGGTGGCGGCGGCTTCGGTGGCGGCGGCGCTTCGGGAGGCTGGTAAAAGCAATGACAGGAGCAGATAAAGTGAAAAAATCCGCATCATATTTCAACGACCAGGAACGAAGCCGCATCGAAGAGGCCGTTCGAAAAGCCGAGAGTCGCACCAGCGGTGAGATCGTCCCGATGCTGGTAGACGAGTCCTATGATTATCCCCGGGCCGAAATCATCGGGGGAGGATTTTTCGCCCTGGGCACCGGCGTGCTCGCAAGCTGGGGCTTAGGGGGGGAGTCGGTCTGGGTATTTCTGGCCGTCTTCCTGCTGACCTACCTGCCCTTCAAGGCGCTGATCCGATCAGTCCCGCCGCTGAAGCGTGCCATGATTGCGACTGACGAGATTGACGCTGAAGTCGAGGAAAAAGCCCTGGTTTCGTTTCTGGAGCGGGGTCTTCACAAGACGCGGGACGAGACGGGGATACTGATACTGATCAGCCTCTTCGAGCAGCGCGTTCATGTGTTGGCGGACCGGGGAATCAATGAGCGAGTTCCCAAGGGAAGCTGGGACGAAATTGTGAACATCGTCACACAGGGGATCAGCGCAGGACAGACCTGCGATGCCCTGTGCCTGGCCATCGAAGGCTGCGCCGCGCTGTTGGAGAAGGACTTCCCCCTGAAACAGGGGGACGAAAACGAGCTACCGAATCTGATTGTAGACTGACGAAGCCCGACACTCAAACTCTGACCTTCCCCCAGCGGGGGGAGGCCGGGAGGGGGGTACTTGCGAACCTCCCCCTCCCCAGCCCTCCCCCGCTGGGGGAGGGAGATTGGCCAAAAATCGGAATCTGGACAACGTGCTGAACAGTTACAAACCAAAAAACACAGGACCCTGGCTTAATGCCTTTGACCTTATCAGCGAAAATCAGCGTGTATCAGCGGCCAAAAAGCCCTTAAAGCATTTAGCC
>JAAXQG010000125.1 GCA_012974445.1 Desulfuromonadales bacterium
CCGGCGGCCCCTATGTCAACGAATGCCTGTTGAACCGGCTGAGACGAAAGACCGGCAACAGCGACCTGGTCCCCATTCACCGCATCGATCGCGAGACCTCGGGGCTCGTACTCTTCTCCCAGAACAGGCAGACCCGTGGGCTCTACGGCGGGCTCTTCTCCGCCGGCACCATCGAAAAGAGCTATGAAGCCCTCTGCCGACTCGATACTCGTCCCCGCGAGTCGCAGTGGACGGTGGAGAACCGGCTGATCAAGGACCAAACCTGGTTTCGCATGCAGGTGGCTCCCGGCCCCGTCAACGCCCGCTCCCGTATCAGGCTGATGGACTTCAGGGACGACAGGGCCCATTTCCATCTCAGCCCCATCTCCGGCAAGCAGCACCAGCTGCGAGTTCACATGAGCGCTCTGGGCTTCCCCATCCTGAACGACCGGTATTACCCGGAGCTGCTCCCCCAGCAGCCGGACGACCTGGACAACCCGCTGCAGCTCATCGCCCGGAGAGTGAAATTTATCGATCCCGTCTCAGGCAATGAGATGGAATTTGAATCTGAACGCAGACTGCTCTGGTAGAGGTTCGGTACAAGAGTGGAATTCGTATAGTAAATCTGCCACCGGACGCCTTACAGCTGATAGTCGATAATACTAAACCATTCGCGAGGATGGGGCGGAAAGCCTACTGGGTCTCTCTGAGATAGCCGGGTTGCCGAAATATCACATGTTCACTCATGGATACTTGGCCCCGGCTTTTTTGCGTCCGGACGCAAAAAAGCCGGGTTAAAGAAAGGAGGTTTATTCATCCAAGTATCAGACTGGCAGGTGAAAATTTTGCGGAAATTCGACTTATAAGTTACTCAACACTTGGAGGAACCGATGAAAACCCTAAAAAAGATACTCCCCATTTTCGCCATTGTAGCGCTGCTGATGAGCAGCTTTGTTTCGATCTCCATGGCCGATTCCGACGACCGGGATGAATACAGAAGCAGACAAGACAGACGCATTGAGCGGTCCGACGATGACGACCGAGGTGGGCGGTACGAGAGCAGACAAGAACGCCGCCATGAGCGTAAAGACCGTGATGATGACCGCGACCGTGATGATGACCGCGACCGTGATGATGATCGCGACCGTGATGATGACCGCGACCTTGATGATGACGACCGCCTGGAGCCTCCGGTTATCCAGCCCCCCGTAGTCGTACCTCCGGTTGTTCAGCCTCCCGTGGTAGTACCTCCTGTCGTTGAGCCCCCCGTAGTCGTACCTCCCGTCGTTGAGCCTCCCGTGGTAGAGCCTCCCGTTGTTCTGCCCCCGACCATCGATGGCAATGCCGTCTACAACCAGAAATGTGCCGGTTGCCACGGTTCCGGCAAGAAGGGCGATTCCGCATCCTCGATCCTGAGAAAACACTCAGGGATGGTCACCCCGGCTGAAGCCGAAGCCATCTCCAAGCTTTAATCGTCGTACCAGCCCTCCCTTCGGGGAGGGCATTTCCTTTATCTGGGGAACGTATGAAGAGTCTGACCAGTCTGCCAACATTCATCGGAATGCTCATTTGCAGCATATCCTTCCTTGTCCCTGCCAATAGTTTCGGTGCAAGTGAACCGGACCAGGTGGGGCTGACACGGAAGACTGCCATCGAGATGGCGATCCGCAACAACATCGACTTGCGAATCGAGGCCCTCGATGCCTCGATGGCGAAGACTGATGTGCAGCGCAGCAGGAGCTACTACGATCCCTACTTCAGCGCGACGGTTGAACGTGACAAGTACTTCTATACCGGCGAGCGTTACGGCACAGAAGGCGCCAGCGGCTCACTTTCCCTGTCCCAAAACCTCCCCACCGGAGGCAGCCTCTCAGCCACGTCCCGAAGCGGCTACACCAAACCCGACTCCGATTTTCCCGATGACGACTGGACCGACTGGCGCTCCTCGGTATCCATAAGCCTCGTCCAGCCGCTGCTAAAATATGCGGGCAAGGACAGCACCGAACTCAACATCTCCCTCTCTGCCAACGCCCACGAAGAGTCTATCGAACAATTCCGCTTCTTCGTCATCGACACCGTCTTCTCGGTGCTCACCTCCTACAACGAACTCTACACCCTGCGCCAAGTACTGGAGTCTCGCCAGAATGCCCTGAACTCTGCCCAGCATTTGCTCCAGCAGATCAAGGGCCAGGGCAAGGGCGATCACCGTCACCGCATGGAAGTCGCCAACACCGAATATGCAATTTCCCAGCGGCGCAAAGACCTCGTGGATGCCGAACTGGATGTTCGGGACAAGGAGGCAGATCTTCGCTTCCTCATCGGCATCAGGGGAAAGACCGAGATTATCCCCCAGGACGCCCCCTCCCGTGCAGAGCCCCATGAATCCGAGGCGCAGGCCATTGAGATGGCCATAAACCAGCGATCCGACCTGAAACAGCTGAAGCTGCAGTTAAAAAGCAGCGAGTTGCAGCAAAGCGTCGCCAGACAGCAGCTGTTGCCGAACCTGGCCCTGACTGCCAGCGGAGGCCTCAGCGGCATCGAGGACGACTTCAGTACGAGCATAAAACAGGTCCGCGACGGCAAGGGACTCTGGTGGACGGCTGGGCTGCAGTTCAGCGTTCCCATAGGGAACAATGCGGCCAAAAGCGATTTCCGACGGAGCAAACTGCGCACCGAGCAGGTAAAAAATCAGATTGCCGCTTTCGAATGGAGGCTCCGGGACAAAATCGAATCCAATATGAGATCGCTAATGTCTTCAAGGCTCCAGTTGCAGGTGGCCGACAATTCAAGGCAGAGCGCCGAGAATCGGCTCGCAGAATACCGTAAGGACCGCAAGCGCGGCACCGCCA
>JAAXQG010000277.1 GCA_012974445.1 Desulfuromonadales bacterium
AGATGTGTATAAGAGACAGCCCTATAACCATGGTTATAGTTATAACCATCCTCTCATTGCGCATTCCCCCTGTCATTACAACCCCCTAGAGCTATTTCTGCTCCGTTCCCATTCCTCAGGTTATAGCCCCGCGTAAAATAGCTCCTTATCCATCCCCCATTCCCCCTGCCCTCGCGCCCGGTGATGCTGGCATCCTCCTTGCCTTTCTAAATGAAACATTCGATTCGTCGGGACAAAATCGTTCCGACACCATTCAACGCGACACAAGGAGGATAGTATGAAGAAAATGCTTAAACTGGCCCTGGCGACTCTGGTCGCCCTCAGCATGGCGGCACCGGCAATGGCCAAGACGACCTTCGTCACCATCGGCACCGGAGGCGTCACCGGCGTCTACTACCCCACTGGCGGCGCGATCAGCAAGATCGTCAACAAGAAGCGCAAAGTATACGGCATCCGCGCTACCGTCGAGTCCACCGGCGGCTCCGTTTTCAACGTCAACGCCATCATGAACGGCGACCTCGAGTTCGGCATCGTCCAGTCCGACCGCCAGTTCCAGGCCCTCAAGGGACTTGGCGAGTGGGAAGGCAAGCCCCAGGATAAGCTGCGCGCCGTCTTCGCCATCCACCCCGAGACCGTCACCCTGATTGCCGCCACGGACAAAAACATCAAGACCCCCGCCGACCTCAAGGGCATGACCGTCAACATCGGCGCCCCCGGCACCGGTCAGCGCGGCAACGCCATCGACCTCTTCGAGGCCGTGGGCCTCAAGCTTGAGGACATGAACATCGAAGGCACCAAGCCCTCCGAAGCCGCCAGCCTGCTTCAGGATGGCCGCATCGACGCCTTCTTCTACACCGTAGGTCACCCCAACGGCTCCATCAAGGAAGCCGTAGCCGGCGCCCGTAAGGTCTCCTTCGTCCCCGTGGACGCCGCAACCACAGCCAAGCTCATCGCCAAATCTCCCTACTACGGCGCCTCCAAGATCGAGATCAAGAGCTACCCCGGCATCACCAACACCCAAGACGTCCCCGGCTTCGGCGTCAAGGCGACTCTCTGCACCTCCACCGAGGTCTCCGACGACATCGTCTATGCCATCACCAAAGAAGTATTCGAAAACTTCGAAGACTTCAAGAAGCTGCACCCCGCCTACAGCGTGCTCACCAAGCAAAGCATGCTCGAAGGTCTGAGCGCCCCGATCCACCCCGGCGCCATGAAGTACTACAAAGAAGCGGGCCTGATGTAAAAACCCGAAATCACCTGAGACGGGGGCTGCCATCGCAGCCCCCGTCCCATTTGAGCACGGCTCCCCCCTCCCAGGGCCCAAAGATGGGCCCCCGGAAACAACGTATCAACCTGATTTTGGGACAAACCCGGAACCTCTTTTTGTTGTTCCGGTCATGAAAAGGTTCAACAACGAACCCTTTCGACCAATAACCACCGGAGTACCGCTATGGAAAAAAACCTGAAACAACCGCTCGATGAGGGCATGGAAGCCGCAAAGCGGATGATGGAAGAAGAGGAGATGGGCCTCAGGCGCGTCAAGGGCCCCTTGCGTCATCTGGTCCCCGCCATCGCCCTGATCTGGGCCCTCTATCAGCTCAGTCTCTCAAGCTTTCTGATCATCGATTCAACCATTATCCGCGCCACCCACCTGGCCTTTGCCTTTTTGATCATCTTTCTGTCCTACCCCACGTTTAAACGCAAAATAAACATCCCCGGACTGCGCTGGCTGTCCGCAACCCGAACCATTCCTGTCCCCGACATGCTGCTGGCCATGGCCGCAGCCGGGGCAGCGCTCTATATCGCCATTGACTACGAGGGCATCGCCGCCCGCGTCGGTATCCCCAACGACCGCGACATCCTCATCGGCATCTTCCTGGTGCTGATCCTGATGGAGGCGGCCAGGCGGGTCATCGGCCCCGCCCTGCCGATTATCGCCGGGCTCTTCACCATCTACGCCTTTTTCGGCCCCTACATGCCCGACTTCCTCGCCTTCAAGGGGGTGAGTATCTCACGTTACTTCGGGCAGATCTCTCTGACCACCGAGGGGATCTACGGCATCCCGCTGGACGTCTCGGCGCGCATCGTCTTTCTCTTCGTGCTCTTCGGCGCCATGCTGGACAAGGCCGGTGCCGGTAAGTTCTTTATCGACCTGGCCCTGAGCCTTCTGGGACGTTACCGGGGCGGGCCCGCCAAGGCCGCAGTATTGGCCAGCGGGCTCTCCGGCTTTGTCTCAGGCTCCAGCATCGCCAACGTGGTCACCACCGGCACCTTCACCATTCCCCTGATGAAGAAGGTGGGTTACCCCGCCAAGAAGGCCGCCGCCATTGAGGTCGCCGCCTCCACCAACGGGCAGCTCATGCCTCCGATCATGGGGGCAGCCGCCTTCATCATCGCCGAGTACGTCAACATCCCCTATCTGGAGGTCTGCAAGGCCGCAGCTATCCCCGCCTTCGCCTCCTATGTGGCGCTTTTCTACATGACCCATTTAGAGGCCTGCAAGCTGGGGATGGTAGGGATGGCCAAGGCCGACATTCCCCGCTTCTTAGCCACCCTGAAGGCGGGATTGCACTACCTGATCCCTATCGGAGTGCTGCTCTATGAGCTCATCGTGCCGCGTCACTCCCCCGACCTGGCAGCCTTCCGTGCCATCGTGATTCTGATGATCATCATGCTGATCCAGCAGATCGTCCTCGCCGTCAAATCCGGCGAAGGCGTCAAGATCGGACTCCTCTCCGGCGCACGTGACATCGTCAACGGCCTTATTTCCGGCTCTCGCAACATGGTGAGCGTGGCCGTAGCCACCGCCTCAGCGGGAATCATCGTTGGGATCGTTACCATGGGGCTGGGCGGACTGATCACCGAGGTCATCGACGTTCTGAGTCAGGGCAATCTCTACCTGATGCTCCTGATCACCGCCGGAGCCAGCCTGATCCTGGGTATGGGGCTGCCCACCACGGCCAACTACATCGTCATGGCATCGCTCACCGCTCCGGCGCTGGTAACCATCGCCGAATGGCAGGGCTTCGAGGTACCGCTCATCGCAGCGCACCTCTTCGTGTTCTATTTCGGCATTCTGGCCGACGACACGCCACCGGTGGGACTGGCCGCCTATGCGGCAGCGGCTATCGCCAAATCGGACCCCATCGCCACAGGACTTCAAGGCTTCATGTACGACATCCGCACCGCCATACTCCCCTTCATGTTCATCTTCAATCACGAGATGCTGCTGCAGGGAGTGTTCAGCTGGACCGAGGGGATCATCATTTTCATCGCAACCTGCATCGGCTGCTGCACCTTCGCCTCGGCCACCCAGGGCTGGTTCATCTGCCGCAACCGCTGGTACGACGTCATCCCGCTGCTGGGGGTCTCAGCCATCATGTTCCGCCCCGACTTCGTCGTGCGGCACCTGGGAGTCGAAGAGCAACTCTGGGCCTACCCGCTGGGGCTGGCTCTTTGGGGTAGTATTTACATGATGCAGAAGATGCGCGAGCCTAAGATGACGGCCGCCTGAAGGAGACAGCGATGATCCCAAGCTACAAGAAAATCCTCTACGCCACAGACCTGTCGGACAATGCGGCCCACGCCTTTCGCCACGCCATCGCGGTGGCCCGCACCCAGGGGGGGCGAATCACCCTGCTGCATGTACTGCCCGAGATCGAACCGGCGGTGCTCAACTACGTCTCCACCGTCATGGGGGAGGACAAACTCTCGGACTTCGAGCACTCCCACGCCGAAGAGGTGCGGGACCAGATTCGCAAAAAGCTCCACGCCTTCGCCAAGCAGGAGCTGCTGGACCATCCTGAGGATATCGACCTGCTCGACGAGATCGAGATTCACCACGGCAGCGCCGTCGCCCGCATCCTGGAGGTCTCCGACAACATCGACGCCGACCTCATCGTCCTGGGCAGTCACGGCAAGGGAAGGCTGAAATACGCCTTCCTGGGCTCGGTGGCCGAGAAGGTGCTGCGCAAGACCGGCAGACCGGTGCTCATAGCTCCGATCGCTCATTAAGTGGTTCGAAAAAGCCCCTCCATGGGCTTTTCGAAATACGACAGCGAAAGCGCGGTTTTCGCTGTCTCACAAAATCAATAATATTGATTTTGGTCGCCTCCCTGGGCTGCACAAACAACAGCCGGTGGTTCGAAAAAGCCCCTCTTCTCGGCCGTAACTCCCTCTCCCTTGACGGGAGAGGGCTGGGGTGAGGGTGATGGTTTGAAAAGCCTCCGCAGGTTCCTTCCTGCGGGGGCTTTTCTGTCTCCGGGCATGTGGAGGAAATACCCCCTGTGATAACCTGTAGGTGAATGTTTCAACGGCTTACGGGAGGTTTCGATGACAGAGCGTTCCACCACCGACGAGACAGCCACCAACCGCCTTATCCACGAGAAGAGTCCTTACCTGCTGCAGCACGCGCAAAACCCGGTGGACTGGTACCCATGGGGTGAAGAGGCTTTCGCCCGGGCCCGGCGCGAGGGCAAGCTCATCCTCGTATCCGTCGGATACTCCACCTGCCACTGGTGCCATGTGATGGCCCATGAGAGTTTCGAGGATCAGGAGGTTGCGACACTGCTTCTTGAGCACTACATCGCCATCAAGGTGGACCGGGAGGAACGCCCCGACATCGACCAGCTCTACATGGAGGTCTGCACCCGGCTCACGGGCCAGGGGGGCTGGCCGCTCAATGTGCTGCTCACCCCAGAGCGCCTTCCTTTCTTTGCAGGTACTTTCATCCCGAAACGTAGCCAGGGCGGACGTCTAGGGTTGCTGGAGTTGTTGCCCCGGGCCGCGCAGCTCTGGTGCCAGGAGCCCGGCAAGCTTCAGGAGGCGGGTCAGTCGGTGCTGAGTCAGCTCAAGGGGGACGATGGGTCATCCATGGGCACGGGATCCTTCGGCACCGTCCTGTTCGAACAGGCCACAGAGCAACTCAGGCAGAGTTTCGACGCGAAGCAAGGGGGTTTCGGAGATGCACCCAAGTTTCCCCGCCCCCACGACCTGCGCTTCCTGCTGCAGCGCTTCCGGGCAACCGGAGACGGGACGCTGTTGGCCATGGTGGAGAAGACCCTGGGTGCCATCGCCTGCGGCGGCATCTGGGATCATCTGGGCTTCGGCGTGCATCGTTACGCAACGGACCGCAACTGGCTGCTGCCCCACTTCGAGAAGATGCTCTACGATCAGGCCGGGTTGTGCCTGGCCGCCCTGGAGGCTTGGCAGATCACCGGGGAGCAGGAGTATGCAAGAGTCGCCCTGGAGACCCTCGCCTTTGTCACGCGGGAACTGCTGGATTCCGAAGGGGGCTTTTACTGCGCCCTGGATGCCGACTCTGAGGGTGTGGAGGGGAAATTCTACCTCTGGAGTTTTAACGAAATCAGGGACCTGCTCGGCAACGAAGAGGCTGGGACCATCACCCGACTCTACAACCTTCGCCCCGAGGGGAACTTCGAGCCGGAGGTGCCGGGAGAAGGGGGGCGAGAAAACATTCTGCACCTGAGCGTCCCCCTGAGTCATGACGAGCGCGCGCAGACGAAAACATCCCGTGAAAAGCTCTTCGCCCATCGGTGCCATCGCGTCCCCCCGCACAGGGACGACAAGGTGCTCACCGCCTGGAACGGCTTCATGATCTCCGCCTTCGCCACCGCGGCCAGGGTGCTGGACGATGCGGACAGCCTCAGAGCCGCACAACGGGCCGCCGACTTTCTCTGGACAAAGATGCGAAGCCAAAGCGGCCGCCTGCTGCGGCGCTACCGCGAAGGGGAAGCGGCCATCGGCGCCTTCAGCGAAGACTACGCCTACTTCGCCCAGGGGTTACTCGATCTCTACGAGGCCGATTTTGACCCGCGCCAACTGCACCGGGCCATGGTGCTGGCCGCCGACCTGGTGGAGTACTTCATGGAGCAGAGCTCCGGACGACTCTTCGACACGGCCAGCGACGCCGAAGCGCTGGAGATGCGTCCCCGTTCCACCTTCGACGGGGCCATCCCCTCCCCCAACGCCCTGGCCCTGGGCGTCTTCGCACGGCTCTACCGACTGAGCGCCGACCCGGTCTGGGAGCAGGCCTCCCAGGCCCTGATGCAGAGCCTTAGCGGCCAGGTCTCGCGCTACCCTGCAGGCTTCAGCGCCCTGCTGCACTCGGCAGCGCTTGTCCTGGAACCCGGTCGCGAGCTGGTCATCACCGGCGAGCAGGACGCCCCCCTCACCCAGGAGCTGCTGCGCATCGCAGCGAGGCACTACTGCCCGGAAACCACGGTGCTGCTGCGCACCCCCGAGACCAGCGCCCAGCTGGACGAGATCGCCCCCTTCACCAGGGAGATGAGGCCCCATGTCGCTGCGGCGTACCTGTGCCAGGCTGGAACCTGCCAGCTGCCCCTTACCAGCGCGCAGGAGCTCGCCAGACTCCTGTGCCAGGGAATCCAAGGCGAAAGTTCCTGAGCGTTGGGGGGCGAAAAACATAAAAAGAGCCAGGCAACCTATCAAGGCTGTCTGGCTCTTTTTACTGGATCCAAACGAAAAGGAAAGGGGCTCTAGCAACCCGCAGAGGGATCTAGATCGCCGCCACCTGCTGCCCCTGGCAGTACTGCTCACGCAGAGCATTAACATCGGGACTTTCCAGATATTCGTCAAAACTCATGGCCCGGTCGATGACTCCGCCGGGGGTCAGCTCCACGATGCGGTTGGCCACCGTGGATACGAACTTGTGGTCATGAGAGGTAAAGAGGATCACTTCGGTGAAACTCATCAGGCTGTTGTTCAGCGCCGTGATCGACTCCAGATCGAGATGGTTCGTGGGCTCGTCGAACAGCAGCACGTTGGCGCTGGTCAGCATCATCCGGGACAGCATGCAGCGCACCTTCTCGCCCCCGCTGAGCACATTGGTCATCTTCGTCGCATCGTCACCGGAAAAGAGCATGCGTCCCAGAAAACCGCGGGCAAAGGCCTCCCCTTCATGGGGCGGATACTGACAGAGCCACTGAATGAGGGTCATCTCCTTCTTAAAATAGCTGCTGTTTTCCTTGGGGTAATAGGCACTGGCAATGGTCTGCCCCCAGCGGAAGTCTCCGCTGTCCGGCTCCAGCTCCCCTGCCAGAATCTGAAACAGGGTGGTCTTGGCCAGACTGTTCACGCCCATGAAGGCAATCTTGTCCCCCTTGTTGACCACCAGATTCAGGTTATCCAGAACCTTGACACCGCCGATGGTTTTGCACAGCCCTTCCACCTCGAGGATGATGTTGCCACAGGGGCGCTCGGGCTTGAACAGCACAAAGGGGTACTTGCGCGAAGAGACAGGCAGCTCTTCGATCTCCAGCTTGTCCAGCAGTTTCTTACGCGATGTTGCCTGCTTGGCCTTGGAGGCGTTGGAGCTAAAGCGGGCGATAAAATCTTTGAGCTCCGTCGCCTTGTCGGTGGCTTTCTTGTTGGCGTCCTGTTTCTGCTTCAACACCAGCTGGCTGGCCTCGTACCAGAAATCGTAGTTCCCCACATAGGTGCGGATGCCTCCGAAATCGATGTCGGCAATATGGGTACAGGCCTGGTTGAGGAAGTGACGATCGTGGGAAACCACGATCACCGTATTCTGAAAGCGGCCGAGAAACTCCTCCAGCCACTGGATCGACTTGAGATCCAGATGGTTGGTGGGCTCATCAAGCAGCAGAATATCGGGATTGCCGAAGAGGGACTGGGCCAGCAGCACCCGGACCTTTTCACCCCCATCGAGCTCTTGCATCTTCTTCTGTCGCAGCTCTTCGCCAATGCCCAGGCCGTTCAGCAACACCGCCGCCTCGGACTCGACGTCATAACCGTTCATCTCGGCAAATTCAGCCTCCAGCTCCCCGGAGCGGACGCCGTCCTCCTCGGTAAACTCCTCCTTGGCATAGATGGCATCGCGCTCTGCCATGACGGCATAGAGTCGCTTATGCCCCATGATCACGGCATTGAACACCGTCTCTTCATCGAAAGCGAACTGATCCTGACGAAGCATCGCAAGACGAAGCCCCTTGACCAGGGAGACCGTTCCATTGTCGGCGTCGATATCCCCCGCCAGTATTTTCAGGAAGGTGGATTTTCCCGCCCCGTTGGCCCCGATCAGGCCATAGCAGTTGCCGGGAGTGAACTTGATATTGACGTCTTTGAATATAATCCGCTTGCCATAGGCCAGACTGATATTGTTTGTACTGATCATGGATGAACTGTCCCCTGAAAAAAACTTGGTCTTAAAATAAAAAGACCACAGGGCCAAACCCCGTGGTCTTCGCACATCGATGACAAAAATAACACCGATCTCCTTGTCAGGCAACGACTTTTACGCTCGCGGCAACAAGACTGCCGCCACCACGAGATCCCTCTATTACCCTCGCCAGACCAGCTTGTCTGATGCTGCCGGTGTTCATATTCGGCCACGAGCAGGGCACCAAAGTACTTAAAAGGTTTTTACCTTAGAGAGAAAATCTCTGGTTCTTTGACTTTGAGGATTTTCAAATATCTGTTGCGGGGAGCCTTGTTCCTCGATGAGCCCTTTGTCGATAAAGATGACCCGGTCGGCCACCTCCTTGGCAAATCCCATCTCGTGGGTCACGACGATCATTGTCATGCCCTCGATTGCCAATTGCTTCATGACCATCAAGACCTCCCCCACGAGTTCCGGGTCCAATGCACTTGTGGGCTCATCAAACAACATCACCTTGGGGGATAGGGCTAAGGATCTTGCAATGGCCACTCTTTGTTTTTGTCCGCCGGACAATTTACCGGGATATGTATCCGCCTTATCTGAGAGTCCGACTTTTTCCAGGAGCTCCCTGCCCAGCTTGCTTGCCTCGGGCGCGGGTATATTTCTAACCTTTCTCGGTCCCAAGGTGACATTTTCAAGAACTGTCATGTGGGGAAAAAGATTGAAATGCTGAAACACCATCCCCACTTCGGTTCGAACGTAGTTAACATCTACCTTAGTATCGTTAAGATCTAAACCGTCAAACACCAATTCCCCGGAGGTGACATCCTCCAGCTTATTAATGCAGCGCAGAAGCGTACTCTTCCCCGAGCCGCTGGCACCAATGATCACGACGACCTCACCGACCGAAACATCCAAGTCAACCCCCTTGATAACTTCCAGGTCACCAAAGTACTTATATACATTCCTTATTTTTACAATAACTTCAGTTGCAGGAGTTGCGGGCCTCGCCTTAGTCGACGATTCACTATGGTCCGCAGGGTTTCGGTCCTGTTTTAAATTGTCCGCGAGGATCGGTTTACTGGCCGTCATGTCAGTTCCATTCGTTTTTCGGCAATGCTCAATAACTTACTCAGCGTCAGGGTAATGGCCAGATAGACCAGGCCCACAGCCAACCAGACCTCGAAGGCCCTGAAATTAACGGCGATAATTTCCTGTCCCGTCCTGGTGAGCTCACCGATTCCAATAACCACAAACAGGGCCGTATCCTTAACGCTGATAATGAACTGATTCCCCAAAGGTGGAAGCATTCTCCTGAAGGCCTGCGGCCAGACAACGTAAAGCAGGTTTTGCATGTGGGTCAGGCCTATGGACCTGCCAGCCTCGGTTTGTCCATTTTCGATTGACTCGATTGCCCCCCTGACAATCTCGGCAATATAGGCCCCGGCATTGATCGCAATTGAAGATGTGGCGGCAAAAAATGGATCTACTCGCATACCTAAAAGAAGGGGCAGGCCGAAGTAAATAAACATTACCTGCACCATAATCGGCGTCCCTCGAATGGTTTCGATATAGAGGATAGCGATTCGCCGAAGTATCGTTATCCTGGAGGTCTTAGCCAGCCCTGCGGCTGCGCCGAGAAAGAAACCGATGAGCAGCCCCACGAAGGCAATCCCAATGGTCAGCTGGGCGCCCTTCAAGAGCTCTGGCAGGGCCTCCCACATGACTCCAAACTGAAACTCAAACCCCATGCTCTGTCCCTCTTCTTAAGTCAATCATCATTATTTAGAGTCCCGCGCGGTTAGTCTTGTTGATGGATACAGAGATATCTTGCGTCCGGCCAAGGCGTTGCAAACGCAGGCAGTGTCGAGAAAGGGGAGCCGTTGAACGGCCGAAGGAGGCAATGATGGATTCAGGATCTTACTGCTCAAACCCCGTTATATATTTCTGAGAATGGCGCCCTGACTGGCGATATGTTTTACAGCTCCTCGTCGTCCGCGACAGAGCAACAAACACGGACAACGAGGAGGCTTCAGCAAAACTAGATATCTCTGGAAGACTTACTGGATATCCTCACCGAACCACTTTTTGTAGAGCTTTGCATAGTCTCCATTTTCCATCAGCTTGAGAATTGCGATGGATGCTTTTTCCCGCAACTTACTTCCCTGGGGAAAGGCCATTCCGTATGACTGGCCCTTGTATAGCGGTCCCACGACCTTGACCGTTCCTTTACCCGCCGTATTTGCATAGTACTGAACGGCCGGGGAGTCGAACACCACTGCGTCGACTCCACCCGTCTGAAGTTCAAGATAGGCACCATCGATATTAGGAAACAGCCTGAGATCTTTTACATCCACTTCTTTTTTCACAAAATCGGCGCTTGTTGTCCCGAGCTTGGTTGCGACAACCTTGCCCTTCAGATCTGCTATGTTTTTAATCGAATTTTGCTTACTGGAAACAAGTATTTTCAATCCGGCATCATAGTACGGGTAGGCAAAGTCGACGACTTCTTCACGTTTTGACTTAATGGTCATTCCAGCGATGGCCACGTCAATATTCTGTGTCTGCAACGCAGGAATCAGGCCGTTAAAATCCATGGGCTGGAGTTTGTATTCCACGCCAATCTCTTTTGCAATTGCATCCCAGAGGTCAATGTCAAAGCCGACATATTTTCCGTCCTGTTTGAATTCGAAGGGCATAAAATTGGTGTCACAACCAACAATAATAGTTTTCGAATGTGCGATGCCTGTCAGTAAGCAACCGACAAAAGCAATCGTCATCAACAACCTCATAACATTCTTCATCTGTACCTCCTCTTTAGCGTGGCCTATGGGAAAAGGATACCTGTCAGCCCACCCTCGAATACCGGGTATGCATCAAGGCTACGGGCAGTTTGTCGACCGTCGACAGGCCAGACTAATTGCAAGCTATTCACGATGTCAACAAAATCGCAGAATAATGTCTGACAATTACAGAGAAAAGACCCTCCCCTTCAAACGCTGATCTATTGCTCTGAACGCGATTTCTCGGCAAAGCGGGAACAGGGATTCACTCTTGATAGATGCCACCCTGAATGCCCCTAATACAGCGGCCCGAACAGATCGAGATGCGTCAGATAGAGCCGCACGTCGAATTCGATCTGCCCGTAATCCGGCTCCATGTGCTGGCAGAGGTTGTAGAAGGCCTTGTTGTGCTCCTTTTCCTTGAGGTGCGCCAGCTCGTGCACCACGATCATTCGCAGAAAAGGCAGAGGGGCGTTC
>JAAXQG010000309.1 GCA_012974445.1 Desulfuromonadales bacterium
GCCAGCAGAAGCCGATAGTTGAAAACTCTTGCGTACAGTGCTCATCACCTGCCTTTGAAGGTTCGAATGTCCGGCGAATGCGCCTGCCCGACGAATGCGCCTGCCCGACTACAGAATCATTATACTATGAGACGCACAGAAATGCGGGAAACCGGCCGGGGATGGCAGGCAAGACGGAAGCGGATTCTAAGAACCTGGTAGCGCACGAATCGCTATATTTTCCCGTCGATAACCCCGGCATTTTCGTTGCAAAAACTTTGTCTGGACCGTCAAGGGCAGTCCCTGACGGTACGTACTATTCGTTCCCGTCGCAGCTCCGGTATCGCTGGTCGATCTGTTCGGATACTCCCATGACCTCATTGTTCCTTGTGATCCGATGAACGTCAGAGCGACTGAGGCCGATATCCTTGAGCATCCGGTCGTCCATGTTGAGGAGCTGGTTGCGCTCACGTGCCTGCTGCCGGTGTCTTCGGTATGACAGCCAGAAGCTTCCGAGTCTTTTTCCGAGACGATAAAATACCTTGCCCAGTCCTGATCCAAGGTAAAGTCCTCTTTCTTCTCTGCAGTTTGCCTTGCCCATCGTTGCGCCCTCCCTTGCTTGTTTTTATTTAATATGGGAGAGCGCTCTTGATTTAACAAACGAATATATTTTATCTTTCAGTTCAAAATATTTGATATTTAGTCCGCCAAAGGATTTTAGGTATGAATTTTCCCATCGAATTTCTCCAGACCTTTGTCGCCATTGCCGATACCGGAAGCTTTACCCGGGCCGCTTCCGAGGTGCATCGAACCCAGTCTGCGGTGAGTATGCAGGTCAAGCGGCTGGAAGAGATTGTCGGAAGGCCCTTGTTTGTCCGCGAAGGGCGCAGCATGGCATTGACGCCCGAGGGGGAGGTGCTGCTCGGTTACGCGCGGCGCATCCTCAAACTGCAGGACGATGCGGTTGCCTCTCTGCTCCAGCCCGATATCGCAGGCGCCGTGCGTTTGGGGACTCCCGATGACTATGCGATGCGCTTTCTTCCGGGAATCCTGGCGAAATTCGCCCAAACCTTCCCGCGCGTCCAGGTGTCTGTGCGTTGCGAGCCGAGCAGTCAGCTCTCTGTTGCCATGGAACGGGGAGAGTTGGATCTGGCACTGATCACCGGTCGGGAACATCCACACAGTGGCGAGGTCTTGCGCCGGGACCGCGTGGTTTGGGTGACGTCGGAGCGGCACTTTGCTCATGAACAGAATCCTCTCCCCTTGGCGATCTTTGGTCCCGAGTGTTTTTTCAGGGACTGGGCGTTTCAGGCTTTGGATGCCACCGATCTCTCCTACCGGGTCGCTTATCAGAGCCACAGCATTTCGGGGCTTTTGGCTGCCGTTTCGGCCGGTCTGGCCGTGACCCTGATGGTTGAGAGTGTTGTTCCCGCCGGCATTCGGATTCTCTTGCCCGAGGAAGGCTTTCCGGATCTGCCCCGGGCGAGTATCGTCATGCACCGCGGGGGAGGGAAGGGCTCGAAGGCCGTGGACTGCCTGGCGAATTATATCGAGGAAGGGTTCAGGAAAGAGCAGGTCGTACGCTCTTAGCTCCAGATAGGGAATTTTGGGGTGGAGTGTCGTACTGGCTTGCTTGGCTAGCTGTCCTGTCTCGACCCCTTACGGGGCCTTTTTCCGATCAACGCCCCTTTTCAATTGTTTTCGCGCTGAGCTCAGAACCCGACTCCAATGCTGACCAGACTGCGAAAGTCCGGTTTGCTCTGATGGCCGTTGAGATCTTCCCAGACGGGAACTCCAAAGGAGAGGGCGGTGCTCAGCCCGCTGCCGCCGGAGAGGCGAATACCGGGGGCGATATAAAGAAGGTTCCCACCGGTGTGCTCTGTCTTTTCTCCGGCGACTTCAATTTTCTGACGGCTTTCGCCGTTGGCTTCGAGCACGAGATCCCAGTGCAGTTGCGTTTTCTGCTCATCACTCTCGTGACTGTGGCTATGACCCATGTGTGAGGCCCCGAGGCGGTAGGAGAGCGCGGCATTGTAAAAGAAGGCGTCGCCAAGGTCCGTATCCTGAGCCCCCTCGGTGGCGAGAATGTACAGCAGGTTGGTGTCGAAAGAGAGGTTGCCGGACTGCCGAGTAAGGGCGACCCCGAGCATGGAATCCCAGGAACCCGATCCCGGCTGATGCTCGATCTCGAAGCGCTCGCCGTTCACCGTCTTCTCATGGGTCCGCCCCGTGGGGGTTTTGAGCCCGAAGAGCAGCGAGGCATGAAGCCCCTTTTCTTCGCTGCGGAAGAAGCGGTACTGGCCGTAGAGATTCAGGTCGCCGATTCCTTCCACATCGCCGAGC
>JAAXQG010000290.1 GCA_012974445.1 Desulfuromonadales bacterium
AGCGCAACCGTTCCCCCGGCCAGGGCGTCGCCCCCCGGCCCCGCAGCCTCGATGCGATAATGCCCCGAAGGCATTGCTCCCGCCTCCGGTGCGACCGCCGAAAGATCCAGAGCCCAGCTGTCAAAGGGGACGCCCGGCAGGGCAAATGCCCCCTGAAGCTGCACCTCAAGGGAGGGGATTTTCATACCCAGAGCTATGGATCCCGCAAGACGGCCCTGCGCAGCACCAAGGACCAGATCCTCAGCCCGCAACACCCCCTGCTCCCACCCGAATCGTCCGCTCAGAGAATTGGGGCCAAAAAGCTCCCCCCCGCCGGAGATCAGCTGAAGCATATCGATCGACAGATCCTCCACCCGGAAGCTCCACCGGGACAGGGGTGCGGGCAGCTCGGGCCAAGGGATCCCTCCTGCGAGAGAGGTTTTCGAGCTACTTTCCCCCTCGAGTTCGACCCGAACATGGGAGAGCCTGAGCCCTTGAAGCTCCAGATGACGGCCAAGCAGCCTCAGGGGGGACCAGTCCAGCTGGAGATGTCCGATCTCGACGCGCCCCGCCCCCCAATCCAACTCCAGCGCCTTGAGGCTGAGTTTATTCAGAAGCCTTCCCTCAACCTGCTGCACCTGGATGCGGTGCCCGGCCAGGCGACCGGCCGCTTCAAGGATCAGTCGGGCCCCTTGCGGGGTCCCAAGAAGCCACCCTCCCGCCAGCAGAAAGATGAAACAGAGCGCAGCGACGGGCACCAGGAGCCGAAGGAGAAGCCTCACCATGCAAACCCCACACTCAAATGAAGACGCCAGGAGGGATTCTCAACCCTCAGCTGTCGGGCGAGAGAGGCGGAGACGGGGCCGATCTGGGTATATCGGCGAAGACTCAGGCCCGCGCTGCGAAACCAGCTGGGACTCGACAGATTGTTAAAAGCACTTCCCATGTCGTAGAACAGGGCCAGCGCCCAGTCCGGCCCGAGGGAGCGCTCCAGTTCGAAGTTGCCCAGAGCCAGATGCTTGCCCCCCTCCAGCTCCCCCTGCGAATTTCTGTGCCCGATGGACTGATAGGAATAACCGCGCACACTGCGATCGCCCCCGGCAAAGAAACGCAGGGAGGCCGGGATATCCTCCAGACCGTCTTCCTGAAGAGTCGTGGCCCCCTGCAGACGAAGCAGAAAGCTGCTGCGCCAGGGCAAGGCAACGAGCAGATTTGCCTTGCCGAGAACCTGAAGCAGGGCGCTGTCCGACCCCAGCTCCGGGTGGGCGCCGCGCAGCTCGGCGCTGGCCTGCCAGCCCCCCCTGGGGCGCAGCGGGTCATCAAAACGGACGACGGAATAGCGCAGCCCCCCCAGCAGCAGCAGGGAATGTTCTCTGGGGCCTTCCACCCTGTAATCCTCACGGTGATAACGCAGGAAAATAGATCCCTGTTCCCTCCTGCCGAGACTGCGCTGGTATTCGATCTCGGCGATAAGCAGTCGATTTTCATAAGCATCCAGCTCTTCCTGCTCAAGGGAGAGTTGGAGCCGGACGGAGGCATCTGCACGCTTGCGACTGGGCAGAATGTAGGAACTCCCCACGCTCTGGCGCACCTGACTGAGCTCAAGGTTGCTGGCCAGCTCGTTACCCGCCCGCCAGTGATTCAGGTCCTGATAGGTCAAAGAGAGTCGGGCTCCGGTATCCGTCCCGTAGCCGATCCCCGGACGAAGCCTCCGAGTGGGGGAACTCTCCAGCTCTACGGTAAGGGGAACCTGGAGAGCCTCGCCCAGCTCCTGTGATGGTCGCACCCTCACCGAGCGGAAGCGGTCGGCATCGTAGAAATTTCGCTGGGTACGCCCCAACCGCTCGTAGGTAAAAACCTGTCCTGGCTTCAGGGTCAAAAAACGCCGAAGAAACCAGGGGGGGTACTCCTGCGCTCCCTGAATGTCGATCTGTCCCACCCGGTACCTGCCGCCGGTCTGGAGCACAAGATACAAACGGGCCTCCCGGCTCTGGCGCTGCACCAGAATCTCATGACGGGAATAATCGGCCCGCAAGTACCCCAGATCCAGCGCCCGGTTCTGAAGCTCGGACTTGCCCTGCTCATAGAGACTGTGGTCGAGGATATCGCCGGGATTCAGGGTAAAGGGCCAGAGCTTCTCGCGCAGCAGCGGATCATCCCTTCCCGGCCCCTGCAGCTCGACCCAGACAAGATCCAGGAGCACCGGATCTCCGGGCTCGATGTGAATGAGGATCCGTCGGCCCGGCCCGGAGCCGGACTGAGGGACGACCCGAATCTCGGGACTGTAATAACCGAAGGGCTGCAGCGCCGCTGCAATTTTAACAGGGAGTCCTTTGAGATGTCGATCGACCCAGCGCGAGTCCAGATCACCGTTACTCCCCATGCCGGCGGGCAGAGCGATGACAGCCTGAACATTCCGAAGCATCTCCCCGGAAACGCCGCTGATATCGAAATCGACGCTTTGGGCAAGCCCAGGGACCGGACGCAGAACGGAAAGTAAAAGAATAAAGGCCCAGATAAGGGGACAGAATCGGGTGATCAACGTAGGTCAGCTGCCTCGGAAAGAAGGGTATGGCCGAAGGGACGGGGCAAGCCCCACCCGGTAGACAGTAATTATACCCGAAATTCGAAGAAGCCGTTAATCATGTTTGTGGGCTTTTGATCCCACCTTATGGACGTGCAGATGATAATGGGGGATCTCCACCTCGCCGGTCTCGATACGCCCATCCCTCATCACCAGCACCTCATCGGTGACGGCACGCAGAAAGTCCATTTCATGGGAGATCAGAAGGTAGGACAGCTCGAGCCCCTGGAGAATCTCCAGCAGCCGCTCCTTGGTGCGGGGATCGAGCCCCGTGGTGGGCTCATCGAGAAGCAACAACTCGGGGCGCATGGAAAGGACGGTGGCGAGGGAGACCAGCTTTTTCTCCCCCCCCGAAAGTCGATGGGGAACGCGTTCCTCAAAGCCCGCAAGCCCCAGCGTATCAAGGGTTTGCCTTGCGATATGCAGCGCTTCTTCACGGCTCTTGCCCTGGTTGAGAGGGCCGAAAGCCACATCTTCCAGAACCGTCGGGCAAAAAAGCTGGTCATCGGCGTCCTGAAAGAGCAGCCCGACTCGCCTGCGGACGCGCGCGAAGTCCCTGGCCTCTTTTGCCTCGGCTCCAAAAAACCGGACCCTCCCCCCTTGGGGACGGTGCAGCCCCATCAGGAGATGAAAGAGGGTCGTCTTGCCGCTGCCATTGGCCCCCACCAGTCCGCAGCGGGCCCCGACGGGAAGAGCGAAACTCAGCCCGTTTAGTACGGGTGCTTCGCCGGGGTAGGAAAATTTCAGATTCTCCACCTCGAGTATCGAAGAAGTCAGATCCATTGGAGCACTCCCAGTCCCAGGGCAATCGCCGTGACTGCGGCGAGAAAGAGTCCGTCGGACAAGCCCGGGCGGAATTCAATAATTTGATGGAAGCGCCCGGAGAACCCCCGGAGCTCCATGGCGAAGCGTACCCGCTCGGCACGGCCAAAGGCCCTCACCAGCAGCATCCCGACCAGATAACCGAAGGTGCGGTAGCTATGCAGGTTGGTGCCAGGCTCGAATCCGCGCACCCTGGCCGAACGCATCAGGCGGCGAAATTCTACGTCGAAGACGAAAATATAGCGGTAGGTCAGAAGCAGCAGCAATATAAGCTTCTCGGGGACCGCCAGCCGGTAGAGCGCCTCCCCCAGTGTGGACAGGGGAAGACTGAGCAGAAAAACCTGAAGAAAGATCAGTATGGAATTGGATTTAAGGCTGATACCGAGGGCCATCCGGAGGCCGTCGAGAGAAAGGGGCATCGCCGAGTCGACCAGCAGAAGCTCCCCACCGGCACTCAGGGGCAAGATGATCCAGAGAAAGAGATTGAAACCGTTAACCAGCATCAACCTCCGTAGCACTGGCCTCAGAGCCAGACGCCCCCAGACCAGACTCAACACAGAGACGATCAGGGCCAGCCCCAGAGCATCGGGCCGATCCAGGAGCGCCACCGTCACCGAGAAGAGCACCGCCGCCAGCACCCGGGCCCTGGGATCCAGGGCGCCGACGAAGGCAGAGGTCCTGATGGGCAGGGGCTCGATCATCTCAGGTCAGCCCTTGCGGCGGCGCGAGGCCACATAGGAGGCGATGCCGATCAGCCCTGCGATGTAACCCAGTCCCGCGACCAACTGCTGGACATGAACGCGCTGGCGCTCCTGCTCGATCTGCATCAATACGGGATTGAGACGGCGATCCAGAGCCGCCTCGATCTCCCGGCGAAGCTCGGAGTCGCCCAGGGGAGAGGGGGCAGCCGTTGAGAGTGCAGCGGGGTTCCCGCTGCCTGGAGCATCCAGGCGAAACTCCCCGCGATGACCATCGGGCGTATTGAGCACCAGGCGCAGGGCACCTGCAGCAGGAGCTTCGAAGGAGAACTCCCCCTGCTCATTCGTCTGCCCTTGAAGCAGCTTCGCCCCCGAGTCGTCATAGACCAGCAGTTCGCCCCCCTGCACTCGTCCACCGCCGAAGAAACGTCCCTCGGTAAAGATCCGCCCCTCTGCCTCCCAGGCGAAGAGGGAGACCCTGTGAGCTATCGCCTCCGAGGCGCCACCCAGCAGGACCATCAGAAAAAACAGAGCACGAATCATCATCTGTCCTTCCGGGCAGGCAGCAGCTCCGGCTGCACCCTGTGCAAAAAGGCCACGCAGGTGGCGGTGAAAAACCCTTCGATGAACATGAGGGGCAGGTTCGCTGCCACGACCAGCATTGCTGCGCCCCGAAACTGGGAGGAACTCAGCATCAGCACCAGGGCAAAAAGCGCAGCGCTCAGCCCCACAGCCAGCGCCCCGCAGAAAAAGGCGCGTCGCTTCAGCCCCGATGCGCCACCGGGACCGCGGCGAACCAGAGCGCCCGTCAACACCGCTGGCAGGGCCATGATCAGGATGTTCACCCCCAGGGTGGTGAGGCCGCCGAACTGAAAGAGCAGGGTCTGCAGCGCCAGAGCCACGGCAATGGCAGGAAATGCTCCCCACCCCAGCAAGGCACCCAGCAATCCGTTCAGCAACAGGTGCGCCGATCCCGGTCCCACGGGGAAATGGACCAGAGAGGCCACGAAGAAAGCCGCCGAGAGCACCCCGGCCCGGGCCAGTCGGTTGTAATCCAGACTTCTCAGCCCCAGGGCAACGCCCCCGGCGGCCAGAACCGCCGCGCCCATCAGGACAGGACCACTCAGGACCCCTTCAGAAACATGCATGACAATTCATCCTAAGGCTTGGGGAAACTGTGAAACTCAACCCAGATCACCGCCCCCAGCTCCACCGGTTTCATCTGCCCCTGCCGCTCCAGCTCGAAATCTGCTTTGGAGAGTGCGGCAAATCCCCACCAGCCGGAAGTAGGTGCGGCATAACTGAATACGCCCGCGCCATCAGCCCTGACCACCTGGGCGACCATATAGTCGTTCAGGGGCTTGAGGTTGTCTGAGGGCCAGGGCTCGATTTCAACCTCGGCAAAGGGAACGGGCTTTCCATCCATAAGCACCCGTCCCTGAAAAAGATTGCCGGCATAGAGTCCGTAGGGACGGCTCAGGGGGACAATCTCCGTCTTCAAACCGACGGGCAACTCCCAGCCCTGCTCCTCGCCGAAGGCGCTCACTACCGCCTTGGTGTAATGGATGATGTACCGGTCTTCGCCCCCTTCCCAGTAGGGCTGAGGCTCCATGACAAACTGCATGAGCCCAGGGCGTCCGATGGGATAAAAGGCGCTCCAGCCTGCAGCGTGCATGATTCGAGTCTGGACCAGAGACGGCAACAGGTCCTGGATCTGCCCCCCCCGGTAGACGGAAAAGCTCAGGGGACGAGGCAGATCCATCCCTCGCTTCTCAAAGGGATGAGAAAAGCTCAAATCGAGTTCAAGGGATGTATCATCCCCCTGAACCACCATGCTGCTTGCGGGGATCAGCATACCGAAATGGGCGAAAGCCAGCGAAGGAAGCAAACAGCTGAGTATCAGGATAAAAAAACGCATGAGCCCTCTCGTGCCACTAGATCGTAAATCGTGTCACGAACATATACTAGAGCCCCCGGAAGCACGTCAAGGGTTTACTCCGAGAGTCTGGCGCCCTTTTCGGGTGCAGACTCCAGAAAGGTGTGACTAGGCGCTGCGGCGACGGGGCATCAGAATGCTGAGCAGAAAAAGCAGGGTTGCACACAGCACGATGGAGGGGCCAGCCGGAGTATCCCATTGCCAGGAGCCCCAGAGTCCCCCGACAACGCAGAGGCAACCGATAAGACTGGCCAGCAGGGCCATGATCTCGGGAGTGGGCGCAAAGCGCCGCGCCGTAGCCGCCGGAATGATGAGCAGCGAAGTCACCAGCAGCAGCCCCGCAACCTTCATCATGATGGCCACTGCCAGGGCCACCAGAGCCAGAAACCCCAGATTCACCCTGTCGACAGCCACCCCTTCGACCCGCGCCAGATCCTCGTGAATGCAGATCGCCAGCAGTGGGCGCCAGAGCCAGAGCAGCCCCGAGAGCGCCACCAGCCCTCCGCCATAGATCCAGTACAGATCGATGCGCCCCATAGCCAGCACGTCTCCAAAGAGATAGGAGAAGAGATCTACCCGGACATCATCCATGAACGCCAGGCACACAAGCCCCAGACTCAGGGACCCGTGAGAGAAGATCCCCAGCAGCGTATCGCTGCCCAGCTGCCTCTGACGCTGGCCGAAGAAAAGCAGTACGGCCAGCAGCTGACAGACCAGCAGCACCCCCAAGGTCAGGTTGATCTCCAGCAGGAATCCCAGGGTGATGCCCAAAAAGGCCGAATGCGCGAGGGTGTCGCCAAAATAAGCTAGACGCCGCCAGACGATGAAGGAGCCAAAAGGGCCAGCTATGAGCGCCACGCCGAAGCCGCCCATAAGGGCTCGCAGCAGAAAGTCGTCCATCAGATCTCCTTCGTCCTGCCTGCATCATCGAGGTGACGATGGGCCAGATTGTGAGTGTAGATGGCCAGGTTATGCCCGACCACGGGGCCGAAGAGTTCGACGAACTCGGGAGCAAGAGTTACCACCTCGGGCGCCCCGGTACAGCAGATGTGGTGATTCAGGCACACGACACGGTCGGTGGAAGCCATGACCAGATGCAGATCGTGGGAGACCATCAGCACGCCGCACCCCCGGAGGTCGCGAATCCGGGTAATTAGCTCGTAGAGTTCGGCTTGTCCATGGACATCCACCCCCTGCACCGGTTCATCGAGCACCAGCAGATCGGGGCGGCGCAGCAGCGCCCGGGCCAGCAGCACCCGCTGCAGCTCGCCGCCGGAGAGGGCGTGAACCGGAGAGTCCAGAAGTCGAGCCCCCCCCACTTCCTCCAGAGCGCCCCGAGCTTCATGGGTTGTGACCCGAGCACCGAGCCCCAGAAATCGTTGAACACTCAGGGGAAAGGTCTGATCCACCTGAAGCCGTTGAGGCATGTACCCGATGCGCAGACCCGCCCTCTGGTAGAGGTGGCCCGAGTCGCAGGATAACAACCCCAGCACTATGCGCAGCAGCGTAGTTTTTCCCGCCCCGTTGGGACCGATGAGAGTGACGATCTCCCCGGAGGAAATCCGCAGATGCACATCACTTAAGATGTCGCGTCCGCGCATTTTAAGATGTACCGCCGACACATCGAGAAGGATCTGCGCATCGAAACTCATGGCCGCAGATCCAGACAGTTGGGGCAGAGCCCGAGCACCTCAATGGTGCTGCGGCGGGGCTCGAACCCCGAAATCGCGGCCCCCTCGTTCAACGTCTCGCTCAGGCGAGGGATCTCCACCTCGGCCAGTTCGTCGCACTGCTCACAAATAAGAAACTGGGCATCGTGGGGCTGCCCGGCAAAGGCGCAGCCGACATAGGCGTTCAGGGACTCGATCTTATGGACGAGCCCCATCTGCTGGAGAAACTCCAGCGCCCGGTAGACCGTGGGGGGAGCCGCCCTGCCCTGCTTCTGCAGCTCTTCCAGCACCGCATAGGCGCCCACCGGCTTGTGCTGCGCCCAGACCAGCTCCAGCACACGCCTACGCTGTGCCGTGAGCCGCTGCCGCTGAACGCGGCAGAGCTCTTCGGCTCGCTCAAGAGCCCGCTCGATACAATGCTCATGGTTGTGATCGCTCTGCTGAAAGCTCAGGCTGAGGGGCATCGTTGTCACCATCCTTCTTGATTTTTGCAATGTTATACTATAACAATCTGGGATTGAAAAGGAGTTCACCCATGCCTTCACCCACCCTGATATCCATGCTCGTTCTGACCCTGATGCTTTGTGCTCGTCCGGCCCTTTGCGAGCCCCCCCGGGTCGTGGCCAGTATCAAGCCGATTCACGCACTGGCCAGCGCCCTGATGGAGGGCGTTGCAACACCGCAGCTGCTCGTGAGAGGAAGCGCCTCTCCTCATGGTTACGCCCTTCGCCCCTCGGAGGCCCGGGCCCTTTCCCAGGCCGACCTCATTTTCTGGGTGGGGGAGCAGCTGGAGACCTTCCTGCCCCGCACCCTGAAAAACCTGGGTACAGGCACCGAAGCCCTGGCGCTCATTGAAACGTCCGGCCTGCTTCTCTACAGCCCCCGCAAAGGGGGGGCCTGGGAAGCAGGACACAAGGAGCATCACGAGCACGTTAATCATCCCGGTGTTGATCCCCACATCTGGCTCTCTCCGGCCAACGCGGCAATTCTCACCCGTGAGATGGCCCGCAGACTCGTAAAAATAGACGCGCCCAACGCCGAGCGCTACAAACTCAACGCCACAAAGCTGCTTCGGCGCCTGGAGATTCTTGATGAGTCACTTGGGGCAAGACTCAAGCCTCTGCGCAACACCCCATACCTGGTGTTTCACGATGCCTACCAGTACTTCGAGCGCCACTACGGCCTCGCCAACCAGGGCTCCGTCACCATCAGCCCTGAGCGCAGACCGGGAGTCCGGCGCATCAGCGCGATCAGGGAAAAGATCAAATCCTCAAAGGCCCGGGCAGTTTTCAGTGAGCCGCAATTTGACGCCAAAATCATTCCCGCACTCATTGAGGGCACTGGAGCGCAAAACGAGCTCCTTGACCCGCTGGGGATGAATGCCCCCGAAGGAGCAGAAGCTTATTTTTTCATCATGGAACAGATGGGCGAGAGCCTGCATCGGGTCCTTTTCAACCCGGAGTGAAAATTCAAGGATGCGCAAAGCATTAAATAAGATAAACTTTCCTCCTGAACTGTCTCAGGAGGACTCCAATGAAAAGCTATCTTTTACTGATCCTTGTGTTGGCTCTGCAGCTGCCCCCTCTATCTGCCTTGGCGCAGAGCATCAAAATCGACGAAACGTTCTTCTTTGAAATTGAGCTCCCTGAAGAAAAATGGATTTTGAGCCAAAAGGTTCCCGAGTCTCTGGTAATTGAGACTGCAGATCATCTCGGTCACACCCTGGCGGCTCAGGGCAAATCGATCGATGAAGATCAACTTTTACAGAAAGCCGCTGTAAACCTCAGCGCCAACGAGGCCTTCATTTACAACCCCCATACTCTCGCCACCCTGAGCATAGACTTCAGCGCCCTGGGCAACGAAGAAGAGCCCCCATCACAAAAGGCCGTCAGACTCTCCGCCGAATTTGCCGGGGAAGGACTGAAGGTTGAAGGGGGAATTGCAGAGCTCGAATTTGAAGCTGTAAACATAAATATCGAGGGCGCAGATATCGCCTACCGCATTGACGCCAACTACAGCCATCATGGGGATCCGATAAAATTCGTTGGCGTTGTCGGCTTTGCCCCCCCCTACTGGTTCTACCTCTATTACAAAGACCGTATCAAAGACGCCTCTGATTTCAGTAGCTTTGAAAGCATGCTCGACACGGTGGAACTCAAACGCAACTGACCCGGTTTACGCACAAAAAAGGGCCACTCCCCGTTGGAAACGGCCCTTTTTTGTACATGGAATACAGAATTCAGAATTCCACGGCCAGCTGAGCCGTAAGCTGGTCGCGCTCACCGTTTCTGGTAATCGCGTCATCAAATTCGGCATGAAGGTATTCGAAAGCAAGAGCGGTGCTCTCCATGATGCCCCAGGAAGTTGCGATGCCATACTGAAGCTCGGGAGCCTCAAGCTCATCGCTGCCTTCGACGCGAGCAGCCAGCGTCAAGTCTTCCTCAACGGAGTAGGTCAATTCCAGGTTCCAGGCCATGGGCTGATCGCCTTTACCGTTATTGTCCACATCCAGTTCGCTCAACTCAAAGTTATCCATGGCGGCTAGGATCTCCGCGGAGAACTCTACCGGGCCCGCAGTCACCAGGGCATAGGCGCTCCAGCCCCCGACGGCGTCCTTGTATTCATTGTCTACACCGGCCAGCAATTCGGCGTCGGTGCTGGCGATATTTGCCAGGGCGCTGGCGCCAAACTCGACCCCTTCGGTCGGGGCCATACTGAGTGCCAGACCGAAATCACCGATCTGATCTTCCTTGCCTTTCTTTTTAGCCTCACCATTAAAGACAAAACCGGAAACCGAAAAAAGTCCGGTCCCGTAAGAAGCGACAATCGCCACATCCTGGGTCTCGCCAAGCTCCAGGGTCAGGGGGCTGGTGATCATGTTGGTGTTGAACACACCGAAGGGGACGTAGAGCAGACCGGCCTGGAGCCCCAAGGGCCCCCTTTCGTAAGTCACAAAGGCCTCGTCGATGGTGAAGTCTTCACCTTCTTCGAACAGGAGGGTTACGTCGGCGTTGAGCTGGTCGTTCACCTGGGCATCCAGGCCGAGCTGCGCCGTGGCCAGGGTCAGGTCGCTTGCCTTGTCATCAACGTCGGCGATGGACTCATCGGACCAGAATCCTTCGACCTCGATGAGACCGGAGATGTTGATACGATCGGTGATGGGGGTATGGAGTCCGGCGGTCTTCTTCTCTGCCAGAGTGGTATACAGCTCAGCCTGACGCTGCTCCAGGAGATTGAGCCGCTCCTCAGGACTAAGCTCATGAGCCGCAAGACTGGGCGAGGCCAAGGACAGAACCAATGTCGGCACCAGACAACATGTTACGATGGTTTTTTTCATAGTCTACGTCCTCCCATTCGTGGTTAAAATTGAGATCAACTCAGGGCCATGAAATAAATGAGGGATCTTTATCTACAGAAGGAATCCTGGAGGCCTCATTCATTACCCGTCAGGAGTCTCCGGGCTGCCATAGGGCAGATAGACGGTGACCAGGGTTCCCTTGCCCTTTTCGCTCTCGACACTGACCTGGCCGCCGTGGGCTTCCACGTAGTGCTTAACGATGCTCATGCCCAGCCCGGTTCCACTGATAGCAGTATTGGAGGCATCGGCGCGGTAGAATTTTTCATAAATCCTGTGTGCCTCTTCCCGTGTCATGCCGACACCTTTATCCCGAACACTGATAAGGGCGCTGCCTTGCTCTTGCTCAACCTGAACTTCAATC
>JAAXQG010000027.1 GCA_012974445.1 Desulfuromonadales bacterium
ATAAAGATATATCCCGGAGGTCAGGGTGCAGAGCAGGGCCAGACAGAGACCTATCCGTTTCCAGCCGATGAGAACAGGAAATTTAGCGACAAGTACATCCTGAAATCGGACCCAATAAAGAGGGGCAAGGGCCGCTGCCACGAACATGAATAAATGGGTGTGGCGACCGAGCTTAAGTCCCATCAAGGCAAGCCCCCCGAGAAGAAAAAGCTCATACAGGGAAATCTTTTTGACTTGAAACAGAACAAGAAAGACCGTAACCACCAAAACCACATAAAACTCGAGATGATTCGTGAAGTTGGTCAACTCCCAGTCCGCGTTATAGGCCTGAGCGAGAACCCCCGAATCCTTTCCTAATCCAAAGCTTCCTGCAAAAATTTGATAGATGATCCCGGGCTGGTACGTTGCTGAGGCAGCAAGAAGAACTCCGATGCTAGCCACAAAAAGATGCCGCAAAGAAGCCGCCTGAACGCTGATGCGCTTCAGGGCCAGATCTACGAGCTGTCCCACAACAAAAGCCAGCAGAATAAGCAGGCCAAGAGCGGCCCCTGCATGCAGGTTCGACCAGAGCAGCATCGCCGGAACAAGCGCATAGATGACCAGCCCCCCGCACTTGCGAAACCGCTCGAATACATAGAGGAAAAAAGCCAGGGCAAGAAAAGTCCAGAGCTGAGGTCTCTCAGCCCAACCTATATAGGTAAACAGGATGACGGGAAAACTCAGGAGATAGACATAAGGAAAAAGAGAACTCCGGAGTCTGGCGGTCAAAAGAATTAAAATAGCCGTCAGCAGGATAAGCCCACCCCGGGCTAAACTGATCGCCTCATAACCTCCCAGCTTCCAGATTAAATAAAAGATGACGTCATGAAGCCAGCAATGCTCGTACCTGAGTGCGTCGGAGGCCAGAGAGAAGGTATCCCGGGTGAGAAAAGACCCGGTCTCGAGCATGTGCGCTCCCGTGCGAAGCTGCCAGAATAGATCCCAGGAATAGACCTGGGTCGCGGCTAGGCCCATAAGGCCCAAAAGCGCCGAGGCTAGGAACAGTTTTTCCCGGGATTTCATCGGATCTCCAGTGAACGGGAAGGGGTATGTTTCAAAAAAAAAGAGAGGGCTCAGTGCAGGTTTCTGGTTTCCCTGACCGTGTAGGTCGTTTTACCCTGAGATTCATAATAGGTGCGCGTAACGATTTCAGCCAAAAGACCGAGAACCAGCAAAAGGACGCCGATGTAGAGGAGAAATACGGTGAGCATGAAGAGGGGATTTCGGTTGATACTGAGGTCACTGAAAAATTTCATATAGAGGGTCATGAAACCGAATCCAAGCGACAGGCCGAAGGTGCGCAAACCCCATTTGCCGAAAAGCTGCATGGGACGGGTCCCGTAGGAGAGCAGGAACTTGACCAGAATCAGATCCAGAATCACCCGGCTCGTTCGGCCTATGCCATACTTGCTGGTCCCGAATCGACGAGCCCGGTGGTTCACTGGCAGCTCCGTCACGGTCGCCCCCACCATGCTGGCCAGGGCGGGGACGAAACGATGCAACTCGCCGTAGAGGTTCACCCCTTGGAGCACATCCCGCCGATAAGCCTTGAGGGTGCAGCCGTAATCGCGGAGATGAACCCCCGTCATCCTGGAGATGAGCAGATTGGCGAGGATCGATGGGAGGCGCCGGCTGAGGAAGGTGTCCTTGCGGTCCCGGCGCCAACCGGAGACCACGTCGAAGCCTGACTCTATTTTCTCCAGGAGACGGGGAATATCCCGAGGATCATTCTGAAGGTCGGCATCCATGGGGACGATCACTTCCCCCGTTGCGACATCGAAGCCGGCAGACATGGCGGCGGTCTGACCGAAATTACGCCTGAACCTGATCAGCTTGATCTGCTGGTCGTCCCCTGCCAACTCCTCCATCAGTTCGAAGGAGCCGTCCTGGCTGCCGTCATCCACAAGAATCAGCTCATAAGACATCCCGTCCAGGGCATCCTGCACCTCTTCGACCAGGGCACGGAGGTTTTCGACCTCGTTCAATACGGGGATCACAACAGACAATCTCAGCACAGAATTCATTAAAAAATCTTCCTCACATTCAGATCCCATCGGGACTCGGTGGACTCGGGAGAATCGGTCACCAGATATTCGTAGCTAAAGTCAACCTGGAGTTTTGTATAATTGAGGCCTGCGGAAAAAAAGAGTCCCAGAACATCGGCGTCCGATGGAGTTTCTTCGTCCGGTTTGCTAAAAGGATGCGCGTACCCATGACAGCCCGCGCTCGCGCAGCTCGTCGTTCCGGCGCGCAGATCCTCGAG
>JAAXQG010000066.1 GCA_012974445.1 Desulfuromonadales bacterium
GACAGCCTGATTCTCTATACGGACGGTGTTACCGACGCCCTGAGTTCAGACGATCAACCCTTCTCCGCAGAGCGATTGCTGTTAGAGGCCGGAGGCTGCAAAGACGCATCGGCCCGGCAGATGACCGAACGAATCCTCCACGAAGTTCAGAGCCACGCGAAGGGGGCTCCCCCCGCCGACGACATCACCCTGCTCAGCCTGCGATACCTGGGGACGGAAAAAGGGAAATGACGATCAGGCTAAGATTTCTAGCGCCTGAGCCATCTTAGCCCTGCGGCCCCTGGTCGAAGTTTTTCAGCGCCCCGATGCCCTTTACCCAGGGCAACATGCTCTCGCAGAAGATGTTCATCCCCGGTGTGACCTGCGTCGGTTCGTCAAGCGACCCCAGCGCCACCATCACGAAACCCGGGAAATGCTTATGCTTGTTGTAGACGGGCGATCCGCAGAGGTTACAGAAAAACTTGGTGGCAAGTTCGCTGATGTCGTGCATGGACAGGGCCCCTTCCCCGGAGGTGAGGGTAAACCCCTCTTCGCCGACAAAGACCACGGAGGCGAAGGCTCCCCCCGTAACCTTCTTGCAGATGCTGCAGTGGCAGTTGCCCGCCCCCTTGATCTCGGTGCTGATGTCATATTTGACGGTCTTGCAGAGACAGGATCCTGTTTTAACTTCGCTCATAAGCATCTATATACCAGAGAAAAAGCCCCTGCGAGCCCGAGCGAACATAAAAAAAACGGCCCCTATAGGCCGCTCAATTTTATTGCTCAGAGTTCCCGCGCCTCGGCTGCCGTCTTCTTTCGAATCCGGTGCCAGCGGACTTTCCCGCATTGCTCGCAGAACTGAAGTTTGCTCGGCTCTCCGAAACCCCCGTGGCGGATCCCCCCGGCCTCCCAGAAATCCCGCCTATGGCCGCAACGTCTGCACTCCTGCAACCACTGGCGGGTCCCCCGCTTGAGAGCCCGGTAGATGGATGCGGGAAGGATGCGCCGCAGAAATGAATGCCTGGCATCGGAAGGAGACTCCTGGACAAGCTTTCGGTGGGCCGGGAGAAATTTCTGTCCTCCGATCACCACAATCGCGACGATAAATAGGAACAGTCCCATTGTCAGGGCGGCTGCGGTGAGCCAGTTCAAAACAAAAAAGAGAGTGGAGACAGCGAGCAGCACCCCGAGGGTCACAAGCCCTCCGCCCAGATGATTTGCCAGCCCCTCGATGTCGTACTGCTTCTTGAGCTCATCCGGGGCCCGGTTATAGCCTGCGATCAGTTGGTAACGCTTGCCCCGCCCCACCAGCAGCCCGAGCCAGACGAACACCCCGGAGAGGAGGAGTCCGCAGCTCAGGATAATCAGTCTTTCGGCTGTGCTGAGATCCATAATCGACATCATTGTTTATGCGAGTCCTGACTTGAGAAAAGACTGAATCAAGTCGCCGCCCCCTCCTGGCATTTGGCAACGATCCCCTTGAGCCACTCGATCTCGTCGGTAAGAAATTCCTTCTGATGATCGGTCCCAACGTTGAGCGCCCAGTGAAGATTCGGGGTGGACATTTCCACGATGACATGGCCGGGCAGCACCACGAAAGGTACCGGCTCCTTCGCCCAGGCACTCAGGCGCTCCTCGCTCTCAAAGAGCATCATGTACGATTTCTCGTCAGCCTCAAGGATTACTGGCGTAATGCAATCATCCTCCTCGATAGCCTTGGCTCCCTTCTTTGCCTCCTCGTCATGGGTGGGGATGTAGAAATTCCCGTTGAGAATGAGATCATAGAACTCACTCTGGGCATTTTCATCTGCGATGTAAGCGGCCAGGGCCTTGTCGATTTCAGTCATTGCTTGTCTCCTTAAAATAAAGGGCGAAAAATCAATTTTCAGTTTCTTCGGGTGCGAAGCAGAGTGCGTGGTCGCTACATACTCCACAATTGGGAGCCTTGCAAAGCATGGCTCCGCTGGCGTCACATAGCTGTTTGAAGAGGTAGCGTTTCCAGCGCATGTTGTCGGCGTTGGCCGCGGCCAGAGAAGGCAGATGCCGACGGATGGCGGCGCTGAGCTGCGGGCGTTCGAAAAGCCCCATGGCCGTCCAGAGATGACCGGGATGGGCGGCCCTGGCGGCCAGAATGCGCGGCAGCAGGCGGCTCAATACCGAAGGCCCCTCCGGGATATGGGTGAGTAGAATCGCCAGGATCTCCTCGTTGATCTCGGGAGGCAGCTCTCCGGCACCGGCATCGTAGGAGCGAAGAGCCTGAGGGTCAACGGCCGGAAAGGCGCGGGCGAGCAAATCGGAGAACTGGGCGCTAGAGAGCCCCAGAGCTGCGGGCGAAGAAGAAGGTTCGCTGATCGCCATACTGAGTACGCAGGCCAGAAAAAGGCGATCCTCCGGTGCAAAGTCACCCGGAGCGCTTTCCATAAGCAGGCGGTAAAGGGGATGCTCGGGGGAAATCATCGCTCCCTGCTCCTGATGCTCAGGGGAAAGAACCGAGCTGAGAGTGCCGGAACTGGTGAGGCTGCGAACGGATGCGTGCAGGGCCTGAACGGCCAGATCGGCGCAGTAATCCCGTTCGGCGGGAAGCCCGCCCAGCAGCGCATCGACCTGGGCCGGTGTGAGTTCCAGCGCCTCGGGGAGCCTGAGCCCTTCGGCCAGCTCGGCGGCGGCGGCGCAGGCGGCGATGGTAAAACCGCAGCCGAAGACCTGAAAGCGCACCGTATCGATCCGTTCATGCCGCCGTTTCAGCATGAAGCGCACCGCCAGTTGCGTGCCCGCCTCCCCGGCTTCGAGGCCCACCTCCCCCGTACCATCGGCACCGGGCAACTCGCCGGTGCGGCGCTCATC
>JAAXQG010000135.1 GCA_012974445.1 Desulfuromonadales bacterium
GTGGCCGATATCGGCCACTTTCCTCGAAAATTCTCCCCCCCACCCTCATGTTTCGCGGACCGGCTCAGCCCTCGGCCGCCAGTCCGTACTTGTCGAGCTTGTATCTCAGGGTGCCCCGGGGCACATTCAGGATTCGGGCGGTTTTAGCCACGTTGCCTCCGGTGATCTTGAGCGCCTTGCTCACCAGGTCCTTCTCGATCTGTGCGATGATATCGTCGAGCACGACCCCTTCAGGGGGAATATCGATGGTTGAAGGCATCTCGCGACTCGGCCCCTGCCCCCAGATCTCCGTGGGCAAATGCTCGGGACGAAGAATCTCCACGTCATGCATGATGCAGATGCGCTCCACCAGGTTCTTGAGCTCCCGCACATTTCCCGGCCAGTGGTAGCGGGTCATCAGGTCCAGGGCCTCGCGGGATATCTCTTTCATCCGCTTCTTAAACTCGCGACTGAAACGCTTGAGAAAGAAATCCAGGAGCGCCGGGATGTCCTCACGCCGCTCCCGCAGGGGGGGGATATGGATGGGGAAGACATTGAGCCGGTAGTAGAGGTCTTCGCGAAAAGCCTTCTCGTCGATGGCGACCTTGAGCTCGCGGTTGGTAGCGGCGATGATGCGCACGTCGATGTCGATGTTGCGCACTCCCCCCAGGCGTCTGAACTTGCGATCCTCCAGGACCCGAAGAAGTTTCACCTGGAGATTCATGTCCATTTCCCCGATTTCGTCGAGAAAGATGGAGCCACCGTTGGACTCTTCAAAAAGACCTATTTTTCGTGTCTTGGCGTCGGTAAAGGCCCCTTTTTCATGGCCGAAAAGTTCAGTCTCGAGAAGATTGAAAGGGAGGCTGCCGCAGTTGATCTCGGTGAAGGGACGCTGGCTTCTCGGGGAGAGGTTGTGAATGGCCCGGGCGACGAGTTCCTTGCCCGTACCACTCTCCCCGGTGATAAGGACCGTGGCCGTCTCGTGCTTGGCAACCTCGCGGATCTGGCGAAAGACCTGGAGAAGCTCCGGGCTCGAGCCCACCATGTCGGCGCTGCTTACCGAATCGAGTGATTTACGCTTCAGGGCACGAAGGGTGCGGCGCAGGCTCTGGGTCTCAAGGGCCAGCTTGACAATCAGGCGGATGGCATCGGCCTTGAACGGCTTCTTGATATAATCGTAAGCTCCCATCTTCAGAGCTTCCACTGCACTTTCTACCGTGCCATAGCCGGTGATGATGATTACCAGCACATCGGGATCGATCTCCCGAAGTTTCTTCAGCACGTCCAGCCCACTGTGAGGCCCCAGATTCAGATCGAGCAGAACCAGATCGATCTCTTCTTCTTCCACAAGGCGCAGCGCCTCTTCTCCGCTCTCGGTGGAAAAGGGGCGGTATCCGTCACCTGCGAGAATCCGTTCCAGATTCTCGCGGATAAAGGCTTCATCATCGACAATCAGTATCTTTTCCAAGGGGCCTCCCGGTTGCGCGGATTGATGTACGTCGCACCAGAAGAATAAGCAAACGCGGTTTTAGCTGCAAGGGGAAAGGGTGATTTTTAGCCACTTACCTTAAGAAGAAGTATCAAGCAGGGCAACAATAGGCCAAAAACAGCCTCAATCCGTCACTTCGGGGAACCAGAGTCTGAAGCAGCTACCCTGCCCGACGCGGCTGGTCACATCGATGCGCCCGCCATGCTCGGAGACGATATTGTGAGTAATGGCCAGCCCCAATCCCGTGCCCTCCCCCCGGGTAGTGAAAAAGGGCTCAAAGATCAGGGCAATGCGCTCCGGAGGGATCCCCACACCGCTGTCCTCGATAGTCAGAAAGACACCCGGGTGCGACGCCGAAAGACTGACTTTGAGCCGGCCTCCGGCGCTCATGGACTGCAGGGCGTTGTTGAGCAGATTATGAAAAGCCTGTTTGAGTTTGCCATTATCGAGCAGAATTCGAGGCAGCCCCTGGTCCATCGATTTTTCAAGACTGACGTCCGAGGCTTCGCACTGACGCTGAACCAGAAAGAGGACCTCTTCGAGCACCTGAGACAGGTCGCCGGGAACAAGCGCCCCCCTGGACTGGGAGGAAAAGCTCAGCAGTTCGCCCATCAGGGTCTCGAGGCGCTCAATCTCGGCCAGCGCCCTCTGAATAAGACCCTGATCCTGGGGGTCGCCAATCAACCGGTCGTGAAGCTCGTCCAGCAGCAGGCTGACGCCGGTGAGTGGGTTGCGTATTTCATGAGCCAGTCCGGCCGAGAGCCTCCCCAATGAAGCCAGGCGCTCCATGCGGGCGATGCTGCGCCGCATCTGGGCGCGGTCGGTAAGATCCTCGACGATAAGCAGCCGCCCCGACTGGACTCCCCCCGATAGAGGCAGAAGCGCCAGACGAAAGGTGAGGACCTGCCCCTCGTCGATCTCCACATAGTGGTTCCATCGTCCGTCCCTCTGCTGTGCCAGTCCCGGCTCCAACTCCTGACAGACCGCAGGCCAGTCGGCGAGATAGTCGGTGATACCGGGCAGCCCCTGGGGGGGCTCCAGATTGAGAATCTGCCGCACGGGACCATTGGCCGAAGTCACCCGGTCTTGCGCGTCCAGGGTCAGGATTCCCGTCTCGACATTTTCGAGCACCGCGACCTTGAAATTGCGCTCGCGCATCAGACTCTGCCGCGAGCGCCTCAACGCCTCCAGGGTCGAGGTGAGTTTTCTGCGTCGCTGATCGAGCTCCTGCGCCATGGCATTAAAGGAGCTGGCCAGCTCCTCCACCTCATCACCGGAATGGGCCTCAATCAGATCGGGGCTCTTTCCGCGGGCCATCTCCCTTGTACCGGCGGTGAGTTTGAGGATGGGGCCCAGGATCGACTGAGACAGCAGATAAGCCGCTACACAGACCAGCAGCGCCACGATACTGATCAGCAACCAATACTCACTGACGGCCTTGGTAATCTGGCGGCGAATGCTGCGCGAAGTCTCTTCGGCGCTGCGGTGGAACTGGGCCAGCTCGGCACCGATAGTGATGCCGCCAAAAATACTCGAGGGGCCACGAACGCCTTCGGGGTACGGAACGGGCGCGTAGGCCATGATCTTCTCGGAGCCCCCTACATTGGTGACATCGACGACACCACTTCGCCCTTCGATTACCCGGGAGGCCACCACGGGATAATTTTCATGAATGAATCCGGCATGAAATAGATTGAAGGGGGGACCCATCTCCAGCGCTTCGGCGCTGCTGTCCTGCCCAAGAGGGGCTACCGGCTGCCCCTGCGCATCGAGCCCACGGATATCCCAGTATTTGGGATGGGTGATAATCCAGCCATCGCCATCGAACATGAAGGCGTAATTGCCGCTGTCGTAGGAGGGAAAGAGAGTAAACTGCTCTTCGGTGGGCAGGATGTGCTGGGTAAATTCCATCAGGTGGCGATGATCGAGGGAGAGCACCACCAGCGCCTTGAGATTTCCGCCCTCATCACGCAGCGCCGTAACAAGACGAATCACCCCTTCGAAGCTCTTGCCTGCGAAAGCCTCTTCGAGTGAAGTGGCCCCCGCCAGCTGCTCCTGGCGACTGACGTGCCAGCCGGTCACCGCCGTCATGTACACGTCCCCCTGCGGCAGGGAAGCGGCAGCGTCGAAATAGGCTTCACTTAGATAGCTGGTGTTGCCTGGCAGCGAAACATCGCGAAGATCCTGAGCCGGCTCCCCATCAAGGAGCCGCAGCAGCTCACGCCCCTGGGGATCGATCCAGGCCAGCTCCTTATACAGGGGGAGAGAAAATCTCAGCTCGCCCTCCCCCCGGGGGTCGCGCTGCCAGATCTCCCGACGGTGGTGGGAGGCAAAACTGCGCCAGAGTTCGACATCGGGGGGAAGCAGCGAGAGGCTCAGCAGGTCGCGGACGCAACTGTCGAGAAAATCACCCAGGTGCTCGGCCACCATCTTCGCCCGAAGCTCCAAGGCTCCTGCGGCCTGGTCGTCCAGCGCCTGAGTGGCGTTTTGGCGCAACTGTTCTTCCACGCTCAAAAGCCGGTGACTGGAGTCGATGGCCAGAAAGGCCGTGGGAATCATGGAGAGCGCCAGGAAGGCGAGAAGGATTTTACGATGTAGATTTAGGCGGAATCGAATCATGACACCGATCTTACCAGATCGGCGCAGGAGTACGGGAGCCCAAAAGTAACCTGCAAATCAGGCAGAGGGGAAACGGCGAAAATGCAGCGCCAGTGCAAGAGCGTCGCAGTGTTTTTCAAGGACCTCCCTGGGGCTGGCGCCGTCGATGATAATCTGGTCCGAGGGCCCGAAGACTGTCCGGGCGAAATGCCGCCCGTCCTGCCGAGAAAAAACCTGCACTTCCAGTGACTCCCCGAGCACCTGAAGGTTATTTTTGTAGATGAGGGTCGAATTTTCCATGATCTGGGGCAAATCTCCGTTGTTAAAAAAAACCGCTACCTCCCATCAAAAGCAATGACCGGGCCAAATAAGCGACAAAGGACGAAACAAGCCCCAGGGAGTCGGACTTCATAGGATTTTAAACAGAAAAAGGCCCCCCGTAACACTCAGGTTACGGGGGGCCTTCACAGCGAATTGGCTCTACCTCAAACCGGACACAGCAGGCAGGTGGCGAAAGAGCCGGGAAAACTACTTACTGCGGGTCACTACATAATCGGCCAGTTCGTACAGGGCCTGGCGGGTTTGCGAGTCTCCAAAGATGCTCAGGCGAGCCTTTGCCGACTCCACATAGTCTCGGGCTCGCTGCCGGGTGTGTCCGATGCCATCGTAGCGATTGATGAGGTCGAAGACCAGGGCGAAATCCCCTGGATCCAGACAGTCCTTCTCCACCACGTAGGCGATGCTCTGGCGCTCCTCGTCGGTGCAGCAGCGCAGCGGATGGATCAGAGGCAGGGTAATTTTCCCCTCCTCAAGATCGTGTCCCCGGGATTTCCCGAATTCTTCCTGATCGGCCACGTAATCCAGGGCGTCGTCCATGAGCTGGAAAGCCAGCCCCAGATCGAGACCGAATTCACGAAGCGCTTCCTGCCTGGCGTCATCGACCTCACCGAGAACACCGCCAACCTCACAGGCAGCCGAGAGCAGAACAGCCGTCTTGCTGCGGATAACTTCCAGGTAGCGCTCCTCGGCAACCTCCATATCAGCGGTGCTGACCAGCTGCAACACCTCCCCCTCGGCCATTTTAGTTGTGGCATCGGAGAGGATCTGCAGAATGCTCAGGCTTCCCACCCGCACCATGATGGAGAAGGATTTGGCAAAGAGAAAGTCCCCCACCAGTACGGAGGCCTCGTTCCCCCAGAGGACATTGGCCGAAGAGTTGCCCCGGCGCAGCACGGCGCCATCGACCACGTCGTCGTGCAGCAGGGTCGCCGTATGGATGAACTCTACCACACTGGCCAGCCCGATATGTCGGTGCCCGGAGTAGCCGCTGAGTCGCGCGCAAAGCAGCAGAAGCAGAGGACGAACCCGCTTGCCTCCGCTGGCAAAGACGTATTCACCGACCTTGCGGATCAGCGGCACGCCGGAGTCAAGATCTTCAAGGAGCTGAGCCTCGACTCGGGGGATATCATCAGAGAGCAATTGAAGCGCTTTTTCCATAGTGATAACTCAGTTCTTTCCGCATATAAAAGTGGGGCTATCCTAGGGAATTGCTCTGCACCTTGTCAAAGTCTTTTTCCCCTGTGCCCTGCGGCAAAAAGAGCCGAAGTGCTGCCCCCCCCAGAGCAGAGTCCTCAAGGATCAGGTTCCCCCCCTGCTCTTCGGCCAGCTTCCGGCACACGCTCAGCCCGAGCCCCGTGCCCTCTCCGCGTTTTTTGGTGCTGAAAAAGGGCTCGAAAACCTTCTCCCTCATCTGCGCAGCAACCCCGGGCCCCGAGTCTTCCACCAGCAGCTCAACTCCCCCGTCGAGTCTGCGACAAGAAACCCGGATACGCCCCTGCCCCCCCAGCGCCTGAGCGGCGTTGAGCAGCAAATTGATCAGAACCTGTCGCAACGGATCTGCGTGCCCCCACCAGTCCAGAGCGGAGGGCAGGTCTAAATCGAGTTCAAGGGTTCGAAAGAGCTTCTGTGGGCGCAACCCATCAAGGGTGCTTCGGAGCAGAGCGGGGATATCAAAGCACTCCAAAACGCTGGTGCTCGGGCGAGCCAGTCCGAGCAGCCCCCCGGTGATCCGCCGACAACGGCGGCATTCGTCGATGATGACCTGCAGATCCTGCCGAGCCGAGGCATCGGGGGGAAGCTCGTGAAGCATCAGTTCGGCATACCCCAGGATGATGCCCACCGGATTATCGATCTCGTGGGAGACGCCTGCGGCCAGTTGCCCCACGGCGGCAAGACGCTCGGAGCGCACCAGCTGTTGCTGGGTCGCACCGAGCTCTTCATTGGCCCTGGCAAGATCAACATTGGCACGAAGCAGCTCTTGATTTCGACTCTTGAGCGATGCGGCCATGAGATTGAAGGCCTCCCCCAGACGGGAGAGTTCGTCACGTCCCCTGAAAAAAAGACGATGATCCAGGTTGCCACCGGCGATCTGGTGGGCACCTAGGGAAAGTTCCTTGAGAGGTCGACTGAGCCAGCGAGCCACGGCGGCAGACAGAGCCAGACAAAGCACCAGGGCGGCAAGACCGATCAGGGCGAACTGCCGGCGCATGGTCGCTAAGCTCTCATCCAGGCTGCGGAAAGAGACCAGGTAGCGCACCGAGAGAACGTACTGCCCGGAGGGGCTGCGGGCAGGCACCAGAAGATCGAGCACTCTTCCCTGACCCGGATCGGCAAACATCCGGGAACTCAGCTCCACAGAAGTCAGTCGCACCGGATCCGGGGGGGGGGAGTTGAACGGGCTGAATTCTATAAAGGGCCCCGAATCAAAGAGCAACCGCCCCCCCGGCCCATAGAGCTGCACCGCCGCAAGGTTGCGGTTAAACGCCAGAAGCTCCGCCAGTTCAACCCTTCTTTGCGGGAGCTGCGCCGAGAAATCTCCCCTGAACAGCTTGAGCACCTCGGTGGTGGCGAATCGGGCAAAGGCCAGATTCTGAAGCCTGTGAAACTGCTCCCACTCCCGGGACTGGCCCCGTTCCAGCACCAGAAAAGCCAGCAGCACCAAAAATATCAGGGACCCTGAAAGGAGTAAAAATATTTTTCGACCGATGGACAGCACAACAACCTCGCTCTTTGCAAAAAACCCATATTTCAGACAACTAAAGATTCCAAACCCTGCCGATGATCAGCCTATCGGAATCAATGTTGTCATTTCAGGCACTTGAATCAAACCTCGATAGATAACCGCTGCGGTCATACCTGCTCTTGACAAGCGCACCCTATCCATTAGAATGCCCTGAACTGAAAACTTTCCTTCCCACAACAGGAGCCGTATATGGAAAACCCGACCTACGATACCACTATCGTCAGGAGCTTCGTCAACTGGAGCATTCTCTGGGGGCTTGTAGCCATCCTGGTGGGGGTGCTGATCTCCTTCCAGATGGTCAACCCCGACCTGAACATCGCCCCCTGGTTCACCTACGGGCGCCTGCGCCCCCTGCACACCAATGCGGGAATCTACGGCTGGGGTATCGGCAGTTTCATGGCCCTGTACCTCTACATGGTCCAGCGGCTATGCAGGACCGGCCTCTGGAGCCCGACCCTGGCCAAGGTGCAGCTCTACCTCTTTAACGCCACCATCATCACGGCGGCGGTGACCCTGGTTCTGGGTTTCCAGACATCCAAGGAATACCACGAGATGGAGTGGCCGGTGGACCTGATGATCGTGGTGCTCTGGGTCATTTTCTCCGTCAACATCATCATGACCATCATCAAGCGCCGCGAAGAGCAGATGTACGTCTCACTCTGGTACATGCTGGCCTCGCTGGTAGGGGTTGCCATCCTCTTTCTGGTCAATTCCGCCGCGGTGCCCGTCTCCCTGTTCAAGTCCTACTCGGCTTTTGCCGGGACCAACGACGCCAACGTCCAGTGGTGGTTCGGCCACAATGCGGTGGCCATGGTTTTGACCGCGCCCCCGCTGGCCATTTTCTACTATTTCCTCCCCAAATCCACGGGGGTGCCCATCTACAGCCACCGACTTTCCATCGTGGCGTTCTGGAGTCTTATTTTCATGTACCTCTGGACCGGCGCCCATCACCTGCTCTGGACACCGGTTCCCGACTGGGTCCAGACCCTGGCCATGGGCTTTTCGGTGATGCTCATCGCTCCGTCCTGGGGCAGCGTCTTTAACGGCTATCTCTCCATGAACGGACAGTGGCACCAGATGAAGGAGAACTATCTGGTAAAGTTTCTGATCCTGGGGATCACCTTCTACGGCCTGCAGACCCTGCAGGGGCCGCTGCAGGCGATCCGCTCCTTCTCGGCCTTTATACACTATACCGACTGGGTTCCCGGCCACGTCCACATGGGCACCCTGGGCTGGGTCTCGCTGGTAATCTTTGCGGCTATATACTATCTCTACCCCCGGCTCTGCGGCACCGAGCTGCACAGCATCCCCCTGGCCAACCTTCATTTCTGGCTGGTGCTCGTGGGGCAGCTCATCTACTCGGTGAGCATGTGGATCGCCGGAGTACTTCAAGCCTCCATGTGGCACGCCATCAACCCCGACGGATCGCTGAGTTTCACCTTCATGGAGACGGTGGTGCGGCTCTACCCCTACTGGTGGATCCGGGCCCTGGGTGGTGTGCTCTACCTGGTGGGCGTACTTATCTTTATCTACAACATCTATAAGACGGCCGCTAAAGCGCAGCCCCAAAGCGTACCGGCCACCGAAAACGCCTAGGAAAGGAGGTTCAAGATCATGTGGGAGAAAAAACCCGTTATTCTGCTGATTCTGGCCACAGCAGCCATTCTTGTCGGCACCTGCATCACCATGGTTCTGCCCTTCGTCTGGGTCAACACCGAAGCCGATCGCATCACATCGGTGACGCCTTACACCCCGTTGCAGCAGGATGGCCGCGACGTCTACATCCGCGAGGGCTGCAACAATTGTCACAGCCAGACGGTGCGCCCTCTGGTGGCCGAAGTTCTGCGCTACGGCGACTATTCCAAATCAGGCGAGTTCGTCTACGATCGCCCTTTTCTCTGGGGCAGCCGCCGCACCGGACCAGATCTGGCGCGCATCGGCGGGAAATATCCTGACGCCTGGCACTACAAACACATGGCCGATCCCCAGTCCATGGTCCCCCGATCCAACATGCCCGATTATGACTTCCTGACCGAGGCTGAGATCGACCCTGAGTACAGCCGGAAAAAAATGGAGACTCTGGGCTTCCCCTTCACCGAGGCGCAGATCAGCAGCCTTGAAGGCAAAACCGAGATGGACGCCATGGTCGCTTACCTGCAGAAACTGGGCAGCGATATCCCCTGGCGCCAGAGCGCCAAAACCGAGGTGGTCGGAGAGCTGGCCAACCCCAGCCCGAAGGACAAGGCAGCCATCAGGGCGGGGCAACTTCTGTACGCTGACAACTGCGCCATGTGCCACGCAGAGGACCTCACCGGCGACATCGGACCAGCGCTGGATGAGCCTTACCTGGACGATGCCGACCTGTTTCGCCTGATTCACGACGGCATTGAGGACGGGGGAATGCCCTCCTTCGCAGCCCTTGGCTCGGCCCGGCTCTGGCAGCTGGTGAACTTCATCAACTACCGAAAGCAGCCCTGATGGACTGGGCATCGATTCTCTATCTGGGTACCAGCTTCGGGCTCTTTGTCATTTTCGCCCTGATTCTGCTTCGCACCTGGCGCCCGGGCAACCGGGACAAGATGGAAAAGGCCAAATTTCGCATGCTGGATGAGGACTGAAGGGATAGTCGATATGTCAGATGATCAAAAAGACAATGAATCAACTCACCAGATTGACGGCATCGTCGAAGACAGGCAGCGCAAACCGCCGATCTACTTCAAAATACTCTACTTCGGACTCATCGCCTGGGCTCTGGTGTTCATGGCCTATTACCTGCTGAGCGGCTGGAGCAGTCAGGAAGAATTCAAGCAGCAGATGAGTGCATTCAGGGCCGAAACAACCTCTGCCGAATCAGCTCCCCCTGCCTCAGTTCCCTCTGCCCCTGTGGCAGCGCCCCCCATCGATGCAGCGGCTCTGTACTCGGAGAACTGCGCCATCTGCCATGGCGAGAAGGGCGAGGGGGGGATCGGTCCTGACCTGCGCAGCGAGAACTTTGAATACGGCCTAAGTACTCAGCAGATTTCACAGAGCATCACCCAGGGGCGCCCCGGCGGCATGCCGGCTTTCGGCAACCAGCTCTCCTCGGATAAGATTGGGGCTCTGGCTGCTTTCGTACTGGGGCTGAAATAGGACGCTGCCTGCCATGACCACAGGCTGCACCCGGCACCTGCTTGCCCCCTGGCGCCGCACCTTTCAGCTGCTTGCTGCGGGGGCGATTCTGATTATTCCTTTTCTGAGCATGAAGGGGCAGAGCGTTTTCCGCATCGACCTGGGGACGCTCTCCCTCTTCTTTTTCGGGACGCAGCTCAGGGTCAAGGAGCTCTACCTGCTGCTTCTGGCCCTGCTTCTGGCCCTGCTGATTTTCCTGATGATCACCCTGGTTCTGGGGCGCCTCTGGTGCGGTTGGGCCTGCCCTCAGACCCTCTACTCCGATCTGATCGAAGGCTTCGAGCGCGGGATCGGGCTTCAGGGGCGTAGCGCCTGGAAAATGCGGGGGATAAAAACGACGATCTTCCAGCTGTTCTGCCTGGCTCTGTCCCTGCTCAGCGCCTGTGCCGGACTCTGGTACTTCATGGAACCCTGGCGGTTCTGGGCTGAGCTGACATCGGGGCAGCTCCCGGTGGCGGCCTGGATCTTCCTGGCCGCCATCAGTCTGCCCATGTACATCAACCTGGCCTTTGTCCGCCGCCTGATGTGCAAGGAGTTCTGCCCCTACGGCCGCTTTCAGACCGTTCTCGTCGACCCCGCGACCCTCTGCCTGCACCTGCCCCAGGAGCAGGCCCAGCGCTGCACTAACTGCCAGGCCTGCGTCCGGGCCTGCCCCATGGGGATCGACATCCGCAATGGCTACCAGATCGAGTGCATCAACTGTGGTCGCTGCCTCGATGCCTGTACGCAGCAGTTTGCCCCCAAGGGACAAAAGGGGCTCATCTGTTACAGCTTCGGCACAGCTGGCCTTGGTTTCCGCGCCCTGCTTAATCTTCGGATGCTGCTCCTGCTGGTGACCGCCATTACTCTCGCAAGCCTGTTAATCAGGGAATCGCTGCACCGCCCCAGGGCGGAGCTTCAGGTTGC
>JAAXQG010000081.1 GCA_012974445.1 Desulfuromonadales bacterium
TCCACGCCCCCCCTCCAGCCTCTTCCACCCCCTGCCGTTGAGGCAGAGGTCCAGGGGGGCGTGGATTTGTGATTTCCGGGGCAGGTAGGGGACAAAGGCGCTCCCCCCTTCGAGCTCTATTTCAATCAGGAAGCTGGGCAGCCAGCGTTTGGAGTTGCGGATCTGGAGCCGGGCCAGTGTCGGCTGACCGTCGTAGGTCTCGGCAGGGAGCTCCAGATGGAGCTCAATCCGGTCCAGGTTGGACTTGCCCAGCAGTCCCGAGAGAGTCATGAATCCCAGCAGTGCCGAGACCAGCAGGTAAAGAAGGTTGTTGCCCGTGTTGATAGCGGCAAAGCCCAGCAGCAGGGTCAGGGCGATATAGATAGCCCCCGCCCGGGTGAGTTTCAGGCCGTAGGAACGGGGAGCTTTTGCAGTAGCGATCGCAGTATCTCCTCTCTGTCCTGATGGGCCTGTTCGGGGCGAAGGATGAGACGGTGGGCAAAGACGGCTGTGGCCATCTCCTGTATGTCCTCCGGTGCCACATGGTCGCGGCCGTCCAGAAAGGCGCAGGCCCGCCCTGCCGCCGCCAGGTCGATGCCACCTCGCGTGCTGATCCCCGAGAGGATCATGGGGTGGGTGCGCGTCGCCTCCACCAGGTCGCAGATGTAGTCGGTGACTGCCACTGAGAGGTGGGTTGCCGCCGCCTCGCTTCTAGCCTGCAGGATCTCCGGGGCATGGAGGCTGGGCTTCAGGTCCGCGAGGCGGTGGCGCAGGCTGCCGCCCCGGATGATTTCCCGTTCGATGTCCCGGGGGGGGTATCCGATGCCGGTGCGCAGGCTGAAGCGGTCCAGCTGGGATTCGGGCAGGGGGTAGGTGCCCACCTGCTCCACCGGGTTCTGGGTGGCGATGACCACAAAGGGGTCGGGCAGAGGGTAGGTGACACCGTCGACGGTGACCCGGCGCTCTTCCATGGCCTCGAGCAGGGCGCTCTGGGTCTTGGGCATGGCGCGGTTGATCTCGTCCACCAGCAGCACGTTGTTGAAGATCGGCCCCTTGATGAAGCGAAAACGCTCTTCCCGTCGCTCGTAGATGGACATCCCGGTGATGTCCGAGGGCAGCAGGTCGCTGGTGCACTGCACCCGACCGAAGCTGAGCCCCAGGGTGCCAGAGAGGGCCAGGGCCAGAGTCGTCTTGCCCAGCCCGGGGACATCCTCAATGAGGATATGCCCTCCGCACAGCAGCGCCGTCATGGCCAGGCGCAAGGGGCGGTCCTTGCCCCGAAGGTGTCGGGCGCTCAGATTGTCGAGTACCTGGTTGATCTGTCTGTGGCTGTTCAAGCCGATCCCCCTCATTTAGATTTCTGGCCTCTCCAGTTTATCAGCTTCAGTTGGCCTTCTCCTGCATCAGCACCAGCAGGTAACCGTCGGGGTCATGCACCCAGATTTCCCGGCGCTCGAACTCCGCATCGTCCAGCTCATAGAGGCAGCGCACCTCTTCGCTGTCCAGTCGACGAACTATCGGGGCGAGATCAATTACCGGGATCTCGAAATTCACCCCCACGCCGAAGGGGTGGCGATCCATGTTCTGAAGCAAGGCCGGGTGCATGGCCTCGATGACGCCGGCATCGCGAAAGCAGATGACGCTGTCGCCCAGTGTCAGCATCAGCAGCGGCGGATGTCCCTTGGCGACGATTACCCGGGAGATATCCAGCCCAAGAATCGACTGGTAGAAATACTCGGTATGGTCCAGGTCACGCACGGCTAGACTGAGGCACAGGTTCATCGGGGCGCTTTCCCTTCGAAGAGGTGGCAGGGAGCCTAAACCGTTGTTGCGGCAGGCGATGGGTTCCCATATTTATTAGCATGGCATATTTCTGCGCGCAATGCTGGCGCCCTTCGTTGACGATGAGAGGGGGCTGTGATTTAATCGGTTTTTTGCAGGAGAAATCGTCATGGTGCAGGTCTTTCTGGCTCTGGGAGCCAATCTCGGTGAACGGGAACAAACTCTTTGTGACGCCCTGCGCGCCCTCTGGGACGCGGGGCTCGAAGCGCTCGAGCCTTCCCCCCTCTATCAGGGGGAGGCCGTAGGCGGTCCCGGTGGCCAGCCCCCCTATCTCAATGCCGTAGTGCGTGCCCGCAGCAGCCTGGCCCCCGAGGCGCTGCTGAGCCTCTGTCAGAGCATCGAAGCCCGGTTCGGCCGTCAGCGCAAGGTTCGCTGGGAAGCCCGGACTCTCGACATCGACCTGCTGCTTTACGACGATCTCCAGCAATCCAACCCTGAGCTCACACTGCCTCATCCC
>JAAXQG010000112.1 GCA_012974445.1 Desulfuromonadales bacterium
ACCCTGGGGGCAGCCGGGGGGCTGGAGGTTGCTCTGGGGCTCCTGAGTCTGAGAGATCACCGGATTCCTCCCACGGTGGGTTTTGAGCACCCAGAGGATGGGGCCCAAGGGCAGGTGAGCAGCCGGTCCCTCGGTGTTGACGGTGACTATCTGCTCACCACCAATTCAGGTTTCGGCGGCGTCAACGCCGCCCTTGTGCTGCAGCGGGGAGACTGGCCATGACCGATTTAATCCACGAACCTCTTCAGGCACTGGTTACCGGCATCGGCTGGGTGTCGGCATCCGGTATGGGCTGCGGCAGGGGAGGCGTCCCCTTCACCCTGGGACCCGGTTGCCTGCCTAAGCTTGCTCGCCGGGATGTGTTCGAGGAGCCCTATAAGCGCTTCGGGCGCCTGGATGATTACTCCAAGCTGGGGCTCTCTGCCATTACCTTCGCCCTGCGAGACGCTGGGCTGGAACACTGGGAGAGCAAGCGTCCCATCGGAGTCATCGCCTCCTCACGCTGGGGCTGCCTCAGGACGGACATGGCCTATTTCGATACGGTGCTGCCCGATTCGGGTCGTCTGGCCAGTCCCAACCTCTTTGCCTACACCCTCTCCAACTGTTTTCTGGGGGAGGCTGCCATCCGTTTCGGGCTTACCGGGGCAGGTTTTGTGCTGAACGAGGGGGGCGCAGGCGGCATGGATACTCTGGGCATGGCCCTGGGAAATCTGGCCATGGAGGACTGCGAGGCCATGCTGGTGGGCATCAGCGACCTGGAGCCACCTGTTGAGCTCGCCCTACAGGATCCGGAGGCCGGTGCCGTTTTTCTGGTGCTGGAGAGGCAGCAGCGCGAAGGCGTCCAGCCCTATGGCCGCATCTGCCTCAAGAAGGGGCGGATTCATTGGGGAGAGTACTCCTGCGACTGCCTGACGGAGCTCGCTGCTGCCCTGCTGCCGACTTAAAGAGAATTAAAGCTGAAGCTGTTACATAAAAAATAGAAATCCGCGTTTACCGAGAGGTTACCCCCATGAAGATGCATCTGATCTACCCCCGCTGGCCCAAGCTGGACCGGCAGACCGAATTTCATCTGCCTCCCCACGGCCCCGTTGTCTTTGCCGCTGAGGTTCCCGAGGCCGTGGAGTTGCTCTTTACCGACGAGAATCTTGAGACTATCGACTTCAACAGTGGAGCCGACCTGATTGCCATCTCCACCATGCTGACGGCGCAGCTGCCCCGGGCCTTCGAGATCGCGAAGCATTTCCGCTCCCTGGGCAAGACCGTCATGTTCGGCGGTATCGCCACCATGCTGCACAGCGAAGAGGTGAAGGAGCATGCCGACACGGTCTTTCTCGGCGAGGTGGAGGGGCGCCTTGCGGGGGTGCTGGAGGATTTCGAGGCCGGGCGCCTCAAGCCGGTCTACGATTATATGGGCAAGCACCCTGACACGGCGCTCATCGGTACCGCCCGTCGCGAGATCCTCAACCGGGAACTCTACAACTACCGTGGCGTTCAGATGCTCGATCTGGTCCACGCCTCTCGCGGTTGCAAGTTCGACTGCTTCCCCTGCTGCACAGGCTTTCTGGGCGGCAAGACCTTTCGTCCGCGCCCCATCGACAAGGTCATCGAAGAGATGGAGGCCATCAAGAACAACCGCATGTTCATCGTCGACAATTCCCTGGCCCAGGACCGCCAGTGGCTCAAGGATCTCTTTACCGAGATGGCGCCGCTGAAGAAAAAATGGGTCTCCCATCCCATCCTGGATGACGACGAGATTCTCAAACTGGCCTCCGACGCCGGGGCCTGGTACGTCTATCAGGCCGTCTTCGACACCTCCGATCTGATCCGCAACCGCATCCGCCGCCTCAAAGACAACGGCATCGGCGTGGAAGGCACCATCATCCTGGGCACCGACGACCAGAGCGAAGACGATATCAAGCGCCTGGTGGACTTCCTCCTGGAGGTGGAGCTCGATGTGGCTGAGTTTACTATCCTGACTCCTTTTCCCAAGTCTCCCATCCGGGCCCAGCTGGAGAAAGAGAACCGGATTCTGAGCAACAATTGGATCGACTATACCGCCGATAAGGTCGTTTTTCAGCCCAAGCAGATGAGCCCTGAAACTGCCTCTTATACACATCT
>JAAXQG010000297.1 GCA_012974445.1 Desulfuromonadales bacterium
AGCGCCCCGAAACTCGGGGCACAGAGCAAGGCCAGAGCCGTCAGGGTCAGCAGGAGACGCAATTTCATCACAGAGCCTTTCTCTGGGAAATGTTCAGCAGCAGGGTGCAGAGATCGAGCGAGCAGAGCGGAACGTTAGGAAACAGATGACGGGATCGGTGGGGAGACTGAGGGTGCATGAGTTCTGAGTCGGTATATTGTGAAACCATCAAAGCCGGGGATGGAATAATCGGATCCGGGTGGACCCTGATGATTGGAGAGCTCTCAGCAGCTCCAGATTCCGGCGGAAGCTACCACATCCGGGGGGAGGGGCAAAGAAATTTCCTCCGGGCCGCCCGACGGTGAATTACAGGCTGGCAGTGACGGTTACCGTTGATGAAATCAGAGGGCTTGCAGGTTTGTCGGATGGAAGATCGACGGTTCTCTATGTTGGATCATGCAAGAGAAAAAGACGTCAATCTCCATGAGTGCTACAAAAAACGGGAGGCTGAATCCTCCATGAGTGTTTCCGGAAGTCTGTCCTGCTGATCATTTCTGTGGAGTCTGTAACTTGAATTCTTCAGGGGGGAGGTGGTCGTCGGGGTCGCAGTTATTTTAGCTGAGGACTGTAAAAATAGAAATCGTTTGATCATTCCCATATTGGGAGTTATCGTTCCCAATATGGGAATGAAGGGGGAGGACATGACAGGTTTAGGCGAGGTACTTTTCTCAAAGACACAGCGACAGCTGCTGGGGTTGTTGTTTGGCAATCCGGATCGCAGTTTTTTTCTTAACGAGATTGTGCGTCTCGCCGAAGTCGGCATCGGAGGTGTTAGCCGGGAGTTGGACAGGCTTTCTAAGGCCGGGCTCCTGACAGTCACAAAAGTTGGGAATCAGAAACATTATCAGGCGAATCCCAAATCCCCTATTTTCGGTGAACTGCGAGGCATCGTCTTGAAAACCTTTCACCCTGCGCCTCATATGTCGATGAGTGGTAATCCCGATGTCCTCTACAACTGAGCGTTATTCAATCCCTGCTAGTCGTTTCCGCTGTGAAACCGAGGTGGAGCGCAGTCGTTTCATCACCACCGTGCAGGAAGTCACCTCCCAGGCCGAGGCGCAGGTGTTTGTGGCTGAAATCAAGGCCGAATTCCCCGATGCCAGCCATAACTGCTGGGCCTACCTGGTCGGCCCCCCGGGCAGCAGCGACCGGATCGGCCTGAGCGACGATGGCGAACCTCACGGCGTCGCCGGTCGTCCCATGCTGACCTGTCTCCAGCATAGCGGCCTGGGCGATACTGCGATGGTGGTGACCCGTTACTTCGGCGGCATCAAGCTGGGAAAGGGGGGGATGGTCAAGGCCTACACCGGCGCCGCGCAGAGCGCACTGGAGCAACTGCCGCGCAGCCTGCGTATCTGCTGGATCGAGGCTCTGGCGAGCTTCGATTATTCCCTCCTGACGACACTAAAGTTGCGCCTGCCGGACTTCGAGGCTGAAATCCTCTCTACCGATTATGCCGAGAAGGTCTGCTGCCGGCTTCGCCTGCCTGAAGAACAGCTGGAAGCTTTTCAGACCATGTTTTCCGACCTGAGTGCAGGTCAAGGGAAGTTGGAGAAATTATGATGGAGCAGGAGATGGCAGGGCCGCAGGGGATCACCGAGCGGTACAATCAGGAAACGGGCCTCATCGAGATCCGTTGCGGTCATTGCGCAAACGCCGAGGACCTCCCGACGCGACCCCGAAAAAAACACGAATATGGTCCCTTGCTGCCGAAGTGGATCGCTGCGAAACAGCCCTGCCGTTTCACCTATGGCACAAGGGGAGACTGCATGCTGAGGGGGCAGGTGAGCTGGAGCGATGTTGTTTGCTCCGAGTGCGGCAATATGAATGTCACGGATGACTGAGGCGGTAGATTCTAGTTCAAACGCAGCAGGTAGATTCAATTTGCAAATGCACCACGAGCTTCATGTTGCGGTAAGTCCATAATGTTCCTCGAAATTCTCCCGGCACCCAGGACCCAGTAGAGCAGCACTGGGGGGCTTGGGATGTTTGCCTGAATCGTAAAATTATTAAGTCGACTGTAGAAGCCAGAGTGCTTTCAGTCGGCTTTTTATTTTTGGCTATGGTTGGGACGGCATGAGTGTTATTGCGAAAGCATCAGGGATATTGAATGGTTGTAGGGGGGAATATCAAACCCTCCAGAGGGATGTCCAATGTGTCCGAGGGCGTTGTGGTTTTCCTGAAGTATCAGGACATTTGTCAGCCAATAGAACAGATTCTTTCTAATGAAAAAAGGCCTTAAGCTGGGACCATTCGCGAAGTGGCTGTGTGTAGCTTAATTGGGTGGCACTGACTAGACGAAGTCAATGTTGCGGGTATTCTTTTATTGCAGTCAAAACGACGATAACGTGAGGAAGGTAAACCACCATGACACAGAGAATCCTTGTCGTTGAAGACAACAAGAACAACCGCAGCCTGATCAGGGATATTCTGATTTTTCACGACTATCAGGTGGTGGTGGCTACCGACGGTCAGGAAGGGATTAACCTGGCCAGGGAACTGATGCCTGATCTGGTCCTGATGGACATCCAGATGCCGGGGATGGACGGCATGACCGCCGGTCGCATCCTGAAGGCTGATACGGCGACCAGCGGGCTGAAGATCATCGCTCTTACCTCATTCGCCATGCGGGGTGATGAAGAGAAGTTTCTGGCCGCCGGATTCGACGGTTATCTCTCCAAGCCGCTCAACACGCGGAAATTCCCCGGCCAGGTAAAGCAGTGGTTGGATGCTGGGGGTTACATATGACCGGAGCCGGCCAGATCGTAATCTTCACCCTTGACGGACAGCGCTTTGGGATACCTCTCGGGGTTGTGGTGCGGGTTGTCAGAGCGGTGGAGATCATTCCTCTGCCGGCCGGGCCGGCATTCATCCTTGGCGTAATTAACGTTCAGGGTAAAATCCTGCCGGTACTGGATCTGCGTCGCCGCTTCGGTCTGCCGGAGCGGCGTGTCGAGCTCAGCGACCAGTTGATCATAATTTGTTGCGCCAACCGCAGCTTTGCCTTGATGACGGAAACGGCCTGCGAGGTTCAGAACTGTACGGAGCATATGCTGACGGAGGCGACGGAGATTCTGCCTGAGCTGCGCTACTTGGCCGGGGTGGCCAAGTTGCCCGACGGACTGATTATGATTCAGAACCTGGAGACACTGATCGCCTCCGCTGAAACCGATATTTTTAAAGAATTCATGCAGCGTGTACGGCCATGAAGCACCTCCTCTCCGATTTAGAACTGGGAAAAGTCAGCACCCATATCGCAGAGCAGATGGGGCTGCATTTCCCCCCCTCCAAATGGCAAAGCCTTGAGCAGTGCCTTTGTCATGCAGCCAAAGGATTGGGCTTTCAGGATATCCGGCAGTGCGTAACCTGGTTCACCTCTGCCACAGCATCCAAAGAGTTCATCGAAACAATGGCCTGCTATCTGACGGTAGGCGAAACCTATTTTCTGCGTGAAATACGGTGTTTTGATACCCTCGAATATCAGATTCTCCCGGCAATCATTCGGAAACGTCAAGGCCGTGAGCAACGCCTGCGGATCTGGAGCGCCGGTTGCGCAACGGGTGAAGAGCCCTACAGCATTGCCATCCTGCTCTACAGGATGCGAGAAACCCTGCGAAACTGGGAGATATCGATCCTGGCAACCGATGTCAACCCTCATGCCCTGCGCAAGGCCAGGGAGGGGGTTTACACGAACTGGTCCTTCCGCAACACACCGGCAGATTTCAAGGAGAACTATTTTCGAAAAACCGCCGAGGGGCGCTTCGAGCTGCTCCCAGAGATCAAGGAAATGGTGAAATTCTCCGGTTTCAACCTGGTGGAGGACCCATATCCTTCACTGCTCACCGACACCAATGCCCTTGACGTGATCTTCTGCCGCAACGTGCTAATGTATTTGACCCCGCAACTCGCCTTAAAGGTCGTCGAACGGTTTCAGCACTGTCTTCTGGATGGGGGCTGGCTGTTCGTCAGTCCGTGCGAAACCTCAAACCCTTTGTTCTCTGGATTCGAACCGATCGCCTTTCCCGATGCGATCCTCTATCGAAAGCTAAGGGGCGGGAAACGGGGAAGGGGCAACGAGGAGCAGAAGGAGGATGTTTCCCCTCGCAGACTCCACGATTTGCCGACTCAGAAAGTTCCCCGCTTCTCCGATCCCAGCCCTCTGCCCGATTTGGCCCTTCCAGAAGCAGACCCCTACCGGGAATCCTTGGCACTCTATGAACGGGGTGCTTACGGAGAAGCCGCCGAAAGGGTTGCCTCACAACTTGCGCGAGACAAAGACGATACACGGGCGCTGGCGCTGTTGAGCCGCATTTGTGCCAACGAAGGCAGGCTCACTGAAGCGCTGAACGCAACAGATCAGGCGCTCGCCGGCGACAAGCTCAACACCGGACTCCATTATCTGCGGGCTGTCATCCTCCAGGAACAGGGGCTGGACGATGAAGCTGGAGCCTCGCTCAAGAGGGCGCTTTACCTCGACCAGGATCTGGTTCTGGCGCATTTCACCCTGGCCAATCTTGAACAGCGCAGAGGGAAGATCAAAGAGTCGCGAAGGCATTTCGACAACACGCTTACGATTCTCGACAGATATCCTCCGGATAAGGTCATACCGGAATCTGATGGGATGTCGGCGAGGAGACTCAAGGAGATCATCAGGGGCACAACCCTCCGTATGTGTGAGTAAGGAGATAAGGGATGAGCGAGATCATGGCTTCAGGCGATGATGGGCGGCAGCTTATTCTCAGGGCTCGGGCGGCAGCCCTGGCACGAGAGCCTGAGCAAAGCGCAGCGGAAGATGAACGGATCGAGATCGTCGAATTTCTCCTTGCGGACGAACGATACGCCATCGAGTCATCATATGTCCGCGAAGTCTATCCCCTGAAGGATCTTACCCCGCTTCCCTGTACCCCGCCTTTCGTGCTGGGGGTCATCAACCTGCGCGGCAAAATCCTCTCGGTCATCGACCTGCGCACAATCTTCGATCTGCCGGACAGGGGGCTATCCGATCTCAACAAGGTGGTCGTCCTGGATGACGGCACCATGGGGTTCGGGGTTCTGGCCGATACGATTATCGCCGCACGCTGGATACCCCGCAATGCCCTGCTGCCGTCGCTCCCAACCCTGACCGGGATTCGGGCCGAGTATCTGATGGGGGTTACCGAGGAGCGGCTTGTGGTCCTGGATGGGGGGAGGATTCTCTCCGACCGCGGCATCCTGGTGCATGAAGAGGTTCGTTGAAGGAAAACAGGAATGACGGTTGGCGGGTAGTAAATGAATAATTCACCGGAGCACCGATTCACATAAAAGGAGCGTTCCCATGCTACAGAATATGAAAATAGGGGTCAGGTTGCTTGTCGGGTTCGGAATGGTGGTCTTTCTTCTGGTTATCGCAGGGGGGCTGGCTATACAGAAGATCGGCACGGTGCACAGCCTGCAACAGACCTTCTTCGATCATCCCTTCACGGTCGTCCATGCGCTGGGGGAAACTCATATCCACGTCATAAAGATGCACCGGAGCATGCAAGATGCGCTGCTGGCAGATAATGCGATGGACCGCGAGACGGCTATCAGAATAATCGATGAGAGTGAAAATGCCGCAATCAAAGACCTGAAGCAGGTAGAGGAACGCTTCCTGGGCGACAAGCTGCTCGTGACCGAAATCATGAAGGACCTTGATACATGGAAAAACGACAGGGTCAAGACCATTGACCTGCTCAGGGAGGGCAAAAGGGAGCAGGCCGTCCAGATGAACAAGATCCTGTCAGCCGGCATCATCGCAAGGGTAGAGAAGGAATTGGATGAGATGGAAGAATTCGCTTTCGCAAGGGCCAACACCCTGGCCGATAATTCCAGAGAGATAAGGGACCAGACCATCCGCTTAACCTCGATCCTGTTGCTCGTCGCCGTGGCTCTTGCAGTTGCAATCACTCTGGTAATCACCCGCAGCATCACCAGGCCCCTCAGCAAGGCCGTCGAAATGGCCGACAGGCTGGCGGTCGGCGACATTACCGCCGAAATAGGAGCGACATCGAAAGATGAGGTAGGCCAGTTATTACAGTCAATGGAGAAGATGCTGAATCAGTTCAAAACCATGTCGGAAATCGCTCAACAGATTGCCGCTGGAAACCTTGGGGGTGGGGTCGCGGCTCAGTCGGAGAAGGACGTCCTGGGAAATGCCCTGACGGCAATGGTGGTTAGCCTCAAGGATTCCGCGGCAGTTGCAGAACAGATCGCGGCCGGTAATCTTTCGGTTACCATAATCCCTCAATCGGAGAAAGACGTCATGGGGAACGCTCTGGCCGCCATGGTAATCAGTCTGAGGGGGATCACCTCAGAGATCATCGAGGGAGTCAACGTGCTCGCGGCCTCATCCAGCGAGATCATGGCCTCCTCGACCCAGGTGGCCAGCGGAGCTACCGAAACGGCGACGTCGGTGAGCGAGACGACCAGCACGGTGGAAGAGGTCAAACAGACCGCTCAGGTCTCTAGCCAGAAGGCACGCACCGTGGCGGATACTGCTCAGAAGGCGGTTCAGGTGGCCCAGGCGGGCAGGTGCTCGGTGGAGGAATCCATCGCCGGCATGGCACGTATTCAGGGGCAGGTGGAGGCTATCGCCGAGAGCATCGTGCAGCTTTCCGAACAGAGCCAGGCCATCGGCGAGATCATCGCCACGGTCAACGACCTGGCTGAGCAGTCCAACCTGCTGGCGGTCAACGCCGCCATTGAGGCGGCCAAGGCCGGCGAACAGGGGAAAGGCTTTGCGGTGGTGGCACAGGAGGTCAAGAACCTGGCAGAGCAGTCCAAGGATGCCACGGCTCAGGTACGCACCATCCTCAACGACATACAGAAGGCGACCAACACGGCGGTGCTGGCCACCGAGCAGGGCAATCAGGCGGTGGAAGAGGGGGTCAGGCAGTCGAAGGAGGCGGGCGAGGCGATCCGTCAGATGGGCGAGAGCATCGACGAATCGGCCCAGACGGCGATCCAGATCGCGGCCTCCAGCCAGCAGCAGTTGACCGGCATGGACCAGGTCGCGCTGGCGATGGTGAACATCCGCCAGGCCAGCGAACAAAATGTGATCGGCGTCAGACAGGTAGAGCAAACGGTGCAGGGGCTTCATGACCTGGGGCAGAGGCTCAAAGGGCTTGTGTCGCGGTATAAGGTCTAGAGGCAGAGGGGGGGTCACATGACCAACAAGGATGCCGAATTCAAGGAGAGACTCCTTGCAACCTTCAAGGTCGAGGCGGGAGAGCATCTGAAGGGGATTTGCTCGGGGCTGCTGCGGCTGGAGAAAAACGAAGACACGTCGGAGGAGCGTGCGGAGTTGATCGAGACCATCTTCCGCATGGCCCACAGCCTGAAGGGGGCGGCTCGCGCCGTGAATCTAATGAAGATCGAGTCGCTCTGCCAAGCCTTGGAGGGCGTCTTTGCAGCACTGAAGAAAGCTGAGATAACGACATCGGCCGAGCTCTTCGATCTCCTTCAGGAGGTTCTGGATTTTCTCGGCCTGGTGCTCAGCGATGCCGGGGCGCAAGGGACGCATGAGGACAAGCGGCGGCAGCGGCAACTCATCAGTCGGCTTGAAGAGGCTGAGAAAGGGGGAATGGGGGCAACATCGAAAGGCGCAAAGAGTGAAGAGGAGCAGGTGGAAGAAGTTACGCCCATTCCCCCACTCTCCGGTTCGCCGGTTCAAAAAGTCCCCGCCCTGTCGGATACGCTCAGGGTTTCCTCCACCAAGCTGATATCCGTGCTGCTGCAGTCGGAAGAGATGCTCTGCGCCAAACAGGCATCATCCCAACATGTTCTGGACATGCGGGCAGCCGGTGCGGCCTTCGATGTCTGGAAAAAGCAGTGGGCCAGGGCCCGGCCCTTCGTACAGGAGCTCAAACCGGCCAGGTCCCCGGGCGAGGCTCCCAGCAGGAGGGATAAACAGCGCTCACTGGCAAGGATGCTGGATTTTTTGGATTGGAACAGTAACTTTCTAAGTTCTCTCGAAGCAAGGTTCGCGGCTGAGAAAAAGTCTGCGGAACGAGACGGTCGGGCCCTGAGCGGCATGGTCAACAACCTGCTCGATGAGATGAAAAAGGTCCTGATGTTCCCCTTTGCCTCCCTGCTGGAGATTTTGCCCAAGATTGTTCGTGACCTCTCCCGGGAGAGCGGCAAGAAAATCGAGCTGTCGATCAGCGGAGAGGAGATCGAGATCGACCGGCGCATTCTGGAGGAGATGAAGGATCCATTGGTGCATATGGTGAGAAACTGCATCGATCACGGCATCGAGAACCCGGCGCAACGCAAGGCGAAAGGCAAGCCGCAGATCGGAAAAATCAGGGTAGCGGTATCTCCCAGGGACGACAAGGTGGAATTGGTCATTGCCGATGACGGTGGCGGTATCCACCTGGACGGGGTCAGATCCGCGCTGTTGAAGCTCGGCGCGCTGCCTGGGGAGAAGCTGAGCGAACTCGACGACCAGGAACTTGTGCCTTATGTCTTTCAGTCAGGGATATCAACGAGCTCGATCATCACTGAGATTTCCGGTCGGGGGCTGGGGCTGGCCATCGTCAAGGAGAAGGTGGAAAAATTGGGCGGCACGGTCTCTATCGAGACGGCGCCCGATTCAGGGACCACCTTTCGCATCGTGCTGCCGCTGACGGTCGCCACCTTCCGCGGCTTGCTTGTCCGGCTGGGCGACCGTCTTTTCGTGCTGCCCGTCATGCATGTCGCACGGGTGCTGAGGGTCACGCCGGAGGAGATCCAGACGGTAGAGAACCGAGAAATAATCATCCTGGATGGGGAACCGGTCTCTCTGGCCCGCCTGTCGGCTGTTTTGGAACTTCCCTCATCACCGGCTGCCTCTGCTGGCACCGATTTCTTACCGATGGTGCTCCTTGCTGCTTCGGATACACGCATCGCCTTTGAGGTGGACGAGGTTGTGGGCGAACAGGAGGTGCTGCTCAAGGGCCTGGGGCATCAGCTTTCCCGGGTTCGCAACGTGGCGGGCGCCACGGTTCTCGGTAACGGCCGTGTGGCTCCGATTCTCAACGTAACCGACCTGATGAAGTCGGCGGTCAAGATCGCCGAATTGTCCGTCCAGCGCGGAGGTCACGCCGAAACGGACGAGAGTGCGGGGCAGCTACGCTCCGTTCTGGTGGTGGAGGATTCCATTACCACCAGAACCCTGCTCAAAAATATCCTGGAGAATGCCGGCTACGATGTCGCAACCGCGGTCGATGGAGTGGATGCCTTTACCAAACTCAAAAGCGCGGAGTTCGACATTGTGGTCTCCGATGTGGAGATGCCGCGCATGAACGGCTTTGACCTCACTGCAAAAATCCGCGCCGGTAAGGAGTTTGGTGATCTGCCGGTGGTGTTGGTGACTGCGCTCGCCTCGCGGGAGGACCGGGAGCGGGGGGTCGATGTAGGGGCAAACGCCTACATCGTGAAGAGCAGTTTCGACCAGAGTAATTTGCTGGAAGTTATGGGGAAACTAGTTTGACACCCTTAATACATGATTTCAGCAGGATAGACAAAAGTGGTTTCATGCCGTGCCCCACAGAGTCGCCTGTGCCGATGGCGACGCTCTGCTTTGCCCAACCTTCGTTGTTTTAAAGGTTACTGAAAACGAGGCAGCATGATTAGAGTACTCATCGTGGAAGACTCGCCCATCGAGCAGGATCTGCTCGTTCATATCTTATGCGCCGATCCACAAATCATGGTGGTCGGAATCGCAAATGATGGCGAAAAGGCGCTTTCCGCAGTGGAACGGCTGAAACCTGACGTAATTACCATGGACATCTATATGCCGAAGCTCAACGGTTTCGATGCGACGCGCCGGATCATGGAGAGCAATCCGCTGCCGATCATCATCGTCAGCGGCAACTTCACCGCCAATGACGCGGACAAGTCTTTTCACTCCATGGAGGCGGGGGCGCTGGCCATCGTACGAAAGCCGGTAGGATTGGGACATCCCGACTACCCGAAAGATGCCGCCGAGTTGATCAGAACCGTGAAGACGATGAGCGAGGTTAAAGTTGTTCGGCGCTGGCCCCGGATGCGCAGAGAGACGATGTTTCTGCCTCTTCCTGCGGTTGCAAAGCAAGTTTCTCGGGAGGAGATTCGGGTAGTGGCCATCGGCGCCTCAACCGGCGGGCCGGAGGTTTTTCGGAAGGTATTCTCCGCATTGCCGAAAGATCTGCCCGTACCGGTGCTGGGAGTGCAGCATATGGCGATGGGCTTCATGGAACATTTCGTTAAATGGCTCAGCGCTTCCACCGGTTTTCCATCCCATATTGCCATCAATGGCGAGTACCTCACTCCCGGCCATGCCTATTTCGCTCCGGACGGTCTCCACATGATGGTGGGCAAGAATCACCGCATCGTCCTCTCCCACGAGGATCCTGAAAATGGCCTGCGACCGGCAGTGGCCTGCCTCTTTCGTTCCGTCGCCGAAACATACGGCGGCAATGCGATGGGGGTGCTGCTGACCGGAATGGGGAGGGACGGGGCCGAAGAGCTCAAACTGCTCCGGAACAAAGGTGCCTTGACCATTGCTCAGGACGAGGAGAGTTCCATTGTCTTCGGAATGCCGGGCGAGGCGGTTAAGCTGGGCGCGGCGGAATATATCCTGCCGCCGGAGAGGATAGCCGGCCTGCTCGCGCAGTTAAAAATCGATAAAAAGAAAGAGGGGTTGCATCATGCCCGGAGCACATGACAACGAAACCGGAAAACTGATTCTTATCGTAGAGGACAGCCCTACCCAGAGGGAGATGCTGCGGCATCTTCTGGAAAAACACGGTTTTCATGTGGAGTCTGCCAGCAACGGCCGGGAGGCATTGACCCTGCTCAAAGATAAAACACCGCTGGCAGTGATCAGCGACATCGTCATGCCGGAGATGGACGGCTATGCACTCTGCCGCAGCATCAAGGGGGACCCGTGGTTGCAGAACCTCCCCGTCATCCTGCTCACCTCCCTCGCCGACCCGGACGACGTCATCATGGGGCTGGAGTGTGGCTCCGACTATTTCATCATGAAGCCTTACAACGAGAAGTTCCTGCTCTCTCGCATCCAGCATATCATGGCAAACCGCAATCTGAAGCCCGAACAGGGGGTTCGGGTGGGGCTGGAG
>JAAXQG010000272.1 GCA_012974445.1 Desulfuromonadales bacterium
GTATCTATCCAATCTGGATGCTGATCACGACGCTTAAAAGAGACCTGGAGGCTGTGGCAGCTGGAAAGTGTTAAGCGATTTCGAAGACCCGCCTTGTGGCTCTGCGTCAGTTCTTTACCTTCCAGTTTTGGAAAGGCTGGTACGAAAGGCTTGAGTGGCGAGCCTTGAAAGGTCAGTTTTTGAAGACCTGCGTGAATGCGAAGTGATCAGATGGAAGGGCCCTTATCCTTATCGGACAGGGCCCCTTTTAGTGGCTGTGGCGTATGCGAAAGAGATCAGCTTTCAGGTTGCTTTTTATTCTTCTGATATCTCAACCCCTTCGGGGTAGAGCCGGGGGAAGTAGTAGCCTGCAACACGAGCGGGGAGGGCGAGCCTTACCGGCCCTTTTTCGGTGTCGGCAACAATCAGTTTTTTTTCCAGTAGGCTTTTAAGGATGCGCCGTGCGGTCCGTTCCGGGCGCCCTGTAATTCGGGCGGCTTCTCCACGAGGGATTTCTCCGCGCAGTAACGCTTCACGAAGGAGGTGGGCGGCTTCAGGCGACAATTCTCCGAAGCTGACCTGCCGCTGCACATATCCGGCAATTCTTTTCTGCAGACCGTCAAGATCCAGCAATTCTGTCATGAAGTTGATCTGGTCCAGGGCCGTATGCAGGAAGAAGGTGCAGAAGCTGACCAGGCCATGGTTCGACAGGTTGCCTCGTCCGTCCATGTCGCCCTGTCTGTGCTCATCGGCTGCTGCCAGGGCCGAGAGGTAACCGCTGCGGTTTCGGGCGAAGCCTCGTGATATGGTCCATAATCCGTGTCCGTCAGTCTGCGATCTGATCAGGTAAGCGTGGGTAAGCAGGCGGGTAACTCTGCCGTTTCCATCCAGAAACGGGTGAATCCAGGCAAGCCGGTGGTGAGAAGCTGCTGCCGCAATAACTTTGTCGATGGCATTCAGTTTCGAAGTGCTGTAGGTGCTCTGGAAGCGGGAGAGAAAGTTGGGCAGGGTTTCATAGGTCGGGGCGATATGGCGACCGACCGTGACTTCGTTCTGCCGCAACTCGCCGGGAATGACGAGGCTGGTTGTTCCGTCTGGATTTTGAACATGACAGAATTCTTCGGGCAGCCGTGCGTAAAATTCGCTATGGACCCAGCATAGAAAGTCCTGTGCGCAAATGTTCTCATCGGGGCGTTCCCGTAATCTATTTTCGATGAGCCTTTGTACATCGATGTGCGCAGCGCTTTCTATCTGCATGGCCCGTTTTGCCGGGTCATGGGAATAGTCATTTGCCAGGGCGCGTTCGATGTCGACGGGGTGGGTGTTGTGACCTTCGATCAGGTTTGAATAGTAGCTGTTCATCGAGCGGACCAGCTCGGTGACGGCTTGTCGTGTTATGGGGTGCAGGGCAGTGCTTAGCGCCGCCGAACTGCGAACGACTTCGATTGCAAGATCGGTCAGGCTGGAGCCCTTGTCGGAAGGAAACAGCGGCTCCATCTGGGAAATGTGGCTGTATAAGGTTTTCTCCGCCATACGGATTGCCCTTGGTTTGTATTTTGGCCGATTGTTTGGCCGATGATGATTGACGTTAAGTACTCTTTCTTTAAATACTTTAAGCTCTGTTTAGCTGCTTTGCAATGGCTTTTTGGCCGATTTTGTGGACGATGGATGTCGGGGGAAGGAAAGGGCTCTGGGGGCAGGCCAGCAAGCTAGCAAGTTGACGCTGCGGTGCAGACTCGAACAATAAAGCTCACCTTTTCGATTGATAAACAGCATTGTCAGTGGAATTTTGATGGGAATCAGGCGCAAAAAAAGGGCAGGCCCCATGGCTTTGGGGACTGCCCTTTACTGTTGTTTGAGGTGGGCCCCTGTCAGAGGGGGCGAAGACTCACGGAGGAGTATCGGGCAAGATCGTTGCCCTTGATCATGGAGACGATCTCCTTGACGTAGGCCCCGCGCCGGGTGGAGTAGTTCTCGAGTCCCTGTGCCAGGACTGCTCCCTTAAGTGGAGCGTTCTGATCGCGCAGTTCTCTTCGGAGCGTACGGAATTTCTTATAGGCCGAATGGGTGTTCAGATTATGGATGTACGATTTGACGGAGTCTTGGAGACTGTCAAAAAGACGAACCTCGTAGATCTCCCCCTCGGGGCGACCTTCGGGGACCAGGCCGGTTCCGGGGGTGAAGGTCCACTGGCCGAAGAGATTGTTGGCGTCCAGTGCGAAACGGGAGGTTCCCCAGGCGGATTCGTTGGCGGCCTGCGCCAGCACCAGCGATGGAGGG
>JAAXQG010000302.1 GCA_012974445.1 Desulfuromonadales bacterium
CCATACCAGCTGATTCTATCCGTAGCACTGTGACGCTCGGTCTTATTCAGACGATCGTCCATATCCTCCAGCTCTTCGGTCATCGCGTTGATCTTCTTGCGAAGATCTTCCATGGTCACCGAATCGTCCACAGCCAGAGCGCTGCCTGGAACCATGAGCAGACCGGCCAGAAATGCCACCAGAAACCTTTTCATCAAACCGCCTCCTTATTGAAAATTTGAATTGAGTTCTTTATTAGCCACAGGTCTCAGGCTGGTCGGAATCCACCGCGTGCTCAAAGAGAAACTGCTGAATGTCCTTAAGATCTTTCTCGCTGTACTCTCCCCAGACCTCGGGCTTGTCCTTATGCTGATCTTTCTCGAAGTAGCGGTCCCACTGCCCTTGCGTCTTGGACATGGGGGTCACGTTGTTGCCCTCGGCACCATCGACATGACAGGTCTTACAGTTTTTCTTGTAGAGATACTTGCCTTTACGGGCGTTACCACCTTCGGCGGCCAGAACAGATGTGGACACCATTGCCACAAGGGCTGCACCGGCCATCAGCTTCATCACGACATTCATTGTCATTTCTCCTTTCAGGGTTAGGCCCTGCCTACCATTCCATTACGCAGATATATTGTTTTCATGATTCATGCCATGAGTTAAAACTTATCTTCCAAATGCCGTTACCTTGCCCCCTTACAAACGGTCTGCGAAATGAAAGAAAACCTTCCACGCAGAGAGGGCGCAGAAAACCTAAAAACCCTGTATTCCTGATATTTAGAAAGAACGCTAAACGAAACAGAAGCCCACCGAATTGCCGTTCTATCTATACGAGTTCCATGGATTTCTCCGCAGGGAAGCATATCCTCAATAACGGGCCCCAGCCCTAATGAACAGTTCTTTCACGTTAATCATTCCAGGCCAATCAGGCATTTCACGCACAACTTCAGGGACAATAGGAAGCACCACACAGACCAAAGAATGTGCCTTAAAGAAAAGATGCAACTCACCAGCTCCGAGGCAAGGACTTCGGTTGCGGACCAGCTTCATCCGGACCGCCAGGCTCGAGCACCGCAACAGGGCGTCCTGCCAGTTCAGCCCCTTCCACCCGGGTACTGGACTGTCCGCTTAAGCGAAAATGAGACAGAGACTCCTGCAGCTCCCCCACCAGTCGGAAAAGCTCCTCGGCGCCTTCGGCCCCCAGAGCCGCATTGGCGGTATTTTCCCGAGTGACTTCTGCAATCTGGTCTACCCCATTATTTACCTGCGAAATCCCCACTGCCTGCTGTTGTGACGAAGTCGAGATCTCCTCGACAATGGTTGTCGCCTGTGTCACAGCCTTGAGAATGTCCTGAAGAGCGCCCCCTGTAGCCTGCGCAACCTTTGTGCCGTTGTGCGCTGAGCTGATGGAGGCCTCGATGAGAGATGAGGTTTCCGAGGCTGCCCGGGCACTGCGGGCCGCCAGAGAACGCACCTCCTCGGCCACTACAGCAAAACCCTTGCCGTGCTGTCCAGCCCGGGCCGCTTCGACGGCTGCGTTAAGCGCCAGCAGGTTGGTCTGAAAGGCAATTTCGTCGATGACCTTAATGATGCGTGAGATATCGCTTCCGGAGCGATTGATCTTCTCCATGGCGTAGGTAAGCTCCTGCATCTGTTCATCGCCCTGCAGCGCTGCCCGACGGGCACTGTGACTCATATCCTTGGCCTGCTGGGCGTTACGGGCCGTCTCTTCCAGTCCGTCGCTGACAGTACCAAGGGTGCGGGTAACCTCTTCCAGGGCAGACTCTTGCCTCTGCGCCCCCTGAGACAGCGTCGTGCTGGTATCAGCAAGAAGTCCCGCCTGCCCTCGCAATGCCCCCGAAACCGTCTGCACCTCACCAACCGCCTGCCGGAAATCATTCACAACCCTGCCCAGAGCCCCACGCAGACGGTCTTCGCTACTTCGTACCGCCACCGCCACATCGAGATCCCCCTGAGCGATGCGCTCAAGCTTATCAACCACATCGTCCCGAAGGCTGTCGGCGAAGCCGTCCATGGCCTGGGCCATAGCACCAATCTCATCCTTGCGAGTCATGGACAGTCGGGCGTCAAGCCTGCCGTTTTCAAGTTCTGAGAGCATAAAGGCCGTGCGACGGGTAGCGCGGGAGATATTGCGTGCCATAAAATACCCTACAATCAGGGCGATGGTTGAACCTAGGACCAGAGTCGATGCGGCCAATACTTTCGACCTGGAAGCCACACTCTTCCCCAGCTCCTGACTGGCGTCGGCACTCTGCTTGCTCAGGGTGACCAGTTCATGAAGATGATCCACGGCCTTGTTGTAGTGCTCATCGGCCGCGCCGAAACTCACCCCCGAGGCCTTGCCCATGAGTACGACGTTGGAATCCATGATAAGCACGCCCATCTCGAAGATTTCCTCGATCTGTGCAAGGGTCGGCAACACCTGATCGTCAAACAACCTGCGGGCCGAAACATCATCCCCCGCATCAATCAGGACGTTGATTTCTTCTCCCTGGTCATGCAAATACCTGTGGGGCGTTTCAAATTCAGCCAGGGTTTCGGCCAGATCTTTGTTTTCCGTCTGATAATCAGCCAGCCACCGGCCCAGTCGACAGAGCCCCGGATTGAGCTGACCGGAAAAAGCCTTCCTGTTTTCAATGGCGCCGGAGAGCCCTTTGACCCACTTCACATGCTCTAATTGGCGCCCCAGAAGTATCCCCTGAACCGAGTCCACATTATCGTCGAAAACGATCCCCACCAGTTTGACGACCTGAATATGGTCTTCCTTCCAGAGTTCAAGTGCCTCGGTAAAATCTCTCCAGGCCTGCTCCTCCTGCGCGGTTCGGGGCAGCGGAGCATATTGATCCATCCCTCGCTCCAGCATGGCTTCCATCGGCTCCATTGCGGCGGTGATTTCATTGCGTTCACTGTGGGCAAGACGGGAGATAAGCAGGGCTCGCTCGGCAGTGCGAAGGGACGAGAGCCCCTCCTGAATAGTCCCCAGCGATTCCACGGCTGGAAGCCGTACTTCCGTCAGTTCATCGAGTTTTTCCTGAACAGCATCCAGGCTGGTCCAGCCGATACCTCCCACCAGAACACAAAGTCCCGTCAAAGCTCCGAACCCCGCCATCAGCCGCGCGAATACACCCATGAACTGCCTCCTCAAAACACATAGGGAACTAATAAAGTTCTCTTAGATACCATAAAGCGAATCTAAAGCTCCAGATATTTCCCCATAGTCTGCAGTAGTACAGTAAGGATCATTCCCTCCCTAATCCTGGAGAAAAGGCTGAAGACATAAAAAAAACCCCCGGAACTTCTGTTCCGGGGGCCCTGAAAAGCTGTGCTGGATGTTGCGACTAACCCATGTCGGCGAACTGGGCCATCTCATCAGTAAAAAGAAGTTTTTCAACCTCAAGCAGGATCTTGACCTTATCACCGACCTTGCCCATGCCCTGAATGTACTGACCACCACCGCCACCGGAGGCGGGAGGGGGCTCAATGTTGGCGGAGGGGATATCCACGACTTCACTGACCTCGTCAACCACCAGTCCCACGGAAGTGCCATTGACATAGACGACGATAATACAGGTCCGATCATCATAGTCGCGCTCGCTCATATGGAAGCGCAGGCGCACGTCCATCACGGGAATAACCTTGCCGCGAAGATTGATAACACCCTTGACATACTGAGGCATATCGGGGACTTCGGTAATTTTCTGAATTCCGATGATTTCGGTAACGTGACGGATTTCGATGCCGTAGTCCTCACCTGCCAGGTGGAACGTCAGGTACTTGTCTTTCTGTGTATCCTCTTCGCCGAGACGTCCCTCTAAACCCTGGTCCTGCAGATCACTCATGCTATGTCCTCCCCTGAGAAATTAATTAAATGAAGCGACACCCGTTGAGCCGATGGCTGCATATCGTACCTCAAAAGATATTTGAGGGCAACATTTCCCCGTCCAGCCAGATGGAGGTGGTGGTCCATTGGGGCAAGGCTGCAAACAGCAACATGCCAGGCCTCACCATAGCCCTTGAATTGAAGAGATTCTTGCTCCTTCTTCCGGTTCGAATGGGTCGCGGAGGTGAGAATGCCCCCCCGGACCATACGAATCAGCTTATTCACGCAGTGGTCGATAGCGACACACCGGAGTCATTCGAGATGTATCGAGAGATGAATTTCTCCCGGTCCTTCGGCTAGGGGACAGAAGACGGAGCAACCCCGCTCTTCTGCAAGCCCTGTGTTCCGATCTCCCCGTCCATAAAGGCGCTGAGGAGTTCACTGCTCTTCAGGTACCAGGGTTCCTCCGTGGCCCCCCGCAGACGCAGGGCAAAGAGCCCGTACCAGCGCCCGAGGTGGTCATGGAGAAAGCTCTCCAGAGCCTGAGAACAGACCTGCTGCCCTTCTTCATCCTGCTCCCTTCGGGCATAGAGTTGCTTTTGCAGCAACAGCGCCATGAACTCCAGCTGGGCCACCAGGCTGTCCGGTTCCAGCGAGGCTGCGAGATGAAGACCGAAGGCCTGATAAAAGCCCGAAATATCCGCCAGCTCGACGGCCCGCCGCACCGTCTGGTCAGCTTCGTATGACGTCTCCCTGCAAGGCGCCGCGGCGGTGGTTGCAAAGAGGCGGTTGTGTTCACCCTGCAGCTCTTGGAGGCATCCCTGCCCCGGATCAAGGAGCACTTCCAGGGAGGCGGGATCAAAATCGATCTCCAACACCTCCAGGGAGGTGGAGAGATCTCTGCGACTGCCCCGTAAGACCTCCAGCCCCTCCTCCTGGGGGTAGCTGAAGGCCAGGGAGAGGAATCGGTAGACAAAGGCTCGGTAGCTGTACATTTACGGTTCCTCCATATGTAGGGGAATCCAGCCGTATTTCAGGGATTTTCTGCTCCCTCGTTCCCCCGCTCCTCCATCCCAGATGGCCAGGGTGAAGAAACTGTCCTTCCCCGGCCCCCAGTCAGGGTTGCTGGTGCTCTGCTCGAGAAAACGGCGCTTGATAACCACCTGCCAGCGACCGTCCCGATAGATGCCCTTTCCTTCGGCCCCTTGAATGTCCTTCCAGGTCGAGGTACCGAAGCCCTCCGCAACAACCTCCCGCACCGGCGTTTTCAGGCTGTTCTTGCGAAGGACCTTTTCGCCGCCGATGTAGCTCAGGGCGTAGGGGCTCTTCCAATCCTGGGGGTAGGCATAGGGGGGCTTGGCATGGGGGTACCAGTCGTAGCTGTAATTGGGATAGGCTTTCGGGGTATCGTAATAGCCACCTTCGATATTTTCCTGGCGAAAGGCAGCCCAGTGAAGAATCAGGACCCGTTGTCCCGGCCCCCCCATGGTGAAGGGGACCAGGTCGCTTCTCTGGTAGGGAACCTCCAGTGCGACGGCGTCTGAAAATTGGTCAATGCCGTGGTAGCGGTCCTCGGTGGCGTCCTCCCAGCTGACCAGGAAAGCGATCTCATCCTCGTTGTGGAGACTCTGCACCTGGGCTGAGGTAACAGATGGATTGGTATTGGTCGGGGGGGTAACCAGCTGTCCAAGGAGGTCGGTGTCGAGAATGGGTGCCTGCTCCCAGGCCTCATCTCCCGGGTGGAGGGGGAGCCCGGTTTCCAGGTGCACCGATGTCAGGCCTTTTTTTACCTCAGCACTGGCCATTCCCCCGGGCCCTCCCAGGGCCAGTAGGGTCGCCAGCAGGATCACAGACTTCTTCATCCCCGCCTCCTTCTTTCTCAAGGAATATCCTGGCGCACCACGCCGAATTGCTCGTCCTTGTGAGGCCGCATTTGAAAGGGCTCCAGAAGGGGCACCCGGATCATCTCCTTCCCCTCCTGGTCGAGACCCAGGACCTCGTCCCCTTCGAGGGCGAAGCTGTGGGGAATCCCGGAGGTGCCGCCAAAGAGATGAAGGAGCCCCAGGAGTTCCGGTTCCTTCCCCTCCCTCATTGCCTCGTAGCTCTGCACAGCGGCTTCCACCCCGGGGCCGAACATCTGCTCCAGGAAGGGGATCTCCACGTTGATGGGGGGAATGTAGTAGATGTTCGGCTCCAGACCCGTCTGAGGGAAGAGGGGCAAAGCGACCTTCTTCTCGTGAACGAGAAAGTCGATGGGATTGTCGCTGCGTGAGCGCTCCGGCCGGTTGAGGTAACCTTGAAGTCTTATCTTGCCGATGCAGGTTTTGACGCACTGGGGCTGCTCCCCCCTCTCCCCGTTGGGGAAGCAACCGATGCACTTCTGGCTGAGACGGGCGACGAAGTTGAACATCGACTTCTTGTAGGGGCAGGCGCGCACGCACTCCTGATAGCCTTCGCAGCGCTCCGGGTCGATGAGGACGATCCCGTCCTCCGGACGCTTATAGATGGCCTGCCTGGGACAGGCGGCCAGACAGGCGGGTTGGCTGCAGTGGTTACAGATGCGCGGCAGGTAGAACATCCAGACGGGAGCTGGCAGGGTCTTCAGGACGGTGCCCACATCCACCGCCTCGTTCACCTCGTCCTCGCCGATGTTGGGGCTCTCCCAGTCCCTCTCCCCGGGGCTCCAGCCACGCACCCGCTCCCCCCTCGGAGCATCCAGGACCGTCGGCCCCTCGTACCGTCCTCCTCGCCACCGCTGTTCCTCCCCCAGCAGCTCCATCAGATGCAGATCCCAGCCCATGGGATAGCCCCCGAAGGGCTTGGTCTCCACGTTGTTCCAGAGCATGTATTCCTGGCCGCGGCCCGGGGTCCAGGTCGTCTTGCAGGAGACGGTGCAGGTCTGGCAAGCAATGCACTTGTTGAGGTCCATGACCATGGCGAACTGCCGCTCTGGCCTGTTTACCTCGTAGGGATAGGGTACGTCCGATTTCAGCTGCCAGTTGTACGCCTTGGGCATGGCGTCTCTCCTTTGCTCGATGTCCCGCTTCTCACTTCTCTATCTTTACGTAAGCCGCCCGAAGATACTTCAGCAGAGTCTCTGCCGGGCGACTGGGGCGTAGACCCAGCTCCAATGGGCGCCAGAGTCCCTCTCCGTCCAGACCGCCATCTTCGGCCTTGGTGACCTTCCCCATGGCCTCCCGGGGAGCCCCGATGGGACCATGGACATCGACGGCGAATCCCTTACCGATGCGCTGCCCCATCAGGTCCTTGCGCACCAGGCTGTCGGTCATATAGGTCGGCTTGAGCCAGGAGCGGGTGACGCTCTGGTGGCTCCCCCTCCGGTAGAGGGACTGGTAGCCGGTCTCCGGGTTCTTGGCCAGCCCCGTGGGGTTGACCTCGGTGCCGCGCACGCTGCCGTGGGAGGAGCCGTACATGTTGAACCAGATCTTGGCCACCCCCGACGGGGTGTTGTTGGTCGCCCGGGCGCGGATCAGCATCCTTGCCACCTTGTAATTCTCCTGGTCCTGTTTCCAGCCTACAAAGGGGCGGTCCTGGGGGTCGCCGTCCACCCAGACATAGTCCCCGTCCTCCACCTCCATCCTCTTCAGATCCCCTGGATTGATCTCGATATAGGCCTCGGAGACGAAGGGTTTCCTCTTGTCGCGGCGATAGATATCGCCGAAGGGTCCGAAGAGCAGTGTGGTCACGTCGGTGTCGCCGGTGGTGGTATGGGCGGTGTGACGGTACTTGGGGGTATGGACGATGTGGGTGGCGGCGAAGCTGAGTTTCAGGGGGTGCTGGGTCTGCGGAAGCTTCTCCGGGGCAACCAGGACGTTGCGCGCCTGACGCAGTTCCGATGAGAGGAGGGCCTCCTGCTCATCGACGCCGTAGTCGGCGGGCGTCTTGGGGCGCAGCAGGGGGTGGGGCTTGGCCACGATGACGTTCGGCTCGAAATGAGTGGAGTCGATGGGCTCCCGGTAGACGGGAAGATTCTCCCCGGCATCCATGAACTCCTGCTCCTCCCGGTAGAACTCCAGGCGACCGCTCTTGGTGTACCAGGGGCGATCCTCCAGGGTCTGGTCCATGCCCACATACTTGGGGTAGCTGCGGGTAAGGATCATTGAGGGGATCCCCTGCTGGGCCTTCTCCCCCAGGTCCTTGAGGCTGTAGCCCCTCAGGTTCGCCGAGGCCCTGATGATCCGCTCCAGGTAGGCCTCCTGTTCCCCGTCGATGGCGAACTTCCAGTAGTCGTTGCAGCGCCTGTCGGCCAGCAGCTCCCCAAGACGGGCTGCGACCTGCGCGAAGGTTTCCACGTCGTTCCGGGTGTCGAAGAGACGGCGCTGGCCCGTCTTGGGCCAGACGTAGACGAAGGGATTGCTCACGCTGCCGGCCAGGTCCCAGTACTTGTTTTCATTCCAGGCGTCCACCCCCAGCACGATGTCGGAGTACTCGCAGGTCATGGACCACCACCACTCGTTGGCGATGATGCACTCCATCTTCGGCAGGGTGTTCATGATGATGTTGTACTTCCACTTGGCGTTGCCGAGGATGCTGTTGGCATCGACGAACCAGGCGAATTTAGTGGGAGTGGGCATATGTGTCTTCCCGGTAAGCATCTCCTCGCCCATCTGCAGGGGGTGGTCGTCGTGGGAGTAGTAGTGGGCCGACTCGGCCTGCCAGTAGAAGCGCACCCTGGCCTGCTTTTCAGGGTCCGCCTCGCTGTCGAAAGGATCCTCCGCCAGGTACTGGCCGGCGCCGTTGAACAGGGGGAGGCGGAAGTTGCCCGCGTAGGAGCCGATGTTGCCTGTCAGGCGGCCGATGTTGTCGGTCAGCGCGCACACCATATACATGGCCCTGTCCTTGAGGTCGGCGTGCTGGTACTGATTTACCCCCATCCCCTGGGAAATGCGCATGGTCCGGGGGTGGCGTGCGATCTCCCGGGCCAGCTCACTGATCTCTCCGGCGGCTACCCCGGTAATCCCCTCGGCCAGATCCGGCCGGTAGTTCTCACCGAAGAATTCCAGGTAAGTCTGGAAAAGGGGCCGCACCTCGATATCCTCCCCCTCCCAGGTCCGTACCCTGTATGTTCCCTTCAGGGCCGCATCGATGCCGAGGCTGTCGAAGTCCTTCCCAACCTGATCACGGGTCACCACCCGCGCCTCGCCCCTTTTCTGGTCCCAGACGACATGATCGTTCATGTCCTCTTCGCGCAGGGACTCGGGGATGTACTGCCTGTCCTGGGCGAAGAAGGGGGGTAGCTTCTCCCCTTCCCCGAAGACCACGGATTTCTCCAGGGGCTCGGGACGGTAGTCGGGGATGATGTCCCGGGCGCGCAGCAGGCTCCCCGTATCCAGACGCACCAGCAGGGGCATATCGGTGAAGTTACTGACGAACCCTTTCTGGTAGAGCCCCTCGCTCATCAACACCTGGGCGATGGAATAGGCCAGGGCCGTGTCGGTTCCGGTCCTCAGGACAACGAGCTGATCGGCCGCCCTGGCGGTGGCAGAGTAGTCGTTGGAGATGACGACGAGCTTCGAGCCCTTGGCACGGGCCTCCGTGAGCCAGTGGCTGTCGGGCATCTTGGTGGTGAAGGGGTTCATCCCCCAGAGGATGTTAAGACTCGAGCGCTCCCAGAGGCAGAGGTCAAATTCGGTGTTCTGCTGCCCCGTCACCATGGGATGCCCCGGGGCCAGGTCGGTGTGGAAGGCGTAGTTGTCCCAGCCCCTGCCGCCCTGAGCCTCCTCTGCCGAAACGCCCCGAAGCTTTGCATCCAGAAGAGCCATCATATTGGCCATGCGATAGGGAGCGGTATAGCGGGTGACGGCCAGGAAGGGCATGGAGCCACGAAACTTGAAGGTTCGGGTCCCGGCCTCGTTCATGGTATCCAGCATCTCGGCGGGATAGTGCCCCTGGGCCTCGAGGCGGCCTCGTCCCTCCCCCCCCGAATAGGTCTGGGCGATGTCGATCTGACTCTTGGCGATGATGTCTACCACCTCGTCCCAGGTCAGCTGCAGCCAGCTGTCCTTGCCCCTCTGGAAATACTCTGGAGGCGGTTTCCCCGTCTCGGGGTCACGGGGGAATCCGGCCTGGAACCAGCGATAGTATCCCTTTCGCACCATGGGTCCCTTCACCCGCCGGTCCCCGTAAAAGCGACGCATCAGGGTCAGCCCTTTGTTGCAGCAGCGCGGATCCCAGCGGTGGGAGGCCTTGAGGCCGTAGAGATCGGTGGCTTTGCCGAAGCCATAGCTCGGCTCGATGCGGGTGATGACCCCGTTCTTGATATGGGCGGTAAGCAGGCAGTTGTGGGTATCGTTGGGAGCGCAGAGAAAGCTGGTGGTGGACTCGGAGCGGGAGATGTCCCGGTAGAGACGCTCCCAGTCGCGGCTGGGGTAGTGGGCGAGAGGATTCTCCACCCTCACCACCGGCTCAAAGACCCGGAAGCCGGCACCCATGTTGGAGATAGCGGCCAGGGAAAGACCGCACATCTTGACAAACTCCCTCCGCGTTACACCCATGACATCCCCCCTATCGGCAGGAACGAGGCGCATCCCTCCTGACCTCGATACAGAAAACAGACCTATCAGAAAGCAAAGCAGAAACAGGGTCTTTTGCAAGCATCTGTTCTTAGTGCAGACCCCCTTTTTTCGGATTGCGTGCGAGCGGATCGACGGACTTGAGAAGCGACGAGATTAGATAGAGACCTGCCATCGAGGCGATATACGATGCGGCAGTCTGCTGATGTGGTGAAGAGGGGACGGCTTTTTTTTCAACAGCGAAGAGATGCAGCACCTGAGCACACTAACCCGGCGGGATTCCGACAGCACCGTCTTTGTCCATGGGCGCGTGCCCTCCTCTGGCAACCACAACCCGGTTCCGTCCCAGCGCCTTAGCCTCGTAGAGGGCAGCATCTGCCCTATCGATGAGTTTCGCCGCCTCCATCTCGCCCCTGGGTCGGAGGCTGGCGACTCCCAGACTCAGGCTCACATGGTCGCTGACACCGGAAGCACTGTGAAGGATATCCAAAGAGGCCACCATGCACCGTACCTCTTCCGCAATCTGGAAGGCTCCATCCCTATCGATTTCGGGCAACAAAAACGCGAACTCCTCTCCCCCGTAGCGGGCGATCAGATCCCCCGGCCTTCTCCCGGCAGCCTGCAGGGTCGTGGCGACCCGCTTGAGACAGTCATCCCCACCGAGGTGACCGTAGGCATCATTGTAACCCTTGAAAAAGTCGATATCGGCCATCACCAGGGAGAGTTCGCTTCCGTTGCGTTTGGCGCGTCGCCACTCCAGCGCCAGCGTTTCATCGAA
>JAAXQG010000174.1 GCA_012974445.1 Desulfuromonadales bacterium
AACCTGGTCCAGCGAAGAGGCGAAGGCGATGACCCCGTAGCGCGAGACCCGCCCATAGGTGGGCTTCAGCCCCACCACGCCGCAGTTGGCCGCGGGCTGACGGATGGAGCCGCCCGTGTCGGTGCCCAGGGTGGCCGCTGCCTGGGAGGCCGCCATGCAGGCCGAGCTGCCGCCGGAGGAGCCGCCGGGGACAAAGCCCAGATTCCAGGGGTTGCGCACGTCGCCGAAGGCGGAGCTCTCGTTGGAACTGCCCATGGCGAATTCGTCCATGTTCAGCTTGCCCAGCAGCACAGCGCCCGCTTCCTTGAGCTTGCGCACCGCAGTGCCGTCATAAGGGGGGATGTAGTTGGACAGAATCTTCGAGGCGCAGGTGCTCTTGACCCCTTCGGTGATGAAGATGTCCTTGAGCGCGATGGGAATCCCCAGCAGGGGCAGATCCTCTCCGGCTGCGCGGCGCCTGTCGGCCTCGGCGGCCTGGGCCAGCGCCTCTTTTCTGCACAGGGTGATATAGGCGTTGATGCGCTCGTCGGTCTCGTCGATGCGCGAGAGAAAAGCCTCGGTCAGCTCTACCGAGCTCAAGCCGCCACTGCGCAGCTTGTCGCGCAGCTCATGCAGGCTCAAATGGATCAGTTCCATGTTTTCGACTCCGATTCTTTCCCGGCCCTGAAAAGGCGGGAGATAATTTTATTCGATGACCTTGGGGACCTGGAACGCACCGTTCAGGGAGGCCGGGGCATTGCCCAGCGCTCTTTCTGTACCCAGGGAGGGGCGCACCACGTCCTCGCGGAAGGCGTTCTCCATGGGGACGGCGTGGGAGGTAGGTTCGATGTTGCTGGTGTCGAGCTCGGAGAGCTTATCCACATAGGACAGAATGGCGTCCATCTGCCCGGTCATGGCTTCGAGTTCTTCCGGGGCCATTTTCAGACGAGCCAGCTTGGCGACGCGCTCCACTTCTTCGCGAGAAATTTTCACGATTTCCACTCCTTGGACCGGCATGAGCCGATTTTGAATTAGCTGGGAAATTTAACATCTGGGGCGAGGAAGGGCAAGGTTCTGTTTGGGGCCTTTGCCGAGGTCTTAAGAAGAGATTTCTATCGGTTTATTATATGATTTGTCTTACTTGACCCTCCCTGCCCTCTGTCGGTATGCTGCCCCGTTTTTGTTAAACCAAATCGACTTTGGCCCTGCCGAAAGCAGTCGCCTGATTAAAAGGAGAAAAACCGATGGCAGTTATTGAGGTGAAGCATCCTCTGGTGCAGCATAAGTTGGGGCTGATGCGCAAAAAGGACATCAGCACCAAGGCTTTTCGTGAACTCTCCTCCGAGGTGGCGCGTCTTTTGACCTACGAGGCGACCAGCGATCTTGAGGTGGAGGCGACAACCATCGATGGCTGGTGCGGGTCTGTGGAGGTCGAGCAAATCAAGGGGAAGAAGATTACCGTCGTGCCGATCCTTCGCGCGGGTCTGGGGATGATGAACGGGGTGCTGGATCTCATCCCCAGCGCCAAGGTGAGCGTGGTGGGACTCTACCGCGACGAGGAGACGCTGGAGCCGGTGGCCTATTTCGAGAAACTGGCCAGCCAGATGGAGGACCGCACCGCGCTGATTCTTGACCCCATGCTGGCTACGGGGGGAACGCTGATCGCCACCATCGACATGCTGAAGAAGGCTGGCTGTACCCACATCAAGGGGCTCTTCCTGGTGGCCGCCCCCGAGGGGATCGCGAAGCTCGAAGCGGCTCATCCCGATGTGGATATATTCGTGGCCTCGGTGGACGAGCGGCTGAACGAGAAGGGCTACATCCTGCCCGGTCTGGGTGACGCCGGGGATAAGATCTTCGGGACGCAGTAACGCGCGTTCTACACCCTCCCCCACCTGACCTCTTTCCGCAGGTGTTCAATAATCGTCAGCCCAGAGAAGATGCTTCAAGCAAAAAACCATTTACAGGGATGAAGGGAATGAAGGGGATAAAATCGGTCCAGCTTCAGGCTGGCTGCCTTTGACTTGCCATCTCGTTCATCCCATTTATCCCTGTGAACAGTCCTGTAGGGTGGGCACCGCCCACCGGTTACATTGTCGATCATGGTGGGCGGTGCCCACTCTACAATGAATGTTTCCCAGAGAAACGCTCCGGCTTAATGATCACGCAGCTCCGTATCTGAGCAACGCAAACCAATAAATATACAATTACCTTTCAGGAGATCATGCTTCATGTCCGTCGATCCAACCG
>JAAXQG010000205.1 GCA_012974445.1 Desulfuromonadales bacterium
CGCCTGCGGTACCAGCTACCATGCGGCCCTGGTGGGCAGCTACCTCATCGAACGACTGGCAAAGGTGCCAGTGTCCGTTGCCATCGCCAGCGAATTTCGCTACCGCGATCCCGTACTGGATCCCGATGGACTGTTCGTCGTCATCTCCCAGTCCGGAGAAACGGCGGACACCCTGGAAGCCATCAAGCTTGCCAAAAAACAGGGCCTCGCCACCCTCGCCCTCTGCAATGTGGACAACAGCTCCATCGTCCGCGAAGCCGACAAAACCATCCTGCTGCGTGCCGGCATCGAAAAAGGGGTCGCATCCACCAAGGCCTTCTCCGCCCAGGTCATGAGCCTGTGGCTTCTGGCCCTGTACTGGGGGCAGGCGAAGAATGTCCTCAGCACGGAGAAAAAAGCCACGGAGATTGATGCCCTCAGCCAGGCCCACGAAGTCATCCGGGTGCAGCCCGAGATTCACGAACGCATCCACCGGCTCTCCAAGCGTTACCTGCACGGGCACGGCTTCTTCTTCATCGGACGGGACATCTTCTATCCCCTGGCCCTCGAAGGCGCCCTGAAGCTCAAGGAGATCAGCTATCTGCACGCCGAAGGCTACCCCGCAGGCGAAATGAAGCACGGCCCCATCGCCCTGGCCGATGCGGAGCTCTTCACCGTCGCGCTCATGGCCCGCAGCCATCTCTACGACAAGATCAAGAGCAACGTCGAAGAACTCTCCGCCCGGGACTCCACCATTTTGGCCATTACCACCGAATATTTCGAACTGGCCGACGACATCATCCAGATCCGCCCCTATGACCACCCCATGCTCGAATTTTTCGAGATGCTGGTGGTGGTGCAGCTACTCTCCATGGAGATTGCCATGAGACTGGGTAATGACGTGGATATGCCGAGGAATCTGGCCAAGTCGGTGACGGTGGAATAAGTCCTGTCATCGCCTCAACTTTGACGCTGAACCCGTTTGATCAGAAATAGAAAGAAGAGAACCCGTGAAAAAAATCCTCTCTGTTTTCGGAACCCGCCCCGAAGCCATCAAAATGGCCCCGGTGGTCAAGAGTCTGGCACAAACGCCCGGCATTGAATCGAAGGTCTGCGTTACCGGGCAGCATCGTCAGATGCTCGACCAGGTACTGAGCCTCTTTAATATAGAGCCCGACTTCGACCTGAACCTAATGAAACCGGGACAGGATCTCACCGACATCACCAGCAATGTCATCCTGGGACTGCGTGATGTACTCAGAGAGTGGCGCCCCGACTATGTACTGGTCCATGGCGATACGAGCACAACCTTTGCAGCAAGCCTTGCCGCCTACTATGAGAAAATTGATGTCGGCCATGTGGAGGCCGGGCTTCGCACCGGGGACATCTACTCTCCCTGGCCCGAAGAAATGAATCGACGCCTCACCGGAGGGATCGCAGCGCTTCACTTCGCCCCGACCGAGCGCTCCGAGCAGAACCTGCACAATGAAGGGGTTCCCGCTGAAAAAATTCTGGTAACAGGCAACACCGTGATCGATGCCCTGCTTGATGTCGTCAACCGCATCAAGGAAGACAGCGACCTTGAGCAGAGCCTTGCCGGGAACTTTCCGTTTCTCGACCCGGCACGAAAACTCGTTCTGGTCACCGGGCACCGCAGAGAGAATTTCGGCGAAGGCTTTGAGCAAATCTGCCAGGCCCTGAAAAAGCTCCAGGACAGAGACGATGTGCAGGTTGTCTACCCCGTGCACCTCAACCCCAATGTCCAGGAGCCCGTGCGCCGCATCCTGAGCGACTGCCCAGGGGTACACCTGATCGAACCCCTCGATTACCTGCCCTTCGTCTACCTCATGTCCCGGTCACACCTCATCATTACGGACTCAGGCGGCGTACAGGAAGAGGCTCCGTCTCTTGGTAAACCCGTACTGGTTATGCGCGACACCACCGAGAGACCCGAGGCCGTTACGGCAGGTACCGTCAAGCTGGTGGGCACCGATACCGACAGGATCGTCACCGAAGCAAACCACCTTCTCGACAATCCCGAGGCCTATCAGATCATGGCCCGAGCACACAATCCCTACGGAGACGGCCTGGCCGCCAAACGCATCGCCGAGAGGCTGCTGGCCAATTAATTATCTGATTAACACCAGTCTTTCGCTATCAACGGTGCTATTGCGAAAAACCTAAAACCAGAGACCCATTTTTTTAATTTCAGGTCTTATCGGCGTCCATCCGCGGT
>JAAXQG010000054.1 GCA_012974445.1 Desulfuromonadales bacterium
ATCAGGGGAAGACCCAAAAAATGAACGGGAGCATGTCTGTGGCAATTCAAAACAATCGAAATCAAAGCGCAGGAAAAAACTATTTCTGCGCCGTGGAACTGGCGCTTCTTGTCCTGGGGGGCAAGTGGAAACCTCTCATCCTCTGGCACCTGAGCCTGGAGGGGAGTTTACGCTTCGGGCAATTGAAAAAATCAATCCCCACCATCACCCAAAAGATGCTGACCCAGCAGCTGCGGGAGTTGGAGAGCGATGGGATTGTCAGACGAACCGTTTTTGCCCAGGTCCCTCCCCGGGTCGATTATGCGCTGACAGACTTCGGCATGGGGGTAACCCCTCTTCTCAAGCAGATGTACCGCTGGGGAAAAGACTATGAGCGACAGTTCGGAACGATCCCCGAGCCGGGTTGTCCGGTGCCCTCCCCCTCGCCTTAAACCAGAGTGAGAAGTATCCATTTACGGTAACGCTTCTGCAATGTTAGCCTCGGTGGCAACAAAACATGCCACCTTGAGGACTCTGCGATGCTGAAACGGCTGCGTACACGGATATCAGCCAAAATAACCCTGACACTGATCTCTGCCATTGCCCTGGTCTTTCTGGCCTCGGGGACGATTCTCCTTAAACAGAGGGCCTCCGCGATAGAGAAGACCCGGCTCGAAATGGCCCGGACTTACGCCCTGTTCGGCGCTCGGACCATTGAGCAGATGCTGGAAGATGCGCTCAGAGACGGTACACTCAGCCCCGACGAGATTTTCGAAACAAACTACCGGCCCATCACCCAGGGCCTCCTTGCAAGTTCGGATATCCCCCGGTTTCACACCGCCTCCGATCGCTATCTCGATGAGCACATCCCCAAAATTCAGGACGCCTTCCTTACAGACAGTATGGTCGTGTTTGCCGTACTGGTCGATCGCAACGGCTATGCTCCCAGCCACAACAGCCACTAAGCGAAGCCGCTGAGCGCATATCCCCGACAGGAGCTCGAAGCAAATCGGACCAAACGCATCTTTAACGATGCCGTGGGCCTGAAGGCCGCCCAGTTCAAGGGGGAGCAAAGCGCGGTGCTGCAGCAGATCTACCGGCGGGACACCGGGGAGAGCATGTGGGATCTCAGCGCCCCTGTCTTTGTCCAGGGGCGGCACTGGGGAGCATTCAGGATTGGATATTCGATTCAGGAAATTGATGATGCCATCGGGAACCTGAAGAGAGTCATGAGCATCATCGGCATTTCGATGATGCTCATGGTGGCCCTGCTGATTCACTTCATCGTGAAACGAATGACCACCCCCCTCAAGGCCCTGACGAGGGCAACCGAGGCCATCTCCGCCATCAACATCACGCCACTGGAGCTTCAGGCAACAGACGATGAGGTCGGGACCCTGATCCGGGCTTTCAATGAGATGATCGATAAACTTCAACACACCACCGTCAGCAAGGAGTATCTGGACAATCTGCTCGACAGTCTGCATGAAGCGGTACTCGTCGTCTCGCGCTCAGGGAAGATACTCCGGTTCAACCGGGCCGCCACGACCCTTTTCGGACAAAGTGCAGAGCAACTGCAGCACCGCAACATTCTGGAGTCCCTGCCCGGCGCCGAACAGGAAAACCGTCAGTGGTTCGAGACCCTCTGGCAGGGAAAGGGCCTCAACATCTTCGATAATCGATACATCGGTTCGGACGGAACTCAGTTCCCGGCTTCGACCTCCATCGCCCCCCTGCGCCAGGACGACCACGCGCCCAATGCTCTGATCTGGCTGATTCAGGATGTCACCGAACGCAAACAGGCCGAAAAAAACCTGTTGGAATCGAAACAGTTTCTGGAGACCATCCTGAACAGTATGGGCGATTCCATCTCAATCCTCGATGCACAGGACTTCAAAATCCTGGGATGTAACCAGACCTTTCTGGATCGCAGCGGGGCCAAGTCCATCACCGAGCTGATGGGCCGTACCTGTTATGACGTCACCCACCAGGGCAACAAATGCTGGGAAATTGACGAGATCTGCCCTCTGCTGGAGACTCGCAGTACTGGCAGGCAAGCGTCCTGCGAACATGTCCATATCGATAAGGCGGGCTGGGAGTACTACGTTCAGATCATCACCAGCCCGATCAAAAACGAGACGGGGGAGGTGATCAAGGTCGTTCATGTGGCCAGAGATATAACCGAGCAGAAAACCTCAGCCAATGAGCTTCGCATCTCCACCGAGTTGCTGG
>JAAXQG010000295.1 GCA_012974445.1 Desulfuromonadales bacterium
TGCTGGCAGAGGTTGTAGAAGGCCTTGTTGTGCTCCTTTTCCTTGAGGTGCGCCAGCTCGTGCACCACGATCATTCGCAGAAAAGGCAGAGGGGCGTTCTTGAAAATGCTGCCGATGCGGATCTCGTTCTTGGCCTTGAGCTTCCCCCCCTGCACGCGGGAGACGAAGCTGTGCAGCCCCAGCGCCTGGTGAACCAGATTAAGCTTGCTGTCGAAGCACACCTTGCTTAGCGGCTGGCTCTTGCGCAGATATTCGTTCTTGATGCTCAGGGCGTAATCATAGAGGGCCTTCTCGGTCCTGATGTCATGCGCCACCGAATATTTCTTCAGGATCAGGTCGCCAAGCTTCCGCTCCCTGATAAGCTGGGCCACCTGACCGGTAATTTTCTCGGGGTAGCCGTGCAGATATTTGAGCTCTTCCATCGGTAATGTATTTCCAAGGTGATAAAGGGCTTCGTTTGTAAGCGACTGCCTGTGAAAATACCGGTGAGAGGCTGCTCAATGCAAGCTTTCGCTGCCAGCCCCTAGATGAGAGGTGAAGGCAGAGGAAGCGACCGGTCTCTACAGCTGCATTCTAGAAGGACTGGCCCCTTTGAGCGGATTCCGTTACATTTCCTGCAAACCTGTTCCACGGCAGGACGGAATCCAGCCCCATGACTGCCCTTTGCGAAATGAAGCCGAAAGATAGACCATGAAATTCCTGAACAAGATCCCCTACCTGCCCCTGATAGCCGCCACAGTCCTGCTGGGCCTTGCGCCCTTTGGATCCGAGCCACACCTCGCCGAGAAGCTCAGGATGCTGGCGGGCGGCACCCTTTCGCGCTCCATCGACATATTCGACCTGCTGTTTCACCTGGCCCCGGCGCTTGCGCTGCTGCTCAAGTGGCTCGGCGCCAGAAAGGGCAACGCCGCGAAAGCTTGAATCGGGACGCGGCAGGTGCTTCTCCGCACAAAAAAGCGGCGAATAGAGAGCCTATTCGCCGCATATCTGTCGCCCATCTGACTTGCGCTTTCTACTGTTGCCTCTAAAGCCCCTCGGCGGCAGCCCGTTTCAGCCGGGCCGGGGAGAAGCGGATGGCCATGACCCGCACGACCATCAGGCTGATGACCAGGGCGATGACCATCAGCATGCGTGAGGTTTCCATGTCGCGGTACCAGAAAGCCAGCACCTCGGTGAGCACGGAGACCAGCACCGTGTCGATGATGAGAGTCACCTTGACCCGCCCTTCGGTGAAATAGGCCATGGCCGTTCTGAAGACCTCCAGCATGGCCAGGATGGACAGGGCGTCGATAAGCAGGGGCTTGATGGCGTGGTGGAGGCCTCCACCTTCAAGAATCTCGTGCAGGCAGCTCTTCAGGTCGATGAAGGTCTGCATCACTCCCACGCCGATGCCGCCCAGCAGGGCGAGCAGCAGCATGCAGAGCATGGCCTTAAGGCCGGTTTCAAAAAACTGACTGGGAAACTCCTTGATACTCTCGAGCTTGGGCATGTGATCGGCTCCTTGTCTTTTCGGTTATAACTCCGGAGACTGGACCCGATTTATTGGCACCGCATTGGGGCCGCGTGAGTATTGTGTTCAGCGTCCTCCGTCAGCTAGCCGCATCCTGCTGCGCCGCGCAGCGCCCGGCAAGCCAGCCCGTGGAGAAGGCCGCCTGCAGGTTGTAGCCGCCAGTGTTCGCCTGAATATCCAGAAGCTCTCCGGTTACATAGAGTCCGTTGCACAGCCGCGACTCCATGGTCCTGGGATCGATCTCCCGGGTGCTGACCCCCCCGGCCGTCACTATGGCTTCGGCCATGGGGCGATGGCCCGTGACTTCCAGCCTGAAGCCCTTGAGCCAGCTGCGCAGGCGGTTGCGATCCTTGGCGCCGATGGCCTGCCCCAGGCGGCCAGGAGCGATGCCGGTCAGCTCCAGACAGACGGGAGCCATCTGCTGAGGCAGCAGCCCCCGCAGGATGCTAGAGATGGGCTCGAAGCCCCTCGACTCGAAATCGCGCAGCAGACGCGCATCGAGCTTCTGCTCGTCCAGGGCCGGTTTGAGATCGAGACTCAGCTCGACCCGGCTGCCCTGCTCCAGAGCGTCCACGGCGTCGCCGGAGAGGGTGAGGATGACCGGCCCCGTCACGCCGAAGGGAGTAAAGACCAGCTCGCCGAAAACCTCCTTACGCTTCTTGCCGTCCACAAACATGCGCACGCCAACGTTACGCAGATTGAGATCGACCATCTTGCCCGGTGCGCCGCCGGCGGTGACCAAAGGAACCAGGGCAGGGCGAATGGGAATCAGGCTGTGTCCGGCCGCCTGGGCTAGAGCGTAGCCGTCCCCTGTGGAACCGGTAAGCGGATAGGAGGCACCCCCCGTGGCCAGAATCACGGCGTCGCAGGGGATTTTTCGACCCTTGACGACCACGCCGGTCACTCGCCCCTCTTCGATCAGCAGCTCATCAACCCCGGCGTTGGTCTCGATCTTCACGCCGCAGCTCTTCACCCAGCGTAAAAGCTGCGCCACCACCTCCGGCGCCTTGCCACAGGCGGGAAAGACCCGCCCTCCGCGCTCCTGGGAAAGCTCCAGTCCAAGCCCCTCGAAAAAGGCCATGAGATCGGCATTGAAGTATCGGGAAAACGCCTGACGCAGAAACTTGCCGCTCTTGCCGAAATGGCCGATGAATTCGGTGACCTGTGCCATGTTGGTGATATTGCAGCGCCCCTTGCCCGTGATGCAGAGCTTAAGGCCTGGCTTCTTCATCTTCTCGAGCAGCAGGGTCTCAGCCCCGGCCAGTGCAGCTTCTCCGGCAGCCATGAGCCCTGCGGCCCCGGCGCCAACGACGATGATTTTCTTATGATTCAATTGAATTGCCCAATCCCCTCACAAAAGAGAGACGTTGTTATTTGATTGCTGTGGAGAGTTAACAGCCAGCCCCTGCTACGCACATCAGGCCGGAGTCGCATCTGTTCAGTGCGCAGCACCTGATCATCGATCAAGGGTCCCTCTTATACCTGCCCACCGGTGCTCCGGGACAGGGGAATCCCCACCCGGCTCCCGGCTTTCCCCCAGAATTCATGAATCAGAAGGGAGAGCAACAGGACGCCTCCCCCCAGACCGAAGCGCAGCAGATCCGCGTCTCGGTTCCAGATGAGCAGGTTGACCACGAGCCCGGCAGGGACCAGGGCGTTGTTCATGATGGCCAGGGTGCCACTGTCGACCCGCGTGGCCCCCTTGTTCCAGAGGAAAAAGCCCAGGCCCGAGGCGACCAGCCCCAGCCAGAGCAGCACGCCCCACTGCAGGGAGCTGGTGGGGAGCTGTTGCGCGTTTCCGAGCAGGGCCCAGGCGACCAGGGCCACCAGCAGGGCGCCCAGGTAAAAGTAGCCGAAAACCGAGCGCTGGGGCAGCTCAAAGTCGCTGCGTTCCAGTTGCAGCTTGTAGCCCACCTGGCCGAGGGCAAAGCAGAGATTGGCCCCCTGTACGACCAGGAAACCGAGCAAAAAGCTGTCGCCGGTTCCGCTGTAACGGATGATTCCGGCGCCGAGGACGGCCAGCGCCGCGGTGAGCAGGTATCGGGCGTTGAAACGCCTCTTCATCAGATCGAAGATCAGGGTGACATAAAGGGGGGTGAAGATGGTGAAGAGCAGCACCTCCGGTACGCTCAGCAGCAAAAAGGACTGATAGTAGAAGACGTACATCAGCCCGAGCTGAACGGCGCCGATCCCCATGAGCCTGACGGCCGCCGCCGGAGGGACCTTTTTCAGGAAGGGGAGAAAGACGAGGCTCGCCAAGGCGATGCGAACCAGGACGGAGAAGTAGGCATCCACCTGGCCAGCCAGGTAGACGCCTATCAGGCTGAAGGAAAAAGCCCACAGCAGGGTAACGCCGATCAGATAGGTCATCGAACCGTTCCTTTGAACTCAAGATAAATGGGGGACATTGTGATGGATTGCCTCAAAGCCGTTGCTGGCGGCTGCGCACCCCTTATACCCGCCCAGAGACGCTTCGCGATAGAGATTTTTTTCGCAAAGGGGGGGGGCCACAAAACCGTTGGGCTGATCCCCCCCGGTCGTGCCGCCTGGCAGCGCTCGCGAGCCACGCTGTTGAGGCTCTCTGAAACTGGGGTATCCTAATACCAATGGCGCGATGGCAAGAGCTCCCGCAGGGAGATCCCCCGGCAAAAGAGCTGGCCGTCCCGATGCTAAACCCCCAGGGTAGAGACCACTTCATGGTCACAGAACTTACCACCAGTGGCGATCTTCGGCTCGGCCAGGAGCTGGTCGAAGACAGCGGCCTTCGTTTTGAGGAGGGCTACGACAATCTCGTCGGGCTCTACGAGGGACCTGAGCTGATTGCCTGCGGCGCACGAGCCGGAAACATCCTCAAGATGCTGGCCCTCAGACCGCAGGCACAGGGGGGGGCCGTTCTCGGTGAGCTGATCACCGAGCTGGTCCGGCTCGGCTGCCGGGCCGGACACGACTCCTTTTTTGTCTTCACTCCGCCACAGAACGCCCCATCCTTCCAGGCCCTGAATTTCCGCCTGCTGGTCAGCCACCCCAAAGCGGCCCTGCTGGAGTACGGGCAGGGACTGCAACACTATCTCGCCCAGAAGAGCATTCTTGTGCGTCGGGGCGACAACGGCGCCCTGATTGCCAACTGCAACCCCTTTACCCTGGGCCATCGCTACCTTATCGAACGGGCCGCCGCACAGGTCGACAGCCTCTACGTCTTCGTGGTTCGGGAGGACCGCTCCGCCTTCCCCTTCGAGGCGCGGCTGAGCCTGGTCGAGGCGGGAGTGGGGGACCTGGGTAATGTCATCGTCCTGGACAGCTCACACTACGCGATCTCGGCCGTCACCTTTCCGGCCTACTTCCTCAAGGCCGGGGACTCCCCCACCCAGATCCAGATGGAGATCGACCTGCTGCTCTTCGCCCGGCACCTGGCTCCCTTCTTCGGGGTCCGTCGCCGCTTCATAGGGACGGAACCCCGGTGCGGCACGACCCACCGTTACAGCGAGGCGATGAAGAGAACTCTGGCGCCCCTGGGCATCGAGACGGTCCAGATCGAGCGCAAAACTGCCGGAGATGAGCCGATCAGCGCCTACAGGGTGCGCGAGGCCATGGCCCGGGGGGAGCTGGCAGCTCTGGAGAGTCTGCTGCCGGCGACAACCCTCGAATACATCCATTCGAAAGAGGGCCGTCAGATCCGCAGGCGGCTTGCAGAGGATCAAAGGAGGCACTGATGGAGATTACCCGCAAGGTACAAGCCGGCACCCTGCAGTCGAGTGATCTGATGATCTTTCTGGAGCCGGCCGACGCCCTGGTGATCGAGATTGAATCGACGGTCAAGGCACAGTTCGAGCACCTGATCAGGGCCAGGATCGAAGCGGTGCTGGAGCGACACGGAGTCCGCGCCGGGAGGGTCCGCATCACCGACCGCGGGGCCCTGGACTACGCCATCGAGGCTCGCATGGAGACGGCCCTCAAGAGAGCGAAGGAGGCCTAGTATGGAGGGGTTCTGGTACAAGGAATGGTCCCAGGGGCGCAGATTCGTCATCAAGCTTGAGCCGGGGCAGTCCCTCTGCTCGCGCCTGAGCGCCTTCTGCGAGGCGGCCGACGTGCATAACGCGGTCATCGTCTCGGCCGTGGGTTCCATGCAGAACGTGCGCTTTCGCGGCATCAAGACGGGGGCCAAAAGGCCCATCACTCCCCCTAGGATGCACGTCCACGAGGTCCGGGGGCCCCTGGAGCTGGTGGGCCTTGAAGGCAACCTCTTCCCCGACGAGAGCGGACGCATCGACCATCATCTTCATATCATGGTGGGAAAGTCCTCGGGAGAGATCGTCGGAGGGCACCTCTTCGATGCCGAGGTCTTCGCCACCTGCGAGATCATGCTCACCGAGGTACTCGTCGAGGGGGTTGAGCGCCACGCCTCCGTCAGTGGCGGGGTGCCGACCATCTTCATCGAGGAGGACTCGTCGCCATGAACGGATTCCGCCTGCGCAGGACCCTGCTCTATGTTCCGGGCAACATGCCCTCCATGCTTCAGAATATCCCCATCTTCCAGTGCGACGGGGTCATGATCGACCTGGAGGACGCCGTCCCTCTGAGCGAGAAGGACGCGGCCCGCATCCTGGTACGTAGCTTCCTCGAGAACTACCGGGAGCGCAACAAGGAGCTGCTGGTGCGCATCAATCCCCTGGACAGCCCCCGCGGCTTCGACGATCTCAAGGAGGTGCTGCCGGCCCTGCCCGACGGCATTCGCCTGCCCAAGGCCGATACCCCGGAGATCGTCGAGACCCTCGACACGCTGCTGACCGAATACGAGGAGGAGCTCGGCCTTGAGCTGGGCCGCTTCAGTATTCTGCCCAGCATCGAAAGCGCCGAGGGGATCATCAACTGCGTCAAGATCGCCCGGAGCTCCCCGCGCCTGATCGGCCTGGCCTTCGGCGCCGAGGACTTCACCGCAAGCCTGGAGATCGAACGGACCAAGACCGGCGAGGAACTCTTCCACGCCCGCACCCGCGTCGTCTGGGCGGCCAAGGCGGTAGGAATCCAGGCCATCGACACCATCTTCGCCGATGCCGGCGACATGGAGGGGCTGCGCCGGGAGACGGAGCTGATCAAGAAGCTGGGGCTGACGGGCAAATCCCTGGTCAACCCGAGGCAGATCGAGGTAATCCACGAGGTCTTTGCCCCGAAGCAGGAGGAGATCGACTACGCCCTCCAGGTCATCGAGGCCATCGGAAAGGCCCGGGAGATGGGCACCGGCGTCGCCTCCCTCGGAGGAAAGATGGTCGATGCCCCGGTGGTCAAGCGCGCCCTGAGAGTCCTCAAGACGGCCCAGGCCCACGGCATGGTCGATGTCGAACTCGATGAAGAGGTGATCTATGGTAAGGAATAGCCTTGGACGCTGGATTCCAGAATCCTTCGACGGCAAGCCCCTTGTCCCCTATGCCGATCCCTACAGCCTGCGCCCGAACCGTCAACGGGCCACCCGGGCCCTGAGGCGGGTCAACCCACAGGATGTCAAGCTCCTTTCGGGGGGACTTCGCGAGGCTATCGAGGCCTCGGGGCTCAAAGACGGCATGTGCATCTCCACCCATCACCACCTGCGCAACGGCGACGCCCTGCTCGGCCGGGTCGTGCGCGAGATCGACGCCCTGGGTCTGCGCGGGATCCGCATCGGCTCCAGCTCCGTCCATCCGGTCCATGCCGAGCTGATCCCCTTTATCGAAAAGGGGGTGATCGCGGGATTCGAGTGCGGGGTCAACGGGCCCATCGGCGAACAGGCCTCCCGTGGGGAGATTAAATGCCCCATCTGGGTGCGGACCCACGGCGGGCGGGCCCGGTCGATCATCGACGGCGAGGTACGGGTCGACGTCGCCTTTATCGCCGCGCCAGCCTGCGACCTGTACGGCAATATGAGCGGCGCCAGCGGCCCCTCGGCCTGCGGCAGCCTGGGCTACGCCCACACCGATGCCGAGTACGCCGGGTGCGTAGTGGCGGTCACGGACAACCTGGTCCCCTACCCCGTCGCGCCCTTCTCCATCGCCCAGAGCCTGGTCGACTATGTGGTGGAGGTCGAAAACCTCGGTGATCCCTCGAAAATCGTCTCCACCACCACCCGAATCACCACAGACCCCGTGGGGCTGCAGATTGCCCGTTACGCCGCCGACGTCATCGCCGCCTCCGGCCTGCTTAAAGACGGCTTCTCCTTCCAGACCGGTAGCGGGGGGACCTCCCTGGCGGTGGCCGACCAGGTCAGGCGCATGATGCGCGAGGGTAAGATCAAGGGGAGCTTCGGCTGCGGCGGCATCACCGGCTACTTCGTCGATATGCTCGAAGAGGGGCTCTTCGACGTGCTCTTCGACGTGCAGTGCTTCGACCTCAGGGCCGTCGACTCCATCGGGCGCAACCGCAACCATCTGGAAATCAGCGCCGATATGTACGCCAATCCCTTCAACGCCGGCGCTGTGGTTAACCGCCTGGACTGCGTCATCCTCGGCGCCACGGAGGTGGACGTCAACTTCAACGTCAACGTCAACACCGAGTCCAACGGCTATCTGCTCCACAACACGGGTGGGCATTCCGATACGGCCGCGGGAGCGAAACTCTCCATCATCGTCGCCCCCTCCATCCGGGGACGGCTGCCCATCGTCCGGGACGAGGTGACCACCATCACCACCCCCGGAGAAACCATCGATGTGATCGTCACGGAGCGCGGCATCGCCGTCAACGAAAAGCATCCTGAGCTGAAAAAGGAGCTGCTACGCCGCAAGGTGCCGGTCAAGGACATAGGGCAGCTTCATAAGGAAATCACCCAGGTCACCGGCACGCCGAGGCCCCTGGAGTTCGAAGACGAAATCGTCGCCCTTATCGAATACCGTGACGGGACAATCATCGATGCCGTACGCCGCGTTAAGGAATAGCCTTCTGGACGCCCGGCAGCGCAGGGACGAGACCCTTCAGAGGCAGAGCTGCGCCGGGTGTGGCACCATATTTATCTCCCTCAACATCCCCGGACCCCAGAAGAGCCCCCCGGGATCCTGCGCCCTCCTCGATTGGGGGCGCGCACGGCTGCACGCCCTGCTGCCCGCCCTGGTGCAGCTGGAAAGGGGCAGGGACGCCCTCGGTCCCTGGGCTCTCGCAAGGGCTGAAGCCGACCCTGGCGCCCTGAAGGAGGTCGCCCTGAGCGTTGAGACTGCCCTTCCCGCCGCGCGCCTCCTCGATATCGACGTCTATGGCCCCGGCGGAGCCCCTCTCGACCGATCCAGCCTCGGGCTCCCCCAGCGCCCCTGCCTGCTTTGCCCGGAGCCAGCGCGGCAGTGTATGCGCCTCGGGCACCACAACGCCTCGCAGCTGCAACGGAGGGTACATGAGCTCCTCGCTCCGTTTCGCCCTTGAGGGCCTTGCCTCCGCGCTCAAGGAGGGGCTGAGGCAGGAGCTGCTGCTGAGCCCCAAGCCGGGGCTGGTAGACCGCTACGACAGCGGCTCCCATCCCGATCTCAGCTTCAGCCTGATGAGCCGCTCCGTCGACCTGGTGGGACGGTACTATGAGCAGACGGCCCGGGCCCTTGTGGCCGGAGCCGACCAGAAGCAGCTGGTGGCGCTTGGCCGGGCGACTGAAGATCGCATGTACGCCGAACTGGGGACCAACACCCACAAGGGGGCGATCTTTATCGGGGGGCTGCTGCTCAGCGCCCGGGCCCGCATCGACAGCGATTTGCCCCGCCTGCTGCAGGCGTCCGTCGGCCAGCTTGCCCGAACGCTCTTCAACAGCAGGGATCTGGAGCCTACCCACGGCGGCCGCGCCCGCAGAGCCCACGGCGTCTCCGGGATCATCGGGGAGGCTAGATGCGGCCTGCCCTCCCTCTTCACCCTGGCCCTGCCCGGCTACCGCCAGGGGCTGAAGGTCTTCGGCGAGCAGCGCCCGGCCCTTTTTCTCGTCATGGCCCGCCTGATGCAAACCCTTGAGGACACCACCGCGCTACACCGCTGCGGCCCTCCCGGCCTTGCGCGCCTGCGCAGCGACGGGCGCAAAATCGAGACGTGCCTGATGCGCGGAGAGGACCCCCTGCCGCTGCTGAAATCTCTCAACAGCAGCTACCGGAGGCTCAACCTGACCATGGGTGGGGTCGCGGACATGCTGGGGATGACCCTGGGATACGAATCCTATCTGAGACTGGCGCACAGCCCCGAGCTGCACCCACCGCCTCCCCACCTGCCTGGACCGATTCCTGCCCCGCTCTGACCTGCGCACCCCCTGAAAGCACAAGGCTGCTGCAGAGTCAGAAATATTTTAATAGCAGAGATTTCAGATAGTTCTGGTGAGACCGGGGGCTGACAGGGTATTTTGCTGAGGTTCTTGATTGCACTATTTCCGGAGGGGTTGAAATCAGATGGAAAACTTCATCCTGATCGGGGTGTTCGTCGGGCTCGGTATCCTCTTTCGCAGGATCGAGGCCTTCCCGGCGCAGACCTCCCAGGTACTGAACATGTTCGCCCTCTATGTAGCCCTGCCTGCGGTGATTCTGCTCAAGGTGCCGCAGCTGCAGTTTACCGGCGACATGATAGTGCCGGCCATCCTCCCCTGGGCCATGCTCATCCTCTCGGCGGCCCTGGTGCTGCTGGGTGCCAGGCTCTTTGGCTGGTCGCGGGAGGTCACCGGAGTGCTGCTGCTGGTGGCGCCCATCGGCAACACCTCCTTCATGGGGGTGCCCATGGTCAACGCCTTCTTCGGCGAGGCGGGGCTGCCCTACCTGATCATCTACGACCAGATCGGCACCATGCTCATTTTTTCCCTCTACGGGTCGGTGATTCTGGCCATGTACGGCCGGGAGGGGAAACTGAACCTCGCCGAGGTGGCAAGAAGGGCCCTGCTCTTCCCCCCGACCCTGGCGCTGGTAGCCGGTCTGCTGCTTCGCAACTGGAGCTATCCCGATGCGGTGGTGGAGGGGCTTCGCACCCTGGGGGGGATGCTCACCCCCCTGGTGATGACGGCCATCGGCTTTCAGCTGCGCATCCGGCTCAGTCCCGCCGTGCTGCGCCCCCTGGGTTTCGGCCTGGCCGTTAAACTCGTGGTCGGACCGCTGGTGGCCCTGGGTGCCTGCCGCTTGCTGGGGCAAAATGATCTGGCGGCGAATGTCGCTATTTTCGAGGCGGGCATGCCTCCCATGGTCACCGCAGGCGCCATGGCCATGGCCGCAGGAATGGCCCCGGAGCTGGCCGCTGCGCTGGTGAGCCTGGGCATCCCCCTGGCCTTCGCCACCCTGCCGCTGCTTTATTTCCTTCTCTAGGAGCCTGTCGGACTATCCATGAGCTGGCTGCAAATCTGGCTCTTTGGTTCATCATTCAGCTCTTTTTCGGTCCATAGCGACGGCTATGAGCCTTCAAACGAGCTAAAAGCTGCCCTCAAAGATCCAAATTTTCGCTTCAGCCCGCATAGTCCGACAGACTTAGAGCCGAGATCACAGCCGGTATGGCGGTGGCCATCATTCTCAAGCAGGACCAACGCTCAGGCAAACTCACCACAGGAATCGTCAAGGCCCTCTTGACCAAGGCCCCCTTTCACTCCAGGGGCATCAAGGTCAGGCTCGAAGATGGTCAGGTGGGCAGGGTACAGGGGGTCGCGAGTCAGGCCTAGGAGTCTGTCGGACTATGCGGGGATGCAACGGGCATATTCTCTTGAGGCATTTCTTGAGGCTCGATCCACGAGGGTGAAGAGCCTGTCCATATCGTTTTTTTGCTCCGACCTCTGGTGGCCGCGCACTTTCACCAGCTCAATATCCAGCCCATCGATGCACCGGTAAAACTCCCGATACAGCCCTTCATTGTTGAGGGGCTTATTTTTTTGGGATCGATAATTACCCTGTTCCAGCCGCTCCCGCCTGCCCGGCAGACCGATGATATTCTGAGAGTCCGTATAGACGATGAGCTTGCGCCCCGCCGGCTGAATCTCTCCCAGCGCCCACAACAGGGTCTGCAGCTCCAGTTTCGTTGAAGAGGTCCCCTCGAAACGCTTCAGCTTCACCTGCGTACGCAGCAGCTCCAGAGAAAGTCCGGGTTCGGAAACGAGGAGGCAGGCTCCATAGCCGACTCCCGTCTGGGTATTTACGCTTGCATCGGTGAGCAGTATAAGTTCATGCATGAGGGATTGGGTTCTGACTCGGAAGATTCGGAGTTTACCAAATAAAACCCAAGGGTTACGCCCCTTGAGGCGCCTTACTTTCTTTGCTTGTGCAAAAGAAAGTAAGCAAAGAAACACACCCTTCGTTCTGCCCGCGAGCACGGGTGCCCTGCGCTACGCCACGCCGCTGGGGGCAGTTCAAAACTCGGCTGACGCCTCAGACAGTTGAACGACCTCGATCCCGTCGCCGCAGCTCCGCTTCGGCAGAACAAAATGGGAATCAACAGCCAACGAACACTCTCTCCCGTCGATAACCCCGCTGGAGGGGGCGGAATCGAGCACGGGGTGTTCGACCTCCGGTGTCTGAGGCTTTAGCCGAGTTCAGGAGGGCGCCGTGGTCGGTTCTGCCCCCGGAAGGCACCCGAAGGGCGGGGTTGTCCGGGCGGCCTTCTTTCGCTTACCTTTCTTGGCCGTCAAGAAAGGTAAGTCGCCCGCCGGGGCGAAATCCCGGCAAGCTTCAAAGATTTAAAGTCTCGGGGGCGTGCCCCCAAGGGCGATCCACAACTGAAAGCCTAAGCCTTGCCCCCCCGGCGCCCGGGCTTGGGTGCAGCTGCGGGACGCGCATCCGCAGTCTTCTTCCCCCCCGGCTTTCTGGACTTTTTGGATACCGGTTTCTGCCCCTTCGGCCTTCTTCGGCGTGGGGGTGCTGGTCTTCCTGCGGGGCTTCACAATGGATCCCCGCTTGACAGCGATTGCGGGAAATTCCTCAATGGTCTCCTGCGGGATCTTGCCCTTGAGCAGCGCCTCGATGGCCAGCAGCTGCGGCTTCTCCGCCGGACTGACCAGCGACAGGGCCACCCCGTTCTCCCCGGCCCGGCCGGTGCGACCGATGCGGTGGACATAGTCCTCCGGCACCTGGGGAAGCTCGTAATTCACCACATGAGGCAGGCTCTGGATATCGAGGCCTCGGGCCGCCACGTCGGTGGCCACAAGCACCCGCAGCTCCCCTGCCTTGAACTGCGCCAGAGTCCGGGTCCGGACCGACTGGCTCTTGTTGCTGTGAAGGGCGGCGGCCGCAATCCCGTCGAAGAGCAGCTCGTCGGTAAGCTTGTCCGCGCCGTATCGGGTGCGGGTGAAAACCAGCACCTGGTTCCACTCCCCCTTGCGGATCAGATGCGAGAGCATCTCGCGCTTGCGGCTTTTTTCCACGGGATAAGACACCTGGGTCACCGCGTCGGCGGCTATATTGCGCCGCGCCACCTCGATGCGCCGGGGCGAATCGAGCAGCTCGTCGGCCAGCTTCTTGATGTTGCGCGAATAGGTCGCCGAAAAGAGCAGGGTCTGGCGCTTGGGGGGGAGATACTCGGCAACCTTAAGGATGTCGTCGATAAAACCCAGGTCGAGCATGCGGTCGGCCTCGTCCAGCACAAGAAACTCGATGCGGGAGAGATCGATGGTGCCGCGCTGCGCATGGTCGAGCAGGCGACCCGGTGTAGCAACAACTATATCGACGCCGCGCTCCAGCCGCTCGATCTGCGCCTGAATGTTCACCCCGCCGTAGATCATGGTGGCGCGCAGCGAGAGGCGGCGGCCATAATCCTTCATCTGGTCACTCACCTGGGCCGCAAGCTCCCGGGTCGGCACCAGAACCAGCGCACGGGGGGCTCTGCGTTTATTTCGGGGAGGATTTTTACTCAGCATCTGCACGATGGGCAGGCCGAAGGCCGCCGTCTTGCCCGTACCGGTCTGGGCGCCCGCAAGCAGATCGACCCCCTCAAAAACAACAGGAATCGCCTGGATCTGGATGGGGGTTGGTTCGGTATAGCCCTTAGAGGAAATGGCGCTCAGCAGTTCGGGCAGCAGGCCAAGAGAATCAAATGACATGGAGAAAGAATCCTTGTAAAAAGCGAACCGGCAGCACCGGGCGCGGAGGGGGGAAAGAGAGCCCTTCCGGTTCGAAAAAAAGACGACCCGACAAGGATTTACCCTGCACATTAGTCGTTTGGTTCCGGGCTGTCAATTGCGCTCAAGCCTGCCGAAGAAAGTAAAATCAGATAAGAATCCCCTCCCAAGTCAAAACAGCACCCCGGCGGGACATATGCGCCCCGAACATGATACAAGAGCAGTCTCTTTTGCTCTCAGCGTTTTTTAGCATCAGCACGCCATCGGGAGGTGCAACTTGACTCAGAAAAAGAATGAAGACCAGCAGGAAGAAGGCGTGGAAGTCCCCTACACCCAGATCGCTCCGGAGACGCTGCAAAGGCTGATTCAGGAATTCGTCTCCCGCGACGGGGCGGACTGGACGGAAACCGGTTGCTCTCTGGAGGACAAGGTGGAGCAGGTTCTGCGGCAACTCAGGGACAAAAAGGCCAAAGTCGTTTTTGACCTGCGCTCAGAGACGGCGAACCTGGTGTCCTGTTGAGTGCTGCCTGCCAGAGGCAAGGCTCATTGAATCCCGAATTAACGACTACCCGAGGTTATGGTGAAAAATAAACTTTTACGTCTCGCCGAACTTATTCAGGACGATTGTCCCGAAAACATCCTGCCCGCCTTTAAATCCAGTAAGCCCCCGTCGCTGGATCAGTACATCAACCTCATCAGCTCTGCCATCAGCAGCCACCAGCAGCGCGCCACAACCCTCTGGCTCAAGGCCGGCAAAAAGAGAAGCGAGGAAGAAAGACGGGCCTCAGCCCAGGCTGAACTGGCCTCCTTTATGTTCGCCTATCTCATCGGAGAGGCCAAAGAGCATGCCGAGGGGGCCATCGAGGCGATGCAGACCCTCGGCCGACAGGGCGAAGTAGATCTGATCACCAGCCTCGCCGGTCGATGAAATATCCGTAATTCACCGGTTTTGCG
>JAAXQG010000300.1 GCA_012974445.1 Desulfuromonadales bacterium
ACATAGACCGGACCGTCGAATTCGGCAGCAGCCTGGATGGCGGCGGTGGTCTCGGGGCCGTCAGCAGGGCAGAGTACCGTCATGTTGGGCAGGGCCCTCATTATGGCGATATCTTCGATGGCCTGATGGGAACCGCCGTCTTCGCCGACGGTGATGCCACTGTGGGTGGCGACGATCTTCACGTTGAGACGGGGATAGGCCACCGACTGGCGGATCTGCTCAAAAGCCCGACCGGCAGCGAACACCGCAAAAGTGGACGCGAAAGGGATCATCCCCCCTGCAGCCAGCCCTGCAGCCATGCCGACCATATTGGCTTCGGCAATTCCGGCGCTGAAAAAGCGCTCAGGAAATTCCTTGGCGAACAGAGCCGTCTTGGTGGAGCCGGACAGGTCGGCATCCAGAACGGCAATGCGTTTATTGTTCTGCCCCAGGGTGACCAGGGCCTTTCCATATGCATCTCGGGTCGCGATCATTTCGCTCACGGTATTACCTCACATCAATTAGTTCTGCGGGTCTGATTCAGCAATGGCTCAGGCGTGTCCCAGGTGCTCCAGGGCGCGAGAGAGTTCATCGTCACTGGGGGGCACGCCATGGTAGCTGGCCTTGTGCTCGAAGAAGGGAACTCCCTTGCCTTTTACGGTGCGGGCCAGAATCATGGTGGGCTGCCCCTTGACGGTCTCCGCCTCATCCAGAGCGCGGCAGATGGACTGAATGTCGTGACCATCCACCTCCAGCACATGCCAGCCGAAGGCGAGAAACTTGGGCCCCAGCGGGTCGATGTTCATCACCTTCTTCACCTCACCGTCGATCTGCAGACCGTTACAGTCCACGATGGCGCAAAGGTTGTCGATCTTATGATGAGAAGCGGCCATGGCTGCCTCCCAGATCTGCCCTTCCTGAACCTCTCCGTCACCCATGAGCGCATAGACGCGGTTGGACTTGCCGGCCATGCGGGCGGCCAGAGCAAGGCCGTTGGCCAACGAGAGCCCCTGCCCCAGAGAACCGGTACAGACATCGACACCCGGGGTCTTGTTCATATCGGGATGCCCCTGCAGGTGGCTGCCCAGGCGTCGCAATGTCTTGAGATCTTCAGCGGGGAAATACCCCGCCTGAGCCAGACAGGCATAGAGAGCCGGAGCCGCATGCCCCTTGGAGAGTACGAAACGATCGCGATCTCCCCATGCGGGATTACTGGGATCATGGCGCATCTTGTGGAAATAAAGGGAAGTCAGCACTTCCACAGAGGAGAGGCTCCCCCCCGTGTGCCCCGACTGGGAGATATTGAGCATCTTGAGGATTTCGACGCGCAGGTGCCTTGCGGCGGAATCCAGCTCGACAACAGTCTCCTTGTTCAGCATGTGGAGGGGTTTTCCTTTCTCAATCAAAGCTCCGCAGTCAGTCTGCGGCACAATCTTTTATTTATGGGAGAAGCTCACCCTTGAGGTAGGCGAGGACAAGTTCTTCAAGATCATCCCCCCCGGCGTCATCAGGGGCGGCAGTAGGCTCAGCCAGGATGCCGCGACGAACCAACTCGGCATCGTATTCTCCGGCGGTGAGCCGCCGCAACATCCCCTTGTGCTGCTCTTTCATGAACTCGGCGAGCACCCCCGGGAAATCCTCTGCGGAAGCAGAGTCCGGATGAGGGGATTTGAGGGATGAGACAATGGCTCCTCCCCGATACAGCAGGGTCGTAACAAAAGGGTTCCCACTGCCTCCGTCCTCGGTCTGAACGTGAAAAACCTCGGATTGATAGCGGATGTTGTGGTTATAGCCTGGAAGCATGAAAACCCTCAAAGTTTCAGAGAAAAACCTCCAAATTCATAGCACATGCCCCTAAATGGCGCAAGCGACTTCCCTGCCTGCACTACGGCTTCGCGACGCCGAGAATGGCCTTGACCTTGGCCACGGCCTCGAGGGCGTCCCTGGCATAGATATCCGCGCCTATGGTCTCGGCGTACTCGGGGGTAACCACCGCTCCGCCCACCATGGTGAAAACCTTGACGCCGGCCGCCTTGAGTTCCTCAATAGCATGGCTCATCTGCGCCAGGGTCGTGGTCATCAGGGCGCTGAGCCCCACGGCGTCCACCCGATGCTCTCGAGCCGCGGCGACGATGCGGGCCGCAGGCACGTTCTTGCCCAGGTCAATGACTTCGAAACCATGGTTCTCCAGCAGGGTGCACACAATGTTCTTGCCGATATCGTGAATATCCCCTTCCACGGTGGCCATGAGGATCTTGCCGAGACTGGGCCCCATATCGTCGCCGAAGGATTCCTTAAGGCGGGCAAAGGCTGCGTGCATGGTCTCCGCAGAGAGCATCACCTGGGGAAGAAAAATCTGATTAGCCCCGAAACGGCGCCCGATCTCTTCGAGGCCGGGCAGCAGCCCCTCATTGCTGACCTGCATGGGGGTGAGCCCTTCAGCCGAAGCCTGGTCCACCATGGAAACGATACCGTCCTTGTCCCCCTCGATGATGGCGGCCGCAAGGCGATCGCGAATGGCGGCGGACTCGGGGACCTTGACCGGACGGGAACTCTCAACCGCACTGAAATCGGCGTAATGGGCGATGTAGTTCTCAGCCCGTACATCCTTGTTCAGCAGCACCATGGCGCTTCGAAAAGCATCCATCATCCGTTCATCCTTGGGGTTGATGATAGCCGCATCGAGCCCCGCCTCAAGCGCCATGGCGAAGAAGGTGGACGAGAGCACAGGGCGCTGAGGCAGCCCGAAGGAGATATTGCTCACGCCCAGCACCGTACCGACTCCCAGCTCGGCCTTCACCTGACGAAGGGCCCTGAGAGTCTCCATGGCCCTTTCCTGCTCGGCCGAAACGGTGAGGGTCAGGCAGTCGATGAGGATATCTTCCCGGGCGATACCGATGGAGAGCGCCGCATCGACGATGGAGCGGGCCACGGCAAGTCGCCCCTCGGCCGTCTCGGGAATCCCCGTGCCGTCCAGGGCCAGACCGATGATGGCCGCGCCGTATTTTTTAGCCAGAGGAAGAACCATCTCCAGACTTTTGGGCTCACCGGAGACCGAGTTGATCAGAACCTTTCCGTCGGCGGCCTTGAGTCCCCGCTCCAGCGCTACGGGGTCGCTCGAATCAAGAACCAGAGGGGCGGAAGCGACTCCGGAGACGGCGTAAACCGCCGACTCCAGCGCCACGGGCTCATCCACGCCCGGAGCGCCGCAGTTTACGTCCAGCAGACTGGCTCCGGCCTGGATCTGCTCCATGGCCTCAGCGCGAATATAGCGGGTCTTGCCCTGACGCAGCTCTTCGCTGTACCCCTTTTTGCCGGTGGGGTTGATCCGCTCCCCGATGATGGCACAGGGGGCCCCGCCGCCCAGCGCAACCACGGCGCTGCGACTGGAGAGCCAACCCTTGCGGGGCGGAGCGCTCCAGGTGCCGGGGAAGCTCCCCAGTGCCTTGGCGATGGCCGAAATATGCGAGGGAGTCGTGCCGCAACAGCCACCGATCACCCGCACTCCGAGATCACAGAGACGCTCATGGTAGGCCGTCATTTCCTCGGGCGTACCGGGAAAGACCGTCTCACCGTCCACCAGCACGGGCAATCCCGCGTTGGCCTGACAGATCAGCGGCAGACTGGTTACCGAGCGCATTTTCTGCAACACCTCGAAGATTCCATCGACCCCCAGCCCGCAGTTGGAGCCGATAACATCTACTCCGATTCCATCCAGGGTAACGGCGGCGGCTTCGGGAGGGGTCCCCAGCACCGAACGCCCTCCGTCATCGAAGGTCATCATGGCCATAACAGGCAGATCGGAAAACTGGCGGCTGGCCACCACAGCGGCCTTGAGTTCACGGATATCGAGAAAGGTCTCCAGGCTGAGGAGGTCGGCCCCTGCCTCGGCAAAGGCCCGGACCTGCTCGCCGAAGATATCCACCAGTTCATCGAAATCCGCATCCCCCACGGGCATGGCGAAACGCCCAGTGGGACCGATGGAGCCAGCGACGAAACAGTCAGCCCCTGCGGCGGCACGGGCAATCTCCACGGCCTTCATGTTGATTTCAAAAACCCGCCCTTCCAGCCCGTAATGAGCCAGCTTACTTCGCGAGCCCCCGAAACTGTTGGCCACCAGAATATCGGCGCCTGCAAGAGCGTAATCGCGATGGATACTCTCCACGACCTCTGGAGCGCTTAAGTTCATCTCCTCAGGACAGCCGCCGGGAGCCAGCCCCCGTTCCTGCAGAAGAGTGCCCATGGCGCCGTCGAGCACCAGAATTCGTTCAGTAATGGCTTTGCGGAAATCCTTCATTGAAGCCTTCATTCTATTCTCCTCCTGCGCCCCCTTGCGGAGCCTGCGGGTTCGTCATCTTTTCGGGGGGACGGGTATATTGAAAATCGGCACTGACCGGCCCCCTCAGATCTAGGTGGCCCCTGATCGAGGGGATTGCCGCCCCTTCTATCAGGATGCGAATCTGTCTCACATAGGGGAAATTCACCGCCACCGTATTGGCCAGGCCGTAAACAGTCAGCAACTCGGGCAGAGTCCCACCGGGGTGATACGTTAGAAAACTGCGGTCAAAGTCAAGAACGACCTCCCCGTCGCGAAATTCAGCGCCGAGCAGACGGGTATTGCGGGGGTAGATATTAACCATTCCGGTCTCCGAGCCCTGAAGCGCTGCCTCTACCGTCTGCAGCAGACAGGGCAGCTCGCCATCGCAGGCGGGCAGCATCCGGGTTTCAGCAACCAGATAGCTGCCTTCGGGATCGGAAAAATAGAGCATGGCTTCGCGCGTCTGAGCGACAAAGGAGGGCGCAGGCGCCGGGAGCTGCGGCATGCGGGCCTCCTGCTGCCGCATCGCCAGCTGATAGGCAACCAGAACAACGACTGCACCGGCGAGGAGAAAAAGCAGTAGAAAGATCCAGAATCTTTTCACATCAGCTCCATCAACCGTAAAGGGTATCGAGATCGACCTGGCGAATCTCACCCAATGGGCGGCCGAGAAAATCGCTCCCCACCCGTTGAAATCGAGTGGGAATATCGGTCACAAAAAATCGGGGTTCGCAGGGTTCACCAGTACGAAGCAGCCCCCTGCCTTCAAGCAGCTCCGCCACTATAGATGCCGTGGCCTGCGCTGAATCGACCAGGACGACATCCGGGCCCAGCACAGCACCCAGAGTATCCTTAAGCAGCGGGTAGTGAGTACAGCCCAGCACCAGGGTGTCGATCTCTTCGCTCTGGAGGGGGCGCAGGTAGTCGGCCGCAGCCAAATGAGCCACCGGATGATTGGCCCAACCTTCTTCGGCCAGGGGAACAAAAAGGGGACAGGCCGCTGAGACCACATACGCCTCGGGCATCAACGAACGGATAGTGCGGCTGTAGGCGTCGCTGCGCACCGTCCCCTCGGTGCCAATCACTCCGATTCGACCGCTGCGGCTGCGCTCAACGGCAAAACGACTGCCCGGCTCCAGAACACCCACAACGGGAAGGGGAAAACGCTCACGCAGAGTTTCCAGCGCCACCGCCGAAGCCGTGTTGCAGGCCACAACGATCATCTTGACACCGGCATTGGCCAGAAAAGCCGATGCCTCCACCGCATAACGGCACACCGTCTCGGGGCTCTTGGTGCCATAAGGGACGCGGGCCGTATCTCCCAGATAAATCAGGCGCTCAGCAGGGAGTCTTGCCTCAAGTTCCTTGAGAACCGTCAATCCTCCGAGGCCTGAATCAAATATTCCGATGGGATAATCCGCTTCCAACCGACGCCCTTTCCAGCAATGATGATGTCTCCAGCCAAACGAGCGGGCATTATTGAAGTCCACCGGTCAAAAGTCAAGAAACTCCCTTAGACCTTCACATTTCAGGGCGGAGCTGGTATCTTTGCAGGGCGCCAGAGGGCATATATACCTGCGTCTCAACTGGTTTTTCGGAGGGGAATACTCAACTGATATGGACTGGTCACGACTTACTGACTTTCTGAATTCATTTACCACCCATGAACTACTTGTCCGACTTCAGCAGTGGAACTTCTGGGAGCTCGTCCAGCACCCCTGGTTTCTCTTCAGCGCAGGGGTGCTCTCCCTGATCGCATTATTGATGCGCTGGGACCTGCTTCTTCTGACCCTGCTTGGCCTCACAACCCTTTCTGCTGTGGCCCACTTCGACCTGATCGACCGTTTTGAACTCGAGGGGCTGGCCGTCAACAATCTGTTTCTTATGCTGGGCATCGGCGTAGCCTTTATCTGCCTGATCATGTACCTGCTGTTCATCAGGTCGGATGACTGAAATGCAGATCAGCCCCCTGCCCTGAAAGCCCCTTATTGCCCTGAAACTTCCTAACGACTTAGAGGAAACAATGAAAAAACGTGATTTCATCGTCATCGCCATCGGCCTCAGCGTCCTGCTCGTGCTCTGGCTTGCTCCCCCCGAAACCACCCACCACATGCCCAAAAACGCCGACCACCAGAAATTTTACGATATCGTCCAGGCCGAAGGGATGAAAAAGGGGCGCAAATCAGCAGAGAAGTTCTGTCAGGAGTGCCACAACGCAGACCAGGTCCCCTTCCCCGAAGAGCACCCGGGCAAATTCCGCTGCCTCTTCTGCCACAAACTCGATTTCTGAACTAATAAAATGCGGCAAACTTACAAGAAAAGTTAACATCTCTTTACTATCTGGATTTATCTGGCATCCTCTTTGCTCCTTATTTTAATCATTCCAGGGACAGCAAAACCATCGACAGCCAGAGGAACCCAGCATGCCAGAGAGAAAAAGCCGCACCAGAGGCCGCAGAGAACACAATATTGTCGAATACTTTCTGTACCTTCTGGCGGGCGGGGCAGTTACGACCCTGGGCTACAGTTTTTTTCTCTGGGCCAGTTTCTGACCGAGCGCAGCAATACACAACAAAAAGGGCCGGGCAAAATGCCCGGCCCTTTTACTTTTTATAAGATAAAAACTCAGAGTCCCCGCAGCTTCACAGTGCGCACATGCACAGATGCCATCTCGCGAAACTGCTCCATTCGCTCTTTCGAATGAGGCTCCAGATCCTGCATCCCCGCCTCCATCGCATACCGGGGGACAAAACCCTGCAGCACCCAGTCCTGATCCCTGCAAAGAAACGCCCCCATGGCCTGAATATCGGCCGACTCCACCAAGCCCGGTACGCAGGTTGTGCGAATTTCCCCATCCAGGAGATTTTCGCCGATGAGCGAAAGACTTTGACGCAGCAGCTCCGATGCATCCCCGCAGCCACCCAGCTCGGCATATCTGGCAGGATCGGTTTTAAGATCCAGCGCCAGGTAGTCCACCAGAGCTTCATCCCGACAGCTGCGCAGTACATCGGGACGCAGGCCGTTGCTGTCGAGCTTGACAGCAAGGCCCAGAGCCTTGATACGGCGAAGCAGCGGGAGCAACTCGGGAGAAAGGGTCGGTTCCCCCCCCGAGACAACCACACCATCCACAAACCCCCTGCGGCGCTCCAACTCATCGAAAACAACCTCAAGAGGATAGTCAGGCAGCTGTGAGGGATTCTCCAGAAGAGAAGGGTTATGGCAGTAGGCGCAACGCAGATTGCAGCCGCCGAAAAAAATGAGCGAAGCCAGCCTGCCCGGAAAATCGAGCAGGCTGGTTCCCTGAAAGCCTTTGACCGTCACGATTTACTGGGCCGACTTCTGCTCGGCACAGTTGTATTCGCGACGATCCTTGAATTCTTCTTTCTTGCCGCGATTCCACTGCTGAACGGGGCGGAAAAAACCGCAGACGCGGGAGTAAACTTCGGTTTTAGCATCGCATTTGGTGGCCATGGATATTCTCCTGTTCGAAATAGAGGTCTTTGAAAATTCTGGCCGGCACGAACCTTCGGCCGGCGCTCGGTACCGCAAATCCTGAAAGACGCTTCAAGCGAAAAGCTTTTCACAGGGATGAAGGGAATGAAGGGGATATTTCAGTCAAAAATCAGGCCGGTTGCCTTTGACCTCACATCTCGCCCATCCCCTTTATCTCTGTCAATAACGCCTTTGAAGTTCCCTCAGGCTGCTTGACATGGTGATCAGCACCACTAACTCGCAGAAAGTGGCTGCCAATCAGAAAAAAATCAGGCCGCGGCCTCGTCATGATGATGCGGGCAGGCGAAATGCTCTCCCGGCACATAACCGTGAACCGGGCAGATGGTAAAAGTCGGGCTCAAGGTGAAGTAGGGCAGGCGGAAGCTTTCGGCCACCCGACGCACGATGAGCCGAGCGCTTCGCCAGTCCTCAAGACGCTCTCCGAGAAAGCCATGGAAAACCGTCCCCCCGGTATAGAGGATCTGCAGATCGTCCTGGTGGCTGAGCGCCTCAAAGATATCTTCGGTAGAACCCACCGGCAGATGGGTTGAGTTGGTGTAATAGGGCTCGTCGGTGCCTGCGGAAATAATCTCGGGGTAACGCTTGCGATCCATCCGGGCCAGGCGAAAGCTGGTGCCCTCGGCTGGGGTGGCTTCCAGATTATAGAGATGTCCCGACTGCTCCTGGAAGGCCTCCATCTGCTTACGCATGAATTCGAGCGTCTCCTGAGCCAGAGACTTGCCCTCGGGGCTGTCGATCCCCTGGCCTAGGAGGTTCAGGCAGGCCTCGTTCATGCCGATGAGCCCGATGGTGGAGAAATGATTATCCCAGAATCGGCCGCTGCGCTCGTAGATGCCCGAGAGGTAGAAACGGCTGTAGGGGTAGAGGCCCTCTTCGGTGAGGCGCTCGAGCTGCTTGCGCTTGATCTCCAGCGACTGGTAGGCCAGCAGCATCAGCTCGGAGATACGGGACCAGAAGGCCGCCTTATTGTCCGCCTCATAGGCTGCCCGGGGCAGGTTGATGGTGACTACGCCGATGGATCCGGTCAGGGGATTGGAGCCGAAGAGGCCGCCTCCACGACGATGCAGCTCCCGGTTGTCCAGGCGCAGGCGGCAGCACATGCTGCGGGCGTCTTCGGGATCCATGTCAGAGTTGATGAAATTGCTGAAATAGGGAATACCGAACTTGGCCGTCATCTCCCAGATGGGCTCGAAGCGCTCATCTTCCCAGTCAAACTCACGGGTAATGTTGTAGGTGGGAATGGGGAAGGAGAAGATGCGGCCGGCCGAATCTCCCTCCATCATCACCTCGCAAAAGGCCCGATTGAAGAGATTCATCTCCGCCTGGAACTCGCCGTAGGTGGCGTCCATGAGCTTCCCGCCAATCACCGCGGCCTCGCTTGCCATGTTGCGCGGCACCACCATATCGAGGGTGATATTGGTGAAGGGGGTCTGGAAACCGACGCGGGTCGGTACGTTCATACCGAAGATAAACTCCTGCATCGCCTGCTTCACTTCGGCGTAACTGAGCTTGTCGTAGCTGATAAAGGGGGCCAGCAGGGTATCGAAGTTGGCGAAAGCCTGAGCTCCGGCAGCCTCGCCCTGAAGAGTGTAGAAGAAGTTCACCGCCTGCCCCAGGGCCGTGCGGAAATGCTTGGGAGGTGCGCTCTGCACCTTGCCGAAAGCGCCGGTAAAGCCCTTGAGCAGGAGATCTTTCAGGTCCCAGCCGCAGCAGTAGACACTGAGCATCCCCAGATCGTGGATATGATAAGACCCGTCACGATGGGCATCGGCAACAGGACTGGGATAAATTTTACTGAGCCAGTAGTTGCTGGTGATATTGGCAGCAATCTGGTTATTAAGCCCCTGCAGCGAGTATCCCATGTTGGCGTTCTCGTTGACCCGCCAGTCCTCCTGGGAGAGATAGGAATCGATGGCGGAGATGGACTCCTCCATGAACTCTTTGGTGCTGCGCAGGGTTTCGTGTTGCTTGCGGTAGAGAATGAACGACTTGGCAGTCTTGGCGTGACCGCTTTCGATCAGGATCTTCTCCACCAGATCCTGCACGTTCTCTACGGTGGGGACCCGGTCATCCTTGTAAATAACCTCGAGTATCCCCACAACCTTACCGGCAATAGCCTCAGCTTGTGCCATGTCACTACCACCGACAGCCTGAACCGATTTCTGAATGGCCTCGGTAATTTTTTTTACTTCAAACGGTGCCAGCTTACCGTCGCGTTTACGAATAAATTGCATGATTTCAACACCTCTCGACACGTCTCAATTTCTAAGGAGCACACATTATCACAGCGGCCTCCCGACATACAACATCAAGTGTTCAATTTTAATTTTCAACACAAGATGTTGTGAATTCCCTGTCGATAACCAGTGGATAACAGAGCGTAAACCCGCCTTGACCGGACCCTGTACGCCATGTTAGAGAAAAACCCCCTTTTATCCAACCAAACGGAGACTCCATCCATGGCTGACCTGACCCGATTCGGCATTTCCATCGACGAGCAGCTTCTCAAGCGATTCGACCGGCTCATCGAGACCCAGGGGCATCAGAACCGCTCAGAAGCCATCCGCGACCTGATTCGGGGCGCCCTGGTTGAAGACCAGTGGGCCCGGGACGACGAGCAGACCGTGGGTACCGTCACCCTGGTCTACGATCACCACCAGCGCGATCTGGCCGACAAGCTCACGGAACATCAACATATTCACCACGATGCCATCATCTCGACCCTGCACGTCCATCTCGACTCCCACCACTGCCTCGAAGTTGTGGTGATCAAGGGTAGTACCGGCGAGGTGCGACGTCTGGCAGCGGAGCTCATCGGCACCAAGGGGGTCAAGCACGGGAAGTTGGTGGCCTCCACCACGGGGAAGGGGCTGCATTAGCCCCCCTTCGGCCCGAAATCTGCAGTAAAAGCTGTCTCTCGCAGAGGCGCAAAGAACGCAGAGGAAGGCATCATAGAATTCTCTGCCTGCTCTGCGGCTCAAGTGAGTGAAACGAACGGGCGTGAGAAAAGTTTGTCTAGTTTACCCGACTCAACTTTAAATCTACCTAAAGGAAGCGACATGAAGAAATACGACATCTACGGTCTGGG
>JAAXQG010000018.1 GCA_012974445.1 Desulfuromonadales bacterium
GAATCAACAAGACCACCCTGTGGCGCAAGCTCAGGAAATATGAGCTGGAAAACGCAAATTCCTGAGGGCAGTTGCCAACCCCGCCTTGCCAGCGACCCACCCCGGACGTAAACTTTGCTCTGAATGAAGTGGATTGCTCAGGGAGTTTTGTCGATGGACATCCTGCGGGTGGAAAAGCTACGCAAGGGCTTCGGGGCGCTCAAGGCGGTGGATGGCATCTCATTTTCCGTCCGACGAGGGGAGTGTTTCGGTTTGCTGGGCCCCAACGGTGCCGGCAAGACCACGGCCATCCGCATGCTCTACGGCTACACGCCCCGGGACGGCGGAGTGCTCGAAGTCTTCGGCCTCGATATCGACAGGAGCCTACGCGAAATCAAGGCGCGCATCGGCCTCTGCCAGCAGGAAGACTCTCTCGACCCCGACCTCAGCGTACGGGACAACCTCATCGGCTTCGCACGCTACTTCTCCATCCCCAAAGCCGAGGCGGCGCGACGGGCCGATGAACTGCTGCACTTCTTCGCCCTGGAGGGGCGAGCGGGAGCCCGCATCCTCACCCTCTCCGGCGGGCTCAAGCGTCGCCTGATGCTGGCCCGTGCCCTGGTCAACCAACCCGACCTGCTAATCCTCGATGAACCCACCACGGGCCTCGACCCCCAGAGTCGCCAACTGCTCTGGGACAAGCTCGCCGAACTCAGGGCGCAGGGCCTGAGCATCCTGCTCACCACCCATTACATGGAGGAAGCCGCCCGGCTCTGCGACCGGCTGCTCATCATCGATCAGGGGCGGATCCTGGTGGAGGGGGCCCCCTCGCAGCTGGTGCGCGAGCAGGTCGGCCGCTCGGTGTTGGAAATCGCCGCGCCCAACGAACAGGTGCGAAAATTTCTGCGTAGCGAAGGCTGCCGGGTGGAAGATCTGGGCAGACGTTTGCTGGTCCACCTCGATGACGGGGACGAGCTTTTCCTCAAGCTCTCGCGAGAAGTACGCTGCGAAGGCTGCACCCTTCGCCCCGCGACCCTGGAAGACCTCTTCCTCAAGTTGACCGGAAGGGAGTTGCGCGAATGAAGCCTGGAGCCATCAGCACCCGTTGCCTGCTGATGTGGCAGCGCAACTTCGGCGTCTACCGCAAGACATGGAAGATCAGCTTTCTGCCCCCCCTGATCGAGCCCATGCTCTACCTCCTGGCCTTCGGCATGGGGTTGGCGACCATGGTGGGTGAGCTACAGATCGAGGGCCGCACAATCGCCTACACTCGCTTCATCGCCCCGGCCCTGATCGCCGTGGCCATCATGTACAACGCCTTTTTCGAGAACAGCTACAACAGTTTCGTACGCATGTACTACCAGAAAACCTTCGATGCACTGCTCGCCACCCCCCTGAATCTCGAAGAGATCATCCTGGGTGAAATACTCTGGGCCGCCACCAAGTCAGGGATCGCCGCCACCCTGATGACCGCCGTCATCTCCTGCTTCGGACTGCTGGAATACCCCGGAACCCTGCTGCTGATCCCCCTGGCGCTGCTGGGCGGCCTGCTCTTCGGAGCCATCGGCATGATCTGCACGGCCCTGGTGCCCGGCATCGAGATGTTCAATCTGCCCATTTTCCTCGGGATCACCCCCATGTTCCTGTTCAGCGGCACCTTCTTCCCCCTGCAGAACCTCCCCGACTGGGCACAGTCGCTCGCCCAGCTCCTGCCCCTCACCCACCTGGCCGCCCTGGCACGGGGCTGCGCCCTGCATCTCTGGGGCGCCGGGCTCTGGCTGAGCCTGCTCTATCTGCTGGTGGCCGTCGCACTGCTGCTGCCGCTGGCCATCCGGTTGATGCGGAGGAGGATTCTGAAGTAACAAGGCAGAACATCAGAACTGCCTCGCACCTCTTGCACCTGCGTTCTTCCTCGTTAAACTTCCATTGGAATTTCAATCCAGATCCGCGGAGGTAGAGCGATGACAGATCTCTGGGAAGAACGAAAGAAGGCGCTGGAGAACCAGTATTTCCTGAAAAAGGAACGTCAGCAGCTTGAGCAACTCAAGGCCGCCATGGAAGATGAAGTGGCACCTGATCTCTGCCGGAACCGCTGCCCCAAATGCGGCCGCAAGCTCGAAGCCATGAGCTTCAGGGAAGTGCCTCTGGATCAATGTCCCGGTTGCGGCGGCATCTGGCTGGGTCCGAGGGATCTACAGATCCT
>JAAXQG010000306.1 GCA_012974445.1 Desulfuromonadales bacterium
AACATCGCCAACTACAAGTCGTACCCCCGCATCGTCGGAGAGACCGGAGGGAAGGACTTCATCGTCGCCCATGCCAGCGCCAACGTGAAGAAGCTGGTCACCGGCATCGTGCGCGGCGGCTTCGAGTTCCAGGGGCAGAAGTGCTCGGCCGCCTCTCGCGCCTACATCCCCGCCAGCCTCTGGAAGCAAGCCCGTCCGCTGCTTGAAGAACAGGTGGGAAGCATCCAGATGGGACCGGTCACCGACTTCCGCAACTTCTTCAACGCCGTCATCGACAAGGCCTCCTTCAAACGCATCACCGGCTACATCGATTACGCCAAGGAAGCCTCCGACGCCGAGATCATCCTGGGTGGAGGCTACGACGACAGCAAGGGCTACTTTGTGGAACCGACGGTCATCCTGACCAGCAATCCCCGCTTCCGTACCATGGCAGAAGAGATCTTCGGCCCGGTCATGACCATCTACGTCTACGAAGACGGCCAGTATGAAGAGGCGCTGGAGCTCTGCGATACCACCTCTGAGTACGCCCTGACCGGCGCGATTTTCGCCACCGACCGCAGCGCCGTCAGCCTGGCCATGAAAAAGCTGGAGAACGCCGCTGGCAACTTCTACATCAACGACAAGCCCACCGGCGCGGTGGTGGGGCAGCAGCCCTTCGGAGGCGCTCGGGCCTCGGGGACCAACGACAAGGCCGGCTCCTACCTGAACCTGCTGCGCTGGGTCTCCACTCGCACCATCAAAGAAACCTTCGATGCGCCCGAGAGCCTTGATTACCCCTTCATGGGCGAGGAATAGGGGTTACCCATGACACTGTTCGATACCCTCATCTCCAAGACGATCATGTATGTCCCTGGCTCCATCGTGGGAATCTTCGCCCGCAGCTATATCGCAGGCGAGCATCTCTCCGATGCGATCCGGGTGGCCCGGGAGTTGAACAAGCAGAGCATCATGGCCACCATCGACATCCTGGGGGAGTTCATCACCCGGCTTGACGAGGCGACCTACTTCAAGGACCAGTGCATTGATATCCTGGAAGCCATCGAACGCGAAGGTCTCGACGCCAACCTCTCGCTGAAGCCGACCCAGATGGGAATGCTGCTGGACAAGGAGGCGGCCTTTGCCAACATCCGCGAAATCGTGGAGCGGGCCGCAGAGCTGAACAACTTCGTGCGCATCGACATGGAAGACATCGAATGCACCGACGACACCATCGATTTCTTCCGCCGTCTGCGCGAGGAGTTCCCAGGTCATGTGGGGATCGTGCTTCAGGCCTACCTGCTTCGCACCCCGAAGGACATCGATGGTATGGCCGATGCGCCGCTGAACGTGCGGCTGTGCAAGGGGATCTATGACGAGCCCCGCAGTGCCGCCTGGAAGCTGCCCGATGTGGTCAACCGCAGCTTCACCTGGTGCCTGGAGCGCCTGCTTAAGCAGGGCGCCTACGTGGGCATCGCCACCCACGACAGTCGCCTGGTCTTCGAGGCAACGAAACTTATCCACGACGCCAGCCTCGCCCCGGAGCAGTACGAGTTCCAGATGCTGCTGGGCGTGGACGAGGAGCTGCGCCGCATCATCCTGGAGCAGGGGCATCGCCTGCGGGTCTATGTCCCCTACGGCGAGTCCTGGCTGCCCTACTCCAAAAGGCGCCTCAAGGAGAATCCCTCCATCGCCCGTCACGCGCTCAAGCAGCTGCTCGGCGGCAAGGGCTGAGTAAAATAATAAAAAGTCCCTGCGGTGACCCACTTTACGGGCACTGCAGGGGATTTTTTTCACCCGGGCCCAGCTATAGAACAGCTTTCTAAACCAACACAGGGGACAGAAAGCCAAACGGAGCACAGGATTCGGCCAATTAGCCTGTAGATTCAGCAAGTTAGACCGAACCTGAGCGAACTGTTTACTATTGACCACAACGCATTCCAAGGATATTCTTTTGCACCAAACATTGTTTTCTCAACCCAAACATGGAGGTCAAAGATGAAGAAAGTCATTCTGCCACTGCTCGTTGCCCTGGCGACCTGCGCACTGTCCACCCAGAGTTTCGCCGAAACCCTCAAGATCGGCGTCCAGGCCCCCATCACCGGCAGCTATGCCAACGAAGGCCAGGGCATCGACAATTCGGTGAAGCTGCTTGCCGAGCAGATCAACGCCAAAGGTGGCGTCATGGGACGCCAGATCGAAGTGTTTTCCTGTGATGATGAAGGCACCGCCATGAAGGCCGCCATCTGCGCCAAGGACCTGGTCAACAAGGGCGTCTCCATGGTTATCGGCTCCTACACCTCCACCTGCGCCGAAGCCGCCCAGAAAACCTACTTCAAGGCAGGCGTGCTGCAGACCTCCGACGGCACCGCCGACAGCCTGACCGAGAAGGGCTACTGGACCTTCCTGCGTAACAGCTTCCCCAACAGCGCCGAGGCCGACTATGTCGCGGACTACATGATTGGCACCAAGAAGTACCAGCGCATCGTAGTCATCTCCGACTTCTCCAGCTACGCCACCGGACTGGCCGAGGCCACGGTGAGTGCTATCAAGAAGGCCGGGGGCAACGTGATCGCCTACGAAAAGGTCAAAGCCGACAGCCAGAACTTCACCCCCATACTCACCCAGATCAAGTCCAAGAAGCCCGATGCCATCTTCTTCGCCGGTTACTACACCGACGGCGGCCAGCTTCGCGCTCAGCAGGTAGCCCTGGGGATCAAGGCTGACTTCATCGCCGGTGACGCCAACGACAACCCCGATTTTGCCAAGCTGGCAGGCAGCGCCGCGCAGGGAGCCTATATCGTTAACGTCCCGACCCCCGGCATGCTCCCCTACGACGTGGCCAAGGACTTCCTGAAATCCTACGAGACGAAGTTCGGCATGCTGCCCCCTTCCATCTGGACCCTGATGAACGCCGACGGTATGCGCGCCATCATCCACGCCATGGAGCAGAACAAGAGCTTCGACACCAAGAAGGCCGTCGAGTACCTGCAGGCCATGGAGCCCATGCCCGGCATCACCGGTCCCATCGCCTTTGCCAAGGACGGAAACCGCATCGGCAGCAGCTACATGACCTTCGAGATTCAGGCAGACGACAGTTACAGGGTCGCCCACAAGCAGTAAAGCGGTCTCGTTTGCTGACTTAAAGAGGGGGGCGGAAGAGCCTGCAAGGTGGACTTCCGCCCCCTTTCTCTACCCACCTGGCCGATCGGGCGCGAGGGTAGGAAACTGAGTTCTGCTTCCTGCAATGGCGCCTGGAAGGCAGCGAGACTGGATAAGCCGTCCCGGATATGTGGACGGCGGGAGACGTCGGTATGGATACCTTTTTTCAACAGCTGATTAACGGCCTGACCATCGGCAGCATATACGCGCTGGTGGCCCTGGGCTACACCATGGTCTACGGCGTCATGCGCCTGATCAACTTTGCCCACGGCGACATGGTGGCGGCCTCGGCCTTTGTGGGGCTGACCATCTACACCCAGGTCATGGGACAGTCCGCGACCCTCTTCTCGGTCATCATGATATTCCTGCTGGCCGCCGTCTCCATGGCCTGCGTCGGGGTGATCCTGGAGCGGGTGGCCTACCGCCCCTTACGCGAGGCGCCGCGGCTCTCCGCCGTGGTTTCAGCCCTGGGGGCGAGCCTGGTGATCCAGAACGGCATCATGCTGCTCTGGGGCCCGCAGATGAGGATCTTCCCCGAGCTGGTTCCCCAGGTCTACTGGGAGATCGGCGGGGTGGTGGTGAGCCTGATTCAGGTAATTATCCTGATCCTTTCGCTGGTGCTCATGGTGGCGCTGTATTTCTTCGTGGAAAAGACCCGCATGGGGGCAGCCATCCGTGCCAGCTCCATCGATCAGGACGCGGCGCGTTTGATGGGGATCAACGTCAACACCATCATCGCCACCATCTTCATCATCGGTTCCTCCCTGGGAGCCATAGGCGGGCTCTTTATCGGCCTCTACTACCGGGGCATCACCTTTAATATGGGCTGGCAGTACGGACTCTTTGCCTTCGTGGCGGCGATTCTGGGGGGCATCGGAAACATTCCCGGAGCCATGCTCGGCGGCATGCTGCTGGGGCTGTTCAACGCCTTTATCGCCGGGTACGTCTCCAGTACCTGGTCCGACGCCTTCACCTTCATCCTATTAATCATCATCCTGATAGTACGCCCTACCGGTATCCTCGGTGAGCGGGTTGCGGAGAAAGTCTGATGAAGAATCTGAACGTTTTCGGCTATCCGTTGTTTATCGTCTTTATGGCGGCTCTGCCTCTGGGGTTAGATGCCCGCTGGCAGGAGGTGGCCATCAGCTTTCTGGTCTTCTCGGTGGTTGCCCTCTCCCAGGACATCGTGCTGGGTAAATGCGGCATATTCAACATGGGGCAGGCCCTGTTCTTCGGCATGGGCGCCTACTGCACGGCGATCCTGAACAATGAGTACGGCTGGTCGCTGCTGTCGACCATCCCCGTTGCGATTCTGATCCCGGCCCTCTTCGGCATCCTGCTGGCCGGCCCCATCATGCATCTTCGGGGCGATTACCTGCTGGTCACCACCATCGGCTTCAACATCGTCTTCGTCCAGGCGGTACAGAACAACCTGGGCGGCGTCACCGGAGGGCCCAACGGCATCTTCGGCCTGGACTCCCTGAGCCTTTTCGGCCACGAGTTCACCGACCAGGTCGCCGTCTACTACTTCGCCTTCGCGGTGATGCTGCTGACCCTCTGGATCATGCGTAACCTGGAGCACAGCAAGGCGGGGCGTGCGCTGCACTATCTGCGGCTGGACCCGCTGGCGGCCGAGAGCATCGGCATCAATACCCGGCTTTACAAGATCTTCGCCTTCGGGCTGGGTGCGGGGATCGCCGGGCTGGCCGGTACCGTCTTCGTCGCCCAGTTCACGGCGGTGAGCCCCGAGGGCTTCGGCTTCATGCAGTCGGTGCTCTTCTTCAGCATCGTCATCGTAGGCGGCTCCTCGGTGCCGGGGATATTCCTGGGCGTGTTCGTCATGTTCGTGCTCCCGGAAGTCTTCAGTCCCCTGGCGACCTGGCGCTACTTCATCTTCGGTTTCGCCATGATTGCCGCCATGATCCTGCGCCCCCGCGGAATCTGGCCGGCAAAATTCGGCAACATTCCCAAATTTCTGATCAAGGAGTCGAACCATGGCGGGTAATGACCTCGTTCTGACCGGCGTGACCAAGAGATTCGGCGGGCTGGTGGCTGTGGACGACCTGAGCTTCAGCGTCAAAGAAGGGCAGATCTACGGCATCATCGGCCCCAACGGTGCCGGCAAGACCACCGCCTTCAACTGCATCACCGGCATCTACCGTAGCGAAGAGGGCTCGGTGAAGTGGCGCGGCGAAGAGATCCGGGGGCTGACCCCCTACCAGATCGTCGACCGCGGCATCGTAAGAACCTTCCAGACCATCCGTCTGTTCAGCGAGATGAGCGTGGCCGAGAACATCATGAGCGGGCGCCATATCAAGAGCAGCCAGAGCTGGTGGCACGGCATTTTTCCGACACCTGGCTCCCGCAGGGACGAGAAGGAGAACTGGCTCAGGGTCCAGGAGCAGCTGGAATTCTTCGACCTCCAGGACTACGCCACCACCCCCACCGGCAGCCTCTCCTACGGCATGCAACGCCGGGTGGAAATGGCCCGGGCCATGGCCGTGGAGCCGACCCTGCTGATTCTGGATGAGCCCGCCGCAGGGCTCAATGACAAGGAGACCTGTGAGCTGCTGCAGACCATCTACAAAATCCGGGACAAGGGAGTGACCGTTCTGCTCATCGAGCACGACATGGACATGGTGATGGAGATGACGGACTACCTGAGCGTCATCAACTTCGGCCGCAAGATTGCCGAGGGAACGCCGGCCGAGGTTCAGGCCAATCCCGCCGTCATCGAGGCCTATCTGGGAAGCGAGGATGACGATGAGTAATCAGCCACTGTTTGAAATCAAGGATCTGGAGGTTTCCTACGGCAGCATCGCCGCCATCAAGGGAATCTCCATGGAAGTTCACAAGGGAGAGATTGTCACCATCCTGGGGGCCAACGGCGCGGGCAAAACGACCTGCATGCGCACCATCAGCCAGCTGCTCAAGGCCAAGTCCGGCAGCATCCGCTTCAAGAACGCGGAACTCACGGGCCTGCCCGCCCACAAGATCGTGGGGCTGGGCATTTCCCACTCCCCGGAGGGACGCCGGGTCTTCGGCATTCTTACCGTGGAGGAGAACCTGCTGCTGGGCGCTTACAGCTGCAAATCGGTGGATCGCAAGGTGCTTGAGTGGGTCTACGACCTGTTCCCTCGTCTCAAGGAACGGCGCAAGCAGCTCTCCGGCACCCTCTCCGGAGGCGAGCAACAGATGCTGGCCATAGGGCGTGCGCTCATGAGCAAACCGGAGATGCTGCTGCTGGACGAACCCTCACTGGGGATCGCCCCGATTCTGGTCAAGGCCATATTCAAGCAGATCCGCGCCATCGCCGACAACGGTGTCACCGTACTGCTGGTGGAGCAGAACGCCAAGGCCGCCCTGAAGCTGGCCGACCGGGGCTACGTGCTGGAAGTGGGGAAAATAGCGACCAGCGGCACCTCCGAGGAGCTGCTCAGTTCCGAGAAAGTTCAGGAAGCCTACTTAGGAAAAAAACACTGACAGGGGGGGAATAATTACGATGGAACTCAAAGACATTCTGGTTCATGTAGACAACCGCCCCACCTGCGAAGGGCGTCTGAAAGTCGCATCCAACCTGGCGAAGCGCCACGGAGCCAGGCTCACCGGACTCTACGTGGAGCCCCATCTGCATTTCTGGAACCGGGAGCGCGAGCCCCAGGGCCCCTCGGAAACCGCCCGGGCCCGCTTCGAAGAGTGGGCTGCAGCAGCGGGAGTGGAGAGGGAATTCATCCAGATCGACACCGCCTCCACGGGACTCGGAGCCATCGAGGCACTCAATCTCTACGCCTGCTATCGCGACCTGCTGGTGGTGAGTCAGACCGACCCTGACGCCTCGGATCGCAGCATCCCCTCCGACCTGCCCGACCGCACGGTGCTGGGCTGCGGTCGCCCTGTGCTCATCGTCCCCTACGCGGGAGATTTCGAGACCCTGGGAAAGCGCATCCTGCTGGCCTGGCGAGGAGGGCCCGAATCGGCCCGCGCCACCCACGATGCCATGCCGCTGCTGAAGACGGCCAGACGCATCGAGGCTCTCTCGGTGCAGGGCGGCGATGAACTGCCCTGCGTTCCCGGAGGCGTTCTGGCCCATTTGGAGCGGCACGGCGTGCAGGCCCTCGAGGGGAAAATCAGCCCCGGAGAGCTCTCCGTGGGCGACGTGCTACTCAACCATGCCGCCGACACCGGCAGTGACCTGCTGGTCATGGGCGCCTACTCCCAGCTGCGACGGGGCTATCCATCGCTGGGCGAGGTGGGTCGTCACCTGCTCAAGTACATGACGCTTCCGGTGCTCATGTCCCACTGAAATTACAGATTAAAGTGATTCGTACGAATCTTCCTCCCCCCAGCGGGGGGAGGGAGCCCCAACATTCATGACCAGAAAGGTCGGACTTTGATTCCCGACGCCCTTATATTCAACATCCAGAAGTTCTCGCTCCACGACGGGCCCGGCATCCGCACCACGGTCTTCTTCAAGGGTTGCCCTCTGAGCTGCCGCTGGTGCCACAACATGGAGAGCCAGAACCCGAACCCGGAGGCGATGCTGCGGCTGGACAACTGCACCGGCTGCGCCAGTTGCGTTTCCAGCTGCCCCCAGGAGGCGATCAGCATAGAGGGTGACCGCAGCAGCACGCAGCGCAGCCTCTGCACGACCTGCAGCAGCTGTTTGATTTCCTGCCCCCAGAACCTACGTACCGTCTGCGGGGAATCGATGAACCTTCAGGTTCTTCTGGAAGAGGTGCTGAAGGACCGGGTTTTCTACGAACGCTCCGGGGGTGGGGTAACCTGCTCCGGGGGCGAAGCCATGTCGCACATCGATTTCCTGCAACCTTTTCTGAACGCCTGCAAGGCCGAGGGGCTGCACACGGCGGTGGACTGCTCGGGGCAGGTTCCCTGGGAGGCCTTCGAACGGATCCTCCCGGTCACCGATCTCTTCCTCTACGACCTGAAGGCGATGGACGAGGAGGTTCACCGCCTTTACACCGGGGTAGGCAACAGCCTGATTCTGGAAAACCTGCGTCGTCTTTCGGATCGGACCAAAAACATCTGGATCCGCCTGCCCCTGATCCCCGGGGTAAACCTGAATGAGGAGCACATCGAGGCGGCGATCGACTTCCTTCGTCCCCTGGGGCTGAAAAGAGTTCATCTGCTCCCCTTTCACCCCCTGGGGAGAAGCAAGGCCCCCCAGCTCGGGCTGAGCTTTGCCATGGGCGAGACCCCCGCCCCGGATCCGCACCAGATACAGACCATAAAAACCAGACTGATTGCTTCGGGCTTTGAGGCCCACATTGGAGGATAATATGAACGAGCGCGTAAGTAGACTTCGTCAGGAGAGCCTTTCTGCCGAGCCCCGCATAAGCATGGAGCGGGCGCTGCTGGTGGACGAGACCTATCGGGAGCATCTGGGCAGCGTCCCTACGCCGGTGCTGCGCGCCCTCTGTTTCAAGAATCTGATGGAGAAGAAGTCCCTCTGGATCGGCGAGGGGGAGCTCATCGTCGGCGAAAGGGGAGAGGCTCCGGCGGCCACCCCCACCTATCCCGAGCTGTGCTGCCACAGCCTGGAGGATCTGCGCATCATGGACGCGCGGGAAAAGATCTCCTTCCGGGTCACCGAGCGGGAGCTCCACGTCCAGGAAAAGACCATCATCCCCTTCTGGAGCAGGCGTTCCATGCGCGAGAAGATCCTCGCAAACATGACCCCCGAGTGGAAAGACTGCTACGCTGCGGGCATATTCACCGAGTTCATGGAGCAACGCGGCCCCGGTCACACCGTATGCGACGGCAAAATCTACGAGCAGGGCTTTTCCGGCTTCAAAGCACGGATCATCGAGCGTCGCCATCGCCTCGACCTGATGCGCGACCCCGAGGCGCTGGACAGAAAAGCCCAGCTCGACGCCATGGAGATCTGCTGCGACGCCCTGATTACTTTGGGGCAGCGCTACGCCGCCCTGGCCCAGGAGCAGGCTGCCAGCTGCGCCGATCCCCTGCGGGCTGCCGAGCTTCGGGAGATCGCCGCAATCTGCCGCCGGGTACCCGAGCAGGCACCGCGTACGTTCCGCGAGGCGCTGCAGATGTACTGGTTCGTCCACATCGGGGTCATCAGCGAGATGAACATCTGGGACGCCTTCAACCCCGGTCGCCTCGATCAGCACCTGGCCCCCTTCTTCGAGAGGGAGCAGGCCGCCGGTACTCTGAACCGGGAGCAGGCGCTGGAGTTGCTGCAATGTTTCTGGGTCAAGTTCAACAACCAGCCTGCCCCCCCCAAGGTGGGGATCACCCTGAAGGAGAGCGGCACCTACACCGATTTCGCCAACATCAACTCCGGGGGGCTCACCACCGACGGCCGCGACGGCGTCAACGAGGTGACCTGGATGGTGCTGGACGTCATCGACGAAATGCGCCTGCTTCAGCCCTCCTCCAACGTACAGGTCAGTCGCAAGAATTCCGACGCCTTCGTGAAGCGGGCCTGCGAGATCGCCCGCAAAGGGTGGGGACAGCCCTCCTTCTTCAACGCCGACGCGGTGGTGGAGCAGATGCTGCGCATGGGCAAGAGCCTGGAAGACGCCCGGGACGGCGGCACCAGCGGCTGCGTGGAGACTGGGGCCTTCGGCAAGGAGGCCTACATTCTCACCGGCTATTTCAACCTGCCCAAGATCCTGGAGATCACGCTAAACGATGGTCTCGACCCCCGAACCGACCAGCAGCTAGGCCCCAGGACCGGCGATGCGGCCTCCTTCGGAAGCTTCGAGGAGCTTTTTGCCGCCTTTGAAGCGCAGCTGAATCATTTCGCCGACATCAAACTGCGGGGCAACAGCGTCATCGAGGCCCTCTACGCCAAAGAGATGCCTGCCCCCTTTCTCTCGGTGGTCATCGACGACTGCATCGAGAAGGCGATGGACTACAACGCCGGCGGCGCACGCTACAACACCAGCTACGTTCAGGGGGTGGGCATCGGCTCCATGGCCGACAGTCTCGCCGCCATCCGGACCCATGTGTTCGACAAGGGCAGCTTCAGCATGACGGATCTGCTGGCCGCCCTGAAAGACGACTTCGAGGGGCACAGCCGCATCAAAAACCTGGTGAGCCACCACAGCCCCAAGTACGGCAACGACGAGGATGCAGCAGATACCCTGATGCGCCGGGCCTTCGACGCCTACCACAGCGCCATCGACGGACGCCCCAACATGAAGGGGGGGCACTACCGCATCAACATGCTGCCCACCACCTGCCACGTCTACTTCGGCTCGGTGATCGGTGCCCTGCCCGACGGCCGAAAAGCCTTCGAACCGCTGCCCGAGGGGATCTCCCCCAACAAGGGCGCCGACCGCAAGGGCCCCACCGCCGTAATCAAGTCCGCCTCCAAGATGGACCACCTCTCCACCGGCGGCACCTTGCTGAACCAGAAGTTCAGCCCTCAGGTCCTGGAGGCTCCGGGAGGCCTGGACAACCTGGTGCATCTGATTCGCGGGTATTTCGATCTGCACGGACATCACATCCAGTTCAACGTCATCGACAAAAAGACCCTGTTGGCTGCCCAGGAGAAACCCGAGCAGTACAATGACCTGATCGTCCGTGTGGCCGGTTACAGCGACTACTTCAACAACCTCGACCGCGCCCTCCAGGATGAAATAATCGCCCGCACGGACCAGCATTTCGGGTA
>JAAXQG010000017.1 GCA_012974445.1 Desulfuromonadales bacterium
CGCCACCTTCCTCTCCGAGCGCCTGGCGCCGGCCTGGCCCCAACGGACCAAGGAAATCGCCCTGTGGCTATCCGAGGAGAACTAAAGCTCAGATCATAGGTACAAATGACAAAAAAGCCGTCCCGGAAACTCGGGGCGGCTTTTTTAATGTTCACAGAAGGAAAACGCCCCCTTCGAAGGTCGAGTCGATGGGCTGAGCCCCCCTGCAACGAGGCGCTTCAAAAACAGATCTCTGGGAATGCTGCGGGCTCCCATGGACTCAAGATGCGGGGTGGGCATCTGGCAGTCTAGCAGCTCCCCTCCTTCCTCTCGCATCCGCGACACCAGCGATACCAGGGCCACCTTGGACGCCTCGGGAACCAGCGAGAACATAGATTCACCAAAGAAGAAGCGCCCCAGACTCAGACCGTACAGCCCCCCCACCAGAGTCCCCTGCTGCCAACATTCCACCGAATGGGCATAGCCCTGCCGGTGCAGCTCCAGGTAGGCACTGCGCATCTCGTCCGTAATCCAGGTGCCCTGCTGCCCCGTACGGGGCACCTTCGAGCAGGCGCTCAGCACCTGATCGAAGGCCTGATTCCAACGGATCTCAAAGGGTGCCCGGCGCAGCACCTTTCGCAGACTGCGGGAGATGCGAAGTTCATCCAGCTCCAGAACGCAGCGGAGATCGGGAGACCACCAGAGCAGAGGATCCCCCGGGCTGAACCAGGGGAAGATCCCCATGGTATAGGCCAAAAGCAGACGGGGAACACTCAGATCCCCGCCCAGAGCCAGAAGACCCTCCGGGGTCGCCAGATGAGGTGGCGGGAAAAGATGCGCCTCGCTGAGCCGAAACAAGGGCACGACTACTCCGGATACTTAAAACTAAGAGCGCCGCCCTTGAGGCCGACACGCAGGATGCCCCCCTTGGCCAGACGGCCGAAGAGCAATTCGCCGGCGATCACATCACCGATCTCGGTCTGAATCAACCTTGCCAACGGCCGAGCCCCGAAGACCGGGTCATACCCCCTTCGGGCCAGATCCTGCCGGGCGGCGGGAGTCAGACTGATTTTAACCCCGCGCTCCTCAAGCCGTGCGGCCATCTCGTGAATAAATTTATCCACGATACGAATCATGACCCCCTGCTCCAGCGAGGCGAAGTTGATGATCGCGTCCAGGCGGTTTCGAAACTCGGGAGAAAACTCCTTCTCCAGAGCCCGCATGGTACTGCCGGCCTGATGATCTCCGAAGCCGATGGCGCGAACGGACATCTCCCGCGCCCCGACGTTACTGGTCATAATGAGCACCACGTTGCGAAAGTCAGCTTCGCGGCCGTTATTATCCGTCAGAATCCCATGATCCATGACCTGCAGCAGCAGGTTGAACAGATCGGGATGTGCCTTCTCGACCTCATCGAGAAGCAGCACGCAATGAGGCTTCTGGCGGACTCCGTCGGTGAGCAGCCCTCCCTGGTCATAGCCCACGTAACCGGGAGGCGCGCCGATGAGCCGGGAGACGCTATGCTTCTCCATGTACTCGCTCATATCGAAGCGTAGAAAATCCACCCCCATCTGCAGGCAGAGCTGGCGCGCCGCCTCGGTTTTCCCCACACCGGTAGGACCCGTGAAAAGAAAAGAGCCGATGGGTTTGTCGGGATGTCCCAGCCCGGCCCTGCCTCGCAGGATCGCCCGGGACAGAGTTTCGATGGCCTCATTCTGCCCGAAAACCATTTTCTTCAGATCGCGCTCCAGATAGCGTAAGCGCGAACGATCCGAGCCGGAAATCTGTCGGGAGGGGATGCGGGCCATGCGGGCCACCAGCTCCTCCACCTGGGTCAGTCCCACGGTCTTCTTGCCTCCGGCGATGCGCAGGGCGGCCCCTGCTTCGTCAAGCACATCGATGGCCTTGTCGGGAAGCCGCCGGTCCAGCAGGTGGCGGACCGACAGTGTCACGGCGGCCTCCAGGGCCTCATCGCTGTAGCGCACCCCGTGATGCTCTTCGTAATACTTCTTCAATCCATGAAGAATCGCGATGGACTCCTGCTCCGTGGGCTCCAGGATGTCGATCTTCTGAAAGCGCCGGGAGAGGGCCCGATCCTTCTCGAACAGATTTTTGTATTCCTCAAAGGTCGTCGATCCGACACAACGCAGATCACCGGTGGAGAGCTGGGGCTTAAGAATATTGGAGGCGTCCATGGAACC
>JAAXQG010000209.1 GCA_012974445.1 Desulfuromonadales bacterium
GCGGGCATCGTGCTTTCCTTCGGGCATCAGTCCTCCCTGGGCACCATGATGCTCATCGCCAGCAACAAGCTCCACGAACTCTGGATGACTCCCCTGTCTCCGCTACTTTTTCTGGTCTCGGCCATGAGCGTGGGCCTGCCCATGGTCATATTCGAGGGGACTCTTGCGGCAAGGCTCTTCGGCCGCAAGTCGGAGATCGCGTTGCTGTCCTGCATCGCGCGGTATATCCCCTGGTTCCTCGGCGCATTTCTGGCTTTGCGTTTCGGCGACCTCATCGTGCGGGGCGCCCTGCCCGCCATGTTCGAGGGGAGCCGTCAGGGCAACGCCTTTGTGGTGGAGATCCTGCTGTTCCTGATCCCCTTCTTCGCTTTGATGAAGGCTTCGGTGCGGCAGAGCGAGCGTAAGCTTTTCTGGAGTGCCTGTTCGGTGATCCTCGGGGTTGTCGCCTACCGGTTCAATGTCTTTCTCATCGGGATGGACATGGGGACGAGTTGGAGTTACTTCCCCTCGGTGGGTGAGTTTGCGGTGACCTTCGCCTTTTTGGCGTTCGGACTGTTTCTGTACAAGATTGCGGTGAACTATCTGCCGATTCTTGAAGAACAGTGATTGAGTTGGACTGAGAAGTATTTTTTGTAGTAACCGTTGAATTGAAGGCAGGGCGCTGATTTCGGCGTCCTGCCTTTGCTCGTAGAATTTCAGTCAAAACCGTCGGGTCTCGTCCCGACAGACGCCACACTCTTTTGCCCAGGCAGCAAAAGAGTGTGCAGAAAAGTGCCGATACCGACCGCATCCGCCCTGCGGGTTCCCTCCGCGCAGCGCCACTGCCCGGGGTTCATCGAATGGGGCTCCGAGCCCCTCGATGAATCGGGACATCCCTGTCCCGACCCCTGCGGGGCCTTTTTCCGGTCAGCGTCACCGCGCTGCGGCGGATGCAAATTGGGGAGAGCTGCAACGATGATTCTTTACGTAGGGGCGCCGCTTGCTGCGCCCTGCTGTTGGGCCGGTTTCCCCGGAATCCCGTAGCGGAGGGTGGTTTGCAGGCAAGGGCGCGGCAAGCAGCGCCCCTACGAAGTGGATTTTGCGAAGGGGCCCGTAGGGGCGCCGCTTGCTGCGCCCTGGTCTTGGGTCGGTTTCTCGCTCTTTCATTAAACCCCTTCCTTGACTCCCGCCGAGTCCCTCGCTTAGAGTGGAGAAATTGACTTTTTATGTCCAGAATCCGCAAGTTGGGGCTCTCCATGGCTTTATCCCAATCCCTGAAAACCGGCGCCCCGGGCGCGGCGCCCAACTTCTGGCGAGCCATCAGCCGCAGCGAGATCGATCTGCTGGTGCGCTCCCTCTGCCGCAGCTACGAGGTGGTGGGGGTACAGAAACGTTCGGGACGCCCCGTCTTCGACCGGGTGGAAGACCCTGCGGAGCTGCTGCTGGACTTTCCCCCTTCGGTCCATTCCCCGAAAAAATACCTCTTTCCCAACTGGGAGAAGCTCTTTCGCTTCCGCCTCGGCGGCAAGGTGCTGCTGGAGGCCGAAACGGCTGCGCCCCCGCGCGTGATATTCGGCATGCACCCCTGCGATCTGCACGCGGTTCAGGTACTGGACAACTGCCTCTTCGAGGGGGAGGCCGACAGCGCCTACAAGGCCAAGCGCGACGCCACCATCCTCGTGGGGGTGGACTGCGTTCCCGACGCTTTCTGCTTCTGCCCCAGCATGGACGCCGACCGCATCGCCCGCGGCTTCGACCTCTTCTTTCACCGCGACGGCGAGAACTACCTGGTTCAGGCCGGCAGTGAGCGCGGCGAGGCTCTGCTGCGCCAGCATGCTCCTTTCGTTATGACCCGACCCGCCGAGCCGCCGCTGCCCTTGCAGCTCAAGCAGGGGGGCAAGGAGCTGGACTTTCCCCTGCCGACCCTGGCGCCGCTCATGGAGGAAGCCTACGATCACCCCATATGGGAGCGACTGGGCGATCAGTGCCTCGGCTGCGGCGCCTGCAACTTGGTCTGTCCCACCTGTTACTGCTTCAACGTGCAGGATCGTCTCGATCTGAATCTTGAGGGGGGGGAGAGGCTGCGCACCTGGGACTCCTGCCAGCTCGACCGTTTTGCCCAGATGTCCGAGGGACAGGACAGCCGCGAGGCACAGGGGGATCGACAGCGGCACCGTTTTTTCCGCAAATACAAATACCTCTGGGACCGTCACCAGCGCACCGCCTGTGTGGGTTGCGGCCGCTGCGGCCGTGAATGCCTGGCGGGCATCGAGCCTGTCGACCAGCTCAACAGCCTTTATGCTGAGCGGGCCCAGAGTCTTGTCGCCAGCGCTCCGGCGGCCGAATACCAGCCCCGGCTGGCGGAGATCATCGCTGTCGAGGAGATGACGGCGAGCGAAAAACTCTTCCGGCTGCGCCTGCCCGAGCCCATGGCCTGTCGCCCCGGCGCCTTCGTTCAGGTATCTGTCTTCGGGCTGGGGGAGGCCCCCTTCACCCTCGCTTCCGTCTGTGGCCAGGGGCCGCAGGTGGAGATCGTCGTGCGGGCCAAGGGGGCGCTTACCCAGGCGCTGCACCGCTTGAAGCCGGGGGACAGCCTGGGGCTGCGCGGCCCCTTCGGCAGCGGTTTCGACCTGGAAGCGATGCGGGGGCGCGACCTGCTGCTGGTGGCCGGGGGGCTGGGGCTCATCGTGCTTCGCTCGCTGCTGCTGGCCCTGCTCGCTCGGCGCGGGGAATTCGGCCGCATCCGGCTGCTCTACGGTGCCCACGACCTGGCCGCCGTTCTCTTTCGGGACGAGCTGCTGGCCTGGCACCAGGGAGGGCTCATCGACTGCCGGTTCGCCGTGCAGGAGTCGAAGGGGGAATTCGGCCTGATGCAGGGGCAGGTCTCGACCCTGCTGCAGGATCTGGATATTGTGCCCGAGCGCACCGTTGCCGCCGTCTCTGGCCCGCCGGAGATGTACCGTTTCGTCAACCCGCTGCTGCTCTCAATGGGGGTCGCCGAGGATCGCCTCTTTCTCAATCTGGAGCGGCATATCAAGTGCGGTCTGGGCAA
>JAAXQG010000071.1 GCA_012974445.1 Desulfuromonadales bacterium
GGGCGCTGAGATCCCACATGGTCTCCCCGGTGTCCCGCCGGTAGATCTGCTGCAGCACCGCGCTTTGCTCCCCCTTGAACCGGGCGGCCTTCAGGCCCACGGCATCGTTAAAGATGCGTTTGGTCCGATTTGCTTCGAGCTCCTTTCGGGGATCTGCGCTCAGCGGCTTCGCGTAGTGGCTGTTGTGGCTGGGGGCATAGCCGTTGCGGTCGACTAGTACGGCAAACACGACCATACTGTCTGTAAGGAAGGCGTCCTGAATTTTAGGGATGTGCTCATCGAGATAGCGATCGGAGGCGGTGTGAAACCGGGGGATAGCCGAACTTGCAAGGAGGCCCTGGGTGATGGGCCGGTAGTTTGTGTCGAAAATCTCGCTGGGGCTGAGTGTACGGTCTCTGAGCGCATCTTCCAGAATCTGCTCAATGGTCGCAGCGCCGAACAGGGCGTAAGTCCGGGCCATTTCAAGCCGGGTCTTCTCTATCGCGGAGGCCCTCTGTTTTAGGAGAATAGCCCCCGATGCCAGAAAGACCAGGGCAATAGCAGAGATCAGAGTCAGGGTGATTTTGACTGATATCCGTGTACGCAGCCGTTTCAGCATCGCAGAGTCCTTAAGGTGGCGTGTTATGTCGCCACCGAGGCTAACATTGCAGATGTGTTACCGTAAATGGATAATTATAAACCTGGTTTAAGGCAGGAGAGGGGAAGTTACACCATTATTTTTGATTGAGGCTCCGGATATAGTTCTTGAGATTCGTAAGCTCCGTGGCATCTTCGACAAGCATGGGAGCTTTCAACGCGTCCCGAATGCAGGCATTTATGATGTCTTTGAGCATCATGTCGTCAAAATCACCGATACTTTCAAGACCTTTGCCCTCGGGATGGCATCCGGCGCAACTCCTCCCGGTGGATGACCACTTGTCAAAAGAGAAGAGTTCCTCTCCACTCATTCCCGGGGCAGGAACTGCCATGGAAGAGGTGGGCATCAAAATCAATGACAGGCTAAGGGTCAAGAGCAACTGCTTCATGCGGGGTCTCCTGTGGCAATGGGGGGCTGGGCGCCGGGCAACCTGGTTCGGGGGTCGTTCCGAACTGTCTTTCATAGTCTTTTCCCCAGCGGTACATCTGCTTGAGAAGAGGGGTTACCCCCTGGCCGAAATCTGTCAGGGCATAATCGACCCGGGGGGGGACTTGGGCAAAAACGGTTCGTCTAACCATACCATCGCTCTCCAACTCCCGCAGCTGCTGGGTCAGCATCTTTTGGGTGATGGTGGGGATGGATTTTTTCAATTGACCGAAGCGTAAACTCCCCTCCAGGCTCAGGTGCCAGAGGATGAGAGGTTTCCACTTGCCCCCCAGGACAAGAAGCGCCAGTTCCACGGCGCAGAAGTAGTTTTTTCCTGCGCTTTGATTTCGATTGTTTTGAATTGCCACAGCATGCTCCCGTTCATTTTTTTATATCATGCTAGGGGAAACCCGAGGCCAATGTAAAGGGGATGCTCTTTTCTGTCGATTGGATTATTACCTTTATGGTAATGTTTTGGTCTCGCTATGTGTGAAATCTTCTTATCTGTTCGTTTATGCTCCCTTTGCCTTCTCCGGACCCGGCGATCCGAAGAGGCGCCCCCTATTTATTTTTCGAAGGAGTTTTTTGATATGGCCCTTTGCAGGCGAATTTTTCTCTCTCTGATACTGGTTGTTTTGATGACGGTTTCTGCCTCAGCTTCCCCCCTGGTGCTGTTCGACGAGGGGCATGGGCAGATGTTCTCTCGTGAGCGCGCAGGCGAGCTTGATCTCTCCCGTCTCTCGGCGCTCTTTGAAGAGGCGGGCGCGCGGGTTGTTACCGGACGCATTGCCTTGATCGATCCTCTGCTGCAGAAAGTGGACGCTCTGGTGATTTCGGGGCCCTTTGCCTCCTATTCCCAGTCGGAAATTGAGGTAATTCACCGTTTTCTTAACCGGGGGGGGCGACTCGCCGTCATGCTGCACATTGGTCCGCCTGCGGCTCGGTTGCTCAACTCCCTGGGAATGGCGGTTTCCAACGGCGTTGTGCGGGAGCGAGAAGGCGTACTGGCAGAGAATCCCCTGGATTTCGTGGTGCCCCGACTGACACCGCACCCCCTGACAGAAGGGCTTGCTGATTTTAGTATCTACGGCAGCTGGGC
>JAAXQG010000065.1 GCA_012974445.1 Desulfuromonadales bacterium
ATGGCGGCGTTCAGGGCCAGTAGGTTGGTCTGCCGGGCGATTTCCTCGATGATGGAAATCTTGTTCGCGATCTCCTTCATGGCGCCTAAGGTTTCTGAAACGGACTTGCCGCCTGCCTGGGCGTCATCGGCGCTCTTGATGGCGATCCTCTCGGTCTGGGTGGCGTTGTCGGCGTTCTGGCGGATGTTGGCGCTCATCTGCTCCATGGCCGAAGAGGCCTCCTCGGCGGCAGCTGCCTGCTCTGTTGCCCCCTGGGACATCTCTTCGGAGCTTGCGCTGAGCTCCTGACTGCCCGAGGCGACGCTGTCCGAGGCGCCCTTGACGCTCTCCACGACGCTCTTGAGCTTTTCGGTCATGGCATTGAGGGCCTCGGCCATCTGCCCGATCTCGTCCCTGCGCTCGAAATCGAGACGCGCGGTGAGATCACCGCCTTCGAGCTTTCGGATCATGCCGACGGCCAGGGCGACGGGGCCGGAGATGCCGCGGGCAACGAAGAAGACCAGGATCAGGGCGAGGGCAATCACGGCTGCGAGGGCCCCCAGGATCATGTAGAGCATCTTGGCGAGTTCTGCCTCGATGTCATCGAGGTAGAGACCGGCCCCAACGACCCAGCCCCAGGAGGGAACCAGCTTGACGAAGGAGGTCTTGGGTACCGGATGCTCGACGCCGGGCTTGGCCCACTGGTAATCGACGAAACCCTGTCCCTCGGCCTTAGCCACCTGTACGAACTCTATGAACAGGGCCTTGCCGTTGGGATCCTTGGTATTGCTGAGATCCTTGCCGTCGAGGGCCGGCTTGATGGGATGCATGACCATTTTGGGAGCCAGGTCATTGATCCAGAAATAGTTGCTGCCGTCGAAACGGGTGTGCTTCAGTGCCCCCTTGGCTGCCTGTTGGGCCTGCTCTTTGGTCAGGGCTCCTGTCTCGGCCTGCTTGACATAGTGATCGATGATCCCATGTACCGACTCGACCGCGTGCTTTACGTCCTGATTCTTGCCTTTATAGAGTTCGTCCCTGGCCTGAACGTAGATCCAGCCGATGGTCAGGCTGAAGGCCAGGATGATCACGGCGCTGAGGGTGAATATCTTGTAGGCGAGTTTCATGTTTTTCATGGCGGTTCCTCTTTTGCTCCTCTGGTAAATCGTAAGGCCGGGCTGTTTCTCTGGGGCACAGAGGCCTGAAAATTTACGTTCGGATCAGGCTCCGACGACTTCCTGCTCACCGGGTGCGTTTGCCGGGGCCGCCGTGTCTCGTGCAAGGGTCAACTCCTCGGCAGAGAAGACCCGGTCGATATCGAGAATGATGACGAACTGCTCTTCCTGCTTCCCCATGCCACGGATGAACTCGGTGTTGAGGCGAGTGCCGATTCGGGGCGCCGGTTCGATTTGATCCGGATCCATGTCCAGGACTTCCTGGACCGAGTCGGCCAGGGCTCCGACCACGATGGCTTCGCCCTCCATGACGACCTCGGTGATGATGATGCAGGTGTTCACGGTCTGCTCGGTCCTGGCCATGCCGAACTTCAGGCGCATGTCGATGACCGGCACCACGCTGCCGCGCAGGTTGATCACCCCCCGCATGAACTCAGGGGTCTGGGGGACCTTGGTCAGTTCGGTAAAATCGAGTACTTCACGAACCTTGGTGATTTCCAGGGCAAAAATCTCATCGTCCAGCTTGAAGGTCAGGTACTGACCTGTCTCGGTTATTCCTTCCACGCTCATCAGGAAAATCTCCTCTTTTTGCTCGGTCTGATTATTTGTGTGCGGCTCATTTCACTCAAGCGGGCAGGGCCAGAGGGTTGCTCCGCCGACTCGCTGCGGGCGCGGTGGCCCGCTGGGGCAAGGTATTGGCGTTACCCTCGACCCTGAAGAAGGCCATGGTCTGCTGCAACTGCTCGGCCTGTGAGGAGAGTTCTTCGGAGGTGGAGGCCATCTGCTCGGAGGCCGTGGCGTTCTGCTGAATGACCTGGTCGAGCTGCTGGATGGCCTGGTTGACCTGCTCGGCGCCCGTGTCCTGCTCTTTGCTGGAGGCAGAGATTTCCTGGACCAGTTCCGCGGTGCGCTGGATGTCGGGAACCATCTGGTCCAGCATCTCTCCGGCTCGCTCGGCGACTTCGACGCTGCTGGAGGAGAGTTCGCTGATCTCGGCGGCGGCG
>JAAXQG010000145.1 GCA_012974445.1 Desulfuromonadales bacterium
TATGCGCTGATCTATTTCGAACGCGCCTCACGAAAACAGAGCACCCCGCTGCTCCACTCCTTCTACGGCTATTGCCTGGCCCGAGAGAAGCAGAATTATAAAAAGGCCATCGCCCTGTGCGAAAAGGCCGTGGCGGATGACCCCAGAAACCCGACCCTGCATCTCAATCTGGGCCGCGTTTTACTGGCCGTAGGAATGAAAACCCAGGCCATCCGCACCTTTCGAAGGGGTCTCAAATTTGGCCGGGACAGCAGGATAATTGAACTGTTAAAGCAACTGGGGGCCCGCCAGAGTCCGGCTTTCAACGCCCTTCCCCGGGAGCACTTGATCAACAAAGTTACCGGCTGGCTTCTCGTGCGTCTTGGCCTTCGCTGAAGCAGGCCTTTCGATCATAAAAAAAGGATGAATCCCACCATTTGGGGACTCATCCTTTTTTCTAATCAATACTAAAGGGTGAAATCAGCCGACGATTTCGACCAGCTCCACCTCAAAGGTCAGGTCTTCTCCGGCCAGGGGGTGGTTTGCGTCCAGAGTCACCGTTTCATCAGTCACATCCACAACGGTCACAACCATGCCATCCTCGTCTTCCTCATCACTGGCCATCTCCAGCGTCTGCTCCAGCTCGGGGACGAGATCTTCCGGAAATTCACTGCGATCGACACTGAAGACATTTTCTTCGTCGTAGTCACCAAAGGCATCTTCGCAGGTGACAGTGACGGTGACCTTCTCTCCGGAAGACATCCCCACAAGGGCCTCGTCGATCTGAGTGAAGAAGTTTTCTTCCCCGACGACCAGCTCCATGGGACCATGCTCGCAGCCGCAATCATCAGGAGTACAATCGTCCTCCGGTCCGCAGCAGTCGTCCTGCTTCAGTGTGGTATCAAAGACAGTGCCGTCTTCCAGCTTCCCGGTGAAATTAATTTTAACTGTATCGCCCTTTTTTGCCTGTGCCATGTCGTGAGTCCTTTGTCAAAAATGTAATATCGAGCCCAAAGCCCTTATTTCATGAATGGTAAGGGCAAAGCACTCGGCCAGTCCACCCCAAAAGGTCCCCCCTTTTCAAAAATTTTCAAAACTGCTGATATACCGCCCTGGATGACAGATATTCCCGGGGGAAAAACTTGCGTTTACAGAAATGACCTTGATAATTTTTTCCCTAACTTAGACTCGTTTGTGTCGACTTTGAGTTGCTGGCTCTCCCGGGAAAGGGTTAGCCAGCCAGAAAAAGACCATCCGACACCATACAACCATCGGTTTCAATTTGGTTTTTTTGGTAAGGCAGAATGCAATTCGCACAGACACAAGACCGACCCCTAAATCGGGGTGTTCAAAAGGAGCAACAAAGATGGCTGAAGATACTGTCAAGTGGTTCAATGATGCAAAGTGTTTTGGTTTTATCGAGCAAGACAATGGACCCGATGTATTCGTTCATTTCTCTCAATTCCAAGGAAACGGCTTCAAGTCCCTCGCTGAAGGCGACCGCGTGAGCTACGACATTGTTGAAGGCCAAAAAGGCCCGCAGTCTGCAAACGTCAACAAGCTCTAAGCCGTTTTCCCAGGTTTAAAAGTAAAAAGAGGCTTTCCGGACAACCGGAAAGCCTCTTTCTTTTTGCCTACCTTTCCTTTGCCTGAACAGCTGGGCGTGTTATAAGCAAAAACTATTTCGGGGACGAAAAGGAGCTAAATCCATGGGCTGGTTTTCAACCATAGTTGGCGGGGGCGTTGGAGCCATGCTGGGAGGTCCCTTTGGGGCCATCATCGGAGCAGCGATTGGTTCCTCCATAGGTGGGGGGAAATCCCTCTCAACCACAGGAGGGCGGGGCACCTTCTCCGAAACAAACCGGCGGCAGATGCTCTTCTTCACCGCAGCGTTTTCCATGGTTGCCAAGCTCTCCAAGGCCGATGGCCGCATCTGCAAAGATGAGATCGCCGCTGTGGAACGCATCTCGCGTGAAGCCCTGGGACTCGACAGCTCGACCCGGCGCTTCACTATCAACATTTTCACCGAAGCCAAGGACAGCCCTGAGTCCTTCGAGACCTTTGCCGGCCAGTTTGGAGATCTCTTCGGTCATGACACCCAGATGTCGACCTTTATGCTCTCCTTCCTCTTCGAAGTGGCCATGGCCGACGGAGTGCTCCACAAGGAGGAGGAACGGATGCTCAAGGCTGCACGAACTGCCTTCAGGCTCAGTGAAGGGGTCTACCACTCGCTCCATGCCCGCTATGTAGGGCACCAGGCTCCGGGCAGTGCCGGACTGGACAAGCACTACAGCGTTCTCGGCATCCCCATTGACGCCGAGGACCGCGCGGTCAAGAAAGCCTACCGACAGAAGTGCGCTGAATTCCATCCTGACAAAATTGTAAGCAAGGGGCTCCCCCCCGAGTTCACCAAATTTGCCAATGACCGTATCGTGGAAATCAATGCCGCCTATGAGGCCGTAAAAAAGAGTCGCCCGAACCTTTAGCCGGCCGACTCAGAACACCGAAGAACAGCCTGCCTTGCGCCCATCGCACTGGCTTTCAAGCAGCGTATTCCATAAAAAAAGAGCACCGCTTCACGGTGCTCTTTTTTTTATTTGAACAAATAGTTTTGCGGTAAAAATCAAGAGCAGAAACAGAGCGGCGCTAAGCACTAACTCTGAAGGTGTATACCCTTTTCGCTCATTCGGATGGTCTTGGCCCGATAAAGACCGCCTATGGCTTGTTTGAACGCCTTCTTGCTCATGCCGAGAATTCGCCGAATCTGCTGGGGACTGCTTCCATCGTGCAGAGGGATAAAGCCGGAGGCTTCCAACGCCTGAAGGATAACCTCCTGCGCATCTTCGATCCCCTGACGGCCCGCCTTGCGCAGAGAGATATCGATCTTGCCCCCCTCGCGAAGCGTACTCACAAACCCCTTGAGGTGTTCGCCTCGGCGAAAACCATCTTGCAGGTCGCTGCGATAGAGCAAACCACTATAGAGACCATCGACAATAACAGTCGCCCCAAGATCAGTGAAGCGCCAGATCACCAAGTCGACCTGCTGCCCCTCCTTCAGATCGATATTCACCTTTTCGAGACACCGATCGATTCGGCCGGTGCCCACCAGGCGCCCCCGGTCATCGAGGCAAACTTTCACCAGATAACGGCGTCCGACCTGCATCTTCTCAGGCTGCTCGACGTGGGGCACGAGCAGGTCCTTTTTCAGCCCCCAATCCAGAAAGGCGCCAGGGGGTCCCATTTGAGAGACTTGCAGATAGGCAAAATCCCCCAGTTGAGCCGCAGGTTCCGTGGTGGTGGCCTGGAGCAGATCGTCCCGGTCCTTCCAGACAAAAACACGTAGGAAATGCCCGGGAGCGACCCCGGACGGGGCCTCCTGCCTCGGCAACCTGGCCTGGACCGGACCTTCCCCGAGAAGGACCTCTGCCTCATCGAGGCGGGCCACTACAAGATTCTGCATGCGACCGACTTCAATCATGATCGACTCCCTCAGGGGTTTTGGCTGCCGGATGTGTTCTTACGGCTTCGATACTCGACAATCGGCTCACGACGGCTGCGGGAGGGAGCTGCGCTGCGTCCGCCTTCCGAACGCCTGCCGCCGAAATTACCCTGACCTGGACGACCCTTGCCCCCCATGCGCGAGGGACGGCGAGCCTGAAGCGAACGGGTCGGTTCCAGCCCGGCAATAACCAGGCGAGGAAGGGGCTGAGATATATAGCGCTCGATGCGCTCTAGCCGAATGGCATCGTCACCACTGGCCAGAGAGATAGCAATTCCCGTAGCGCCCGCACGACCGGTGCGGCCGATACGGTGTACATAGTCTTCTGCAGCCATAGGGAGATCAAAATTGATAACATGGCTGATCCCGCTGACATCGAGACCCCGGGCGGCTACGTCAGTGGCAACAAGCAGGCGAACACGACCATTTCGCAGATCCCGTACAGTGCGGCTGCGGGCGGTTTGATTCATGTCACCATGCAGGGCCGCGGCGCGGTGCCCCTGATCCTTGAGCTCCTGCGCAAGGGTATCGGCATCACGTTTGGTGCCCGAGAAAATAATCGCACAGGTCAGCTCCTCCATAGAGGTCAGATGACGAAGCAGTTTTTTCTTGTGCTCCAAGTTGTCGGCCACGTGGAGGCGCTGCTCGATATGGTCATGAGTGATTTTCTTCCCGCCAATATCGATGCGCACAGGGTTCTTGAGCATCCCGGAGGCCAGTGCAACCATGGAGCGGTTCATAGTTGCGGTGAAAAGCAGGGTCTGACGATCAGCCGGGGTCCTGGAGGTAATTTTCTTCATGTCCTCCTCAAAGCCCATATCGAGCATCCGGTCAGCTTCATCAAGAATCAGCACTTCGAGACGGGACAAATCAAGGCTGCCGCGCTCCAGATGGTCGACCAGGCGGCCTGGGGTACCCACAACCAGATCGATGGGACGGGAGAGATCGCGGAACTGGGGACCGTAGGGCACTCCGCCAAGAATGACCGCACTGCGCACCGCAAGATGACGGCCGTAGGTGCGGGTAGCATCGGTAACCTGCGCGGCCAGCTCTCGGGTCGGGGTGAGTACGAGGACGCGAGGAGCTCCCTTGGAGCCCTTGCGGAGCTCAGAGATACGCTCGAGCATGGGCAGCATGAAGGCCGCCGTCTTGCCCGTGCCGGTCTGTGCCGAGGCAATGATATCGCGCTGCTGGAGAATTTCGGGAATGGCCCGGGACTGAACAGGAGTCGGTTCGCTATAGCCACACTCGGCAACAGCTTTCAGGATCGGGGCACAGAGGGGCATTTCGGAAAAAAGCATGAAGATTCCTTCGACCTTTACCGCAAGGGCAAGGCTCAAAAAAGTGGCGCGCAGGGCTCACGGGTCAACAACTGCCCCGTAAAAAAAGGCCCGCACAAAACAGGACTGGCTTGTATTGCATCGCCGCCAACCTGATTTACGCCACGAATTCGGAAAAGGAACCGGATACTGGAGGAGGGTCAGAGAACGATGGTACGACGAGCGGCGCAGGAAATTAAAATCGCCGCCCTGGAGGTCAGTCGCCGGGGACATTACAGCAGCCTCGGCTAAAAAACAACCTTTTTTTCAGCCTCTACATCCCGCAGCGGGTCTCAGAGCGGCGAATCCAGAGGATCGAACCAGCACCGCCGATCCCAATCATAATGCTGGCGGGGCAAAAATCGGTCCTTGTAGTCCATGCGGGAGCAGCCCGGCACGTAGTACCCCAGGTAGTACCAGCAAAGCCCCAGTTCACGGGCATGCTCCATCTCTCTCAGGACACTGAAGGTACCCAGGTTGAGCCGATGACGATCGGGATCAAAACAAAAGTAAACGCTGCTCAGAGCGTCGCTTCCCTGATCCAGAAAACCGACACCGACCTGAACTCCATCCTCCAGGATGTCAACTTGCTGAGTCGGACAGGAGGGTCGATAGAATGCCGAGACAAAATCATCAATCTCTGCCCTTTGACCGAAGCGCTGCATCGAATGGAGTCGGTAGAGGTTATATGCTTGCGCGGACAGATGAAGAGGGCCGAAGCGAACATCGAGCTCGGCGTTGCGCCTCAGTATCCGTCGCTGACTGCGTGAAGGGGAAAACTCATCCACCTGCACCCGCAGTGGGATACACTGCCGGCATGCGGGGCAACGGGGACGAAAAAAATAGGACCCGAACTTCCTCCACCCCTCAGCGAGAAGACGGGAGAGCTCCTCTGCACGTAGATCCGTCGCCAGGAAATATTCGTACTGCTTAAGCCTCCCGGGCAGATAGGGACAGGCAACGGAGGGTTCCAAAAGCACGTCCTGCCAGAGCTTCACCTAAAAACTCCCTGCTGGAGATTGAACGTATTCTGTTTTATGCTCGCAGTTCATATTCAACTTCATGATTATTCGAAGGAGCTCTTTCATGTCAGATCCCCGGAGATGCGAACCCGATTGTTCCCTATGCAGCGGCTCATGGCAAAAAAGCGGCGCCACCTGGTGCTGGAGTGACCCGGATCAGCCCCACCCCATGCCCGGCGGCTGCCCTTCCCGGACGAAGCAAGAAACCATCGACCAGTCCTTCGACCTGTACCGAGGCGACAGCGAGGACGCCCGTCTGGCCCAAGTGGCGGCAAAGGTTGAAGGCATGTGCTACCTCAAGGATCCGGACAGCGGTGCCCTCAATGCCCGTTGGACCCGCGTGGAAGACAGTATTGCACTGGCCCGCCTCATGGGGTGGAAGCGCATCGGCATCGCCACCTGCATCGGGCTGCTGGAAGAGACGAAAAAACTCAGCGACATCCTGCGTGCCCAGGGCCTCATTCCCTTGAGCGTCTGCTGTAAGGCCGGAAGCATCGACAAACTGGAACTGGGCATATCGGAACAGAACAAGGTCCGCCCCGGCACCTTCGAGCCCGCCTGCAACCCCGTGGCCCAGGCCCGCATCCTCAACGAGCAGCAAACCGACATGAATCTCATCGTCGGCCTCTGCGTGGGGCATGACATGCTCTTTTCGAAATACTCTAAGGCACCGGTAAGCACCCTGGTGGCCAAGGACCGGGTGACGGGACACAACCCCGTCGCCGTACTCTACGGGCAGAACTTCTACTACAAGCGCCTCCAGAAAGTTCCGGTATTACCCCCCGAAGAAAACGGCTCGCGGTAACTACTTCGGCTCCTGCGCGGGCATGAGAATGAGACCGGGGCCTTCATCATCACGGATCAGGGGGTTGGTGCTTTTTTGCACCGCCGGCGCATCGATGGAATTACCGATGTAGAGGGGAATGGCCTGCGGGTAATGCATCCGGCGGCTCCCAAAGTCGCCGATAAGTCTCAGGCGCAGGTAGTTGATCCCTTCGTAGTCCGCCACAACATTCAGAGTCTCGCTAAGGACTGAACCTTTGGACTGGGCCTCATAGATTTTCTCAAAGGGGGCATCCTCGATCCAGACCCCTTCACTGCCCTCAATCCTGAGCTCCAGATCCTTGGCATCGGCGCCCATGGTGACTTCAATCACCACCGGGAATGAAAGCCCCACGGGAAGATCCCGCTGCATCTGGTAGGAAACCAGCACAGGGGCCGCAGCTTTCTTGTGACTCATGACCGCAGGTGCTTCCTCTTTTTGAGCGACCTCCACCGTTGCGGATCGCTCCGCCACGCATCCGGCAAAAAGCCCTGCCACCAGAAGAACGATCAACCCCAAAAACAATCGATGTGAATTTTTTTGCCGGTTCATTCTAAGCTCCTTTAGCCCTCAGCTACTGCAATTGCAGATCGAAGCAAACCTGGCCGACGGCGGGTGCTGCCAAGTTCCCGAATTCGTAAAGCTCTCCAATGTAGGTTCCGCCCGGCAACACAAGAGGGTCACCGGCGGAACCAGGCACAGGGAGCACCTCAACATTAGCAGTCTCCCCTTCGACAAAAGCAATTCGATTACCTTGAGAATAAAGAATAATATCCGGGTCGCTGTTTGCACCGAACACAGGGTTCTGTGCGGTGAGCACGACAGAGCGTTGTGCATTCAGGGTAAAGCGAAACAAACGCCTGTTGTTGAGTTTATTGAAAGTTCCCCTTTCAGCACTGCTGCACACATTCACCGGAGGTGCACCTGCAATCAATTCAGTGTAAACAGGTAATGCGGAAGATTCACTAGGCAAAACCTGACCACTGTTGGTCTCACCGTCACCGTAAATCCCCGTCCCGTGGATGTTCTGACCGACAAGCAGGGTAGCGATGCCTGACTGGGCCGAGGTTTGAGTGTCCTTGAGCAGTTGGGAGAAACTGTGAATGCTGGTCGCGGCGGCCGTAGTCTTGAGTCCCCCCGTCATCACCTGGTAGATCGGTCCGAAACCAAGACTCACCCCATCGCCTTCCGACGGATCGATGCCGTCGAAGAAATCGTAGACCAGACTGTGCACCGAGGACTCGTTGAACCAACCGACATTGAACCCGGCATTATCGGGCACGGGGTTGCTCTCCATATCAAAGGCAAACACATGACCGCTAGGAGCCGGTCCAAAGGAATCGGCATAGACGGGATCGCCCATCACCATGGCGGAAAAAGCGTTGCCGAACCCCTCGCTCCAGGCCAGCCGAGGATCAAGTCGCTCATCGAGACTGTGGGAGCCTCCCATAGAGTCGGTCCGGGAAAGGGTCCATTCGAAGAAATGACCTACCTCATGGGCGATTACATGAGGGTCGAACTCGTCGGCATCGAGTTGCGCATCACCCAGAATGTAAATCTGATTATTACCCGAATCGAAGTGAGTCGCCCCGATGGCCCCGTCAGTCTTTAACCCCGTGGCAGAAACATTCCCGGCGCTCCAGTTCAGCCGCAGAGGATTCAACACTATAACGGGGTCGGCTGAAACCAGCAGCCCGATGGCCTTTTGCGCCGTATCCAGAATCGCAAAGGGCGCCGCAACCCGGGACTGGGCAAGATACCCGCCCCCCGTCCATCCCGTCGGAGCGTGGAGATTTTTATCCGCCTGCCCCGAAGGGCCGGAGTCGAAATCTTCCCCAGCCATGGCGTAGAGGGCGCCACCACGCGTATTATCCACCACATCGACGGACCAGGAAGGGGCAGCGCTGGCACTGGCCTTCACCCGCAGCTGCACGCAGGTGTTGTCCGGAACATCGAGGCTGAAGAGACCGGTTTCACCGCTCTGACTGGAATTAAGCACCGTCCCGGTATTGGCATCCACCGCTTCCACCAGAGCTCTTCGCACAGGACGTGGCTGGCTTGAGGAAAAGGCAAGCCCCCCCAAGCCCCCCGAAAGCACGGGGACGAATTCATAGGTCACCTGCCCTGCAAGGGGCACCATCGCGCCCGTTGGGGGTAAGGCCGCCACACAGGCCGTCGGCTCACTGCCCGAACCGGGAGCTGCTGGAGCATCACCACCTCCGCCACCACCACAGCCGACCAGTGCTCCGAACATCAGCCCCCCGGCAGCCCATAAATAAAATGCACGCTTCATCCCTGTCTCCTGTCCTGTCATGTCAAACCCGAGACCGCTGCTCAATCATACCACCCGAACAACGGATAAAGAACCAAAGAGAGACGGCTTTTGACAAGTAGCCACTCCTTCCCCTACACTCCGGCTGTGTACATAATCAACTCATGGAGACAGGCATGGACCAGAACACCCGAATCCTTCTACGCGACTTTTCCCGCCGCATCACCCAGTTCGGCAAGGAGAGCCTCGACGAGATGCTGCACCTGCTTCTCAAGGCCGCAAACCTCTGCACCGCAAGCACCCATTGCCGCCTCTTTCTCGAGGATCTCACCAGCGGCAGCCTAGCCTGCACGGCGGCCCTGGGCCCCGATGCCGAGTCGGTCCGGGGCAGCAGCATCCCCATCAATGCTCCCGAATCTCTGATCTCCCGCGCCTACCTTCAGCGCCAGGAGCAGCGGGTTGAGAACATATGGGACACCCCCGGCGCTGCCTGCGACAGCATGGATCGCGCTCTGGGGCTTCAGGCCAGCTTCCTGCTGCCCCTGCTGCACCGCGAGCGCCCCTACGGCGTGCTCTGCCTGGATGCCAAAGACGCCTCGGCCCTCCCCTCGCCGACCGAACTGGCCAGCCTCCAGGGATTTCTGAGCGAAGCGGCGCCCCATGTGGACCGGGCGCGCAAATACCACCAGCAGCTTTTACTCGCAAGACGCGTGGACAAAGCCAAGAAGAAAGAGGCCGCACGACACATGGTCAAATCGGCAGTTCGCCTGGTGAGCAAGCTCAATCTCGCTTCGGTGCTGGTCCCCGCCAGTCCCTCCCAGGGAAGCACGGGGGGGCTGGAAATTCTGGCCACCTACTCCCAGGAACGCCAGGCCACCCGCCTCTACGAAGAAGAGCGCTGTATCAGCCTCAACCCCGGCACATCCCTGTTGTCACGCTACATCGACGACCGGGGAATCATCGTAGACGACCGATTCTTGAAGCCTGCCTATTTCCCCGATCTGGAATCAGAAAACCTTCAAAAACGCTACCTCACCAAGGAGTTGGGTCTGCGCTCTCTCTACGTGGTACCGCGCTACGAGGCGCTCAGCCGCAAGCTCATCTGCCTGGTCAACTACTACAGCGCCGAATCCCACCCCTTTAGTGAAGCCGAAAAGGTACTGCTCGAAGCCCATGCAGAGATGGCCCAGCGGGTTATTCAGGAGATCGGGGACGAACACATAGAAATCCAGGTCCTCTCGGAAATCGGAGACCTGCTTCAGGAGAAGTTTCACGGCGTCCAGCCCTTCCTTGCCCGAATCCTCTCCAAGGCCCGGGAACTCATCGGGGCCGACACCGGCAGTATCGCCCTGGTCAAAGAGCGCGAGGGGCAAAGCTGGATACGGGTGGAGGACGGCGAGGGGAAGTTGGTCGGAGCCAAGAGCAAGGAATGGCTCAAAAAACACATCCCTCCCTTTCGCATCGGGGGAGCGGAACTGCCCCCTGACCAGCGCAGCCTCACCGGCTTTGCGGCCTTCACTGCCGAGCCCCAGGTGGTTGCTGACACCCAACTGGCCAAAGTAAGCGAGGGATTCTACCAGGAAGTCTCAGATATGATCCGCAGTGAGCTGGCCGTCCCCCTGATCTACGATGATCGGGTGCTGGCGGTGATCTGTCTCAACAGCCTGCGCCCCAACTACTTCACCGAGGAACACCAACGCATCCTCACCATTATCGGCCGGATGATCTCCCGGAATCTGGCGAACCTGCAGCGCATCGAACAACTTACCTCCGAGGTGCGGCTGCTTCAGGGGGACGT
>JAAXQG010000093.1 GCA_012974445.1 Desulfuromonadales bacterium
TTGCCAGAGCAGTCGACCTGCCCGGGATCGAAGCCTGATTCCCCCAGGCCGAACTGGAAAAAGCCAAAACGCATCACTAACTCACCGCCCGTCCTGCAGGAGACTACCCCCCCAGAAGCAGGGGGCAGTCTCCTGCTTCTGTTTCACCCCTCCCGAAAATCCATGAGTCCTCCCGACCAGCTCATCGCAGAAGTCCCACACAGCGTCCAGGCAACACAAAAATAAGCACAACATGATTACCCCAGACACATGTATACCCCTTAAGCATAGGTTATTTAACGTTTTTTTTGTAGCCTTAACGCCCCTCTTCTAGCTAACATCACGGATTGTTATGACTGAAAATAAGGCACAAACCTTGTTATACGAGATAATCTTTAACGAAGAAACATACTCAAACGACTAAACCACACTGCGCGGGGAGACTTTTCATCAATGACTAATTGGTCGATTAAAACAAAAATGGCACTCATGGGTTGCTCACTTTAATCGGCCTCTGCGCCATCAGCGGATTGGCATTCAAGACCAACTATGACTCAGACGTTACCCTGACCGAATTGGAACTCCGGGAGCAGCATCTCATGGATCTTGAAACCATGCAGAAGGCTGCCCTGCATGTGACGCTGAGTATGATGAAATGCTTCGAGTCCCATCGAAACGGTCAACCACATATCGAGTCGACCAAGCATGTGGAGCATTACACCAAGGAGATAGTCCGAATCTCTGCCCTGCTGCCCGATATTGCTGACACACCCAAGGAAAAAGAACTGGCCCGCACCATCCAGAACCAGATCGGCGAACATGAACAACTGACCGCTCAGATCCTGGCCCGACTCGGAAAAGATTCAGACATGACCAGGCTCCATGAGCTGGATCAGAAGCTGACCCGCATCGATGAGAACGTGGAAAAGCAGCTCGTCGTGTTCGTCCAGTCGGTAGAAGAAGAGATGAAAGAAGCCGCCGAAGCCATGCACGAGGAAATCGTCATGGCCGACATCGAGCTGGGCATTATCTGCCTCGTCACCCTGGGCATTCTGATCCCCTCGTTCATCCTCTTTGCCCGCGGCATCATCCTGCCCCTGAAAAAAACGGGTGAAATGCTCAAAGAGATCGAGAGCGGTCACCTCGATATGCGTCTGAACCTGAATCGGGGCGACGAAATCGGACAGATGGCCGACATCATGGACGGATTTGCCGACAACCTGCAGAACGAGGTGGTCTCAGCCATGCAGAAGCTGGCCGCAGGTAATCTGGTTTTCGAAGTCAATCCGAGGGACGAGAAGGATCAGATCCGCAGCAGCCTGAAAAAACTTCGGGACGATCTCACGGGCATGATTCATCAGATCCGCGTGGCCGGAGAGCAGATCGATCAGGGCAGCGAGCAGGTCTCGGATTCGAGCCAGCAACTTTCCCAGGGCTCCACCGAGCAGGCCAGTTCCCTGGAAGAGATCACCGCCACCATGAACCAGATCGCCTCCCAGATCAGTCAGAATGCCGAAAACGCCACCCAGGCCAATCTGCTGACGACGCAGAGCCGCAAGGCCGCAGAAGATGGCAACAGCAAGATGCAGGATATGGTCGGGGCCATGGAGCAGATCAGCGCTTCGGGGCAGAACATCTCCAAGATCATCAAGACCATCGACGAAATCGCCTTCCAGACAAACCTGCTGGCGCTCAACGCCGCAGTCGAGGCTGCCCGCGCCGGACAGCATGGCAAAGGCTTCGCTGTCGTAGCCGAGGAGGTTCGCAACCTTGCGGCCAGAAGCGCCAAGGCAGCCAAGGAAACCGCCGAGCTCATCGAGGGCTCTGTCAGCAACACCGACGCCGGGGTACAGATTGCCAGCAATACAGCCGGCGCCCTGAAGGAAATTGTACAATCCATTACCCAGGCCACGGACCTGGTCTCCGAGATTGCAGCAGCATCCAACGAGCAGTCTCTGGGAATCCAGCAGACCAACGAGGCACTGGCCCAGATCGATCAGGTCACCCAGCAGAACACCGCTACCGCAGAGGAATGCGCTGCCTCCGCAGAAGAACTCTCCAGCCAGGCGACCCAGCTTCAGCAGATGCTTTCGCGCTTTGCCATTGCCGGCCAGGGTCAGCAAACGAGCTCGGCACGGTATCAGAAATCGGAGGTTTCATGGTCGCAGGCCAGAGCCGATACTCACATCAAACCAAATCCTTATCATCACGAAACTTCCGCCAGTATTGATGTAGATTCTCAAGTCGGGGGATATACGATGACTACAAAACCCTGTTCACAGGGATAAATGCAGCAGTATCCGGTAAGATAGTTGCGAAGCCGTAATCCTTAAGAAATTATTATAACCCCGCGCCCAAATTAGTCGTCCCCGCGCAGGCGGGGATCCAGTGACTTTAAAACCTTCTGGGTCCCCGCCTACGCGGGGATGACGGGGTGGGTACCAGCTTATTGATAGCAACAACCTAACCGGACACTACTGACTGGTACCTGAGACTTCGAATCTCACGCCCGTTCGCTTCACTCACTCGAGGCGCAGAGCGGACCGGGACCATGCCTTGTCCTTCTCTGCGTGCTCTGCGCCTCTGCGTGAGATGGTTTTACCCTCTGCTCAACGACGAATCCACCTTTGTTGATGTCCGGGATTAGTAGACCACTTCATCCCCCCAGCGGGGGAAGGCCGGGAGGGGGGCGCTTGCGAACCTCCCCCTCCCCAGTGTAGTGGTCAACTATTTCCGGACAGTAAAATAGGGCTTTGTTCCGCTACAGCAGGAGCAAGCCCACCATTTCTCTGATGTGGTCGGTACCAGTTGT
>JAAXQG010000119.1 GCA_012974445.1 Desulfuromonadales bacterium
CTTGGGTTCGTCACCCCCCCGGGCGATAGCCTCGGGACTGTAGACCAGGATGCGCTTGCCTTCGAGGGAGGTGAGACTGAAATTAGGCTTGCCGTAGCGACTGTAGAGTTCGATAAGCTTGAATCCCACTACCGGGCTCTTGCGGTTGTTGCCCGTCTGGATGTAGGGCAGGTTCAGATCGGCTTTTTCTTCCTCCTTTAGGACCTCCTCAAGCCCTGAACAGCCCCAAAGGCTCAGGGGAACCAGAATCAGAGTCAGTATTTGCGCGAATCGGACTTGGGTGCCGTACGGCTGAGACCTGAGGCGTTTATCTGCGCAGAACCGGTTTGTCTTTTGTCGCAGGCAGTTCCGCTGCGGCCTGGAGGCGTTCATGGAGGGATTCCTTTGACGAAGCCGCTGAGAGGGGTCAGCGGCAGTTGTAGTTAATGATGTAGTTGTCTCGGTTGATGGTGAACGCTGAAACGCAGTTCTTCATCACGTCTTCTCCCCTAGCGGCGGCTTCAGGATTGTAGGCGAGGACCCGTTTACCCTCGATGGTGACAATGTGGAAAGAGGGTTTTCCGTAACGATTGTAGAGCTCAGTAACCTTGTACCCTACCAGGGGGTGCTTGTTGTTTTTTCCGGTCTGGATATGAGGAAGGTTTCTGGCCGCAGAGCCCTCTTCTTCGAGGATTTTTTCCAGTCCGGAGCATCCGGTAAGAGTCAAAAGCATCAGCAGAAAAATTGTCAGACGCACATCGGGCCCCCCCTTGTCTGATTAGTGTGAGTGGTTCAGCAGGGCGCTCAGCCTCTGCTGGAAAATATCAAGATCTGCTTCATTGAGTCCTTCGATCCCGTCAAGTCCCCAATGCTGTCGTGATCCCTTAACGCAAAGGCCTGAAGTTTGGCCTGCTGCACCCATTGGAACAGCTCTGTGGTGCTCAGATCGCCGTCGGATGCGGAACTGTGATTATGCAACATAGAGACAATGGTGCGAGACAACAGGCCGACTCCTAGCTTCGTGACAGGGCGAGGCGTATGCCCAGCGCCATCAGCATGGCACCGCAGAGCGCGTCCATAGCTCGGCGAACCAGGGGGCGAAGAATCAGGGATCGGCTGCGGGAGATAAAGAGGCTCAGACCGCAAAGCCAGAGAGTCCCCATGGTGAAATGGATGCTCGCCAGGAGAATGGACCGGGCAACAACCGCGTCACCGGGCCGGATAAACTGGGGCAGTATGGTCAGATAAAAGACCACCGCCTTGGGGTTGAGCACGTTGGAGAGAAAGCCTTCCAGGAAGGATCTCTTAAGACTGATGCACCGTTGCGACTGAGCATCAATCGCCACTGGCCCCCGGGCGCGAAGCCCAGTGCGCAGGGACTGGAATCCCAGCCAGAGCAGATAAAGGGCTCCAGCCGTTTTTACCAAAGCAAAGGCCTGCGCTGACTGTGCCAGCAGCATGGAAAGCCCCAGTGCCGAGAAGAGGGCATGGATATAAAGACCGCTGCAGATACCGACCGTGGTGACCAGTCCGCTGCGGCACCCGCCTCGCAGCACGTTACGCAGTACCAGCAGGGTGTCCGCCCCCGGCGCCAGTGTCAACGCCAGTGCAACCAGGGTGAAGGCAAAAATCTGAGGGTCGAGATTGATCATCGAGCAGGCTCCGGATGGAATTATAGAATTTGCTACTATAGGACAGTTGCCGGACTCGTGACTATGAAAATAAGGAATATTGTAAGCGCTTGCTAACTATGCGGGTCGCAACAGGGGCAGTTATTTATTGCCCCTTTTCGCATGAACAGGGGAGGGGGCGTTCTGTTTTGATGAAGAATTGCTCTGTTAGGCGATAGGTGAAGCCCCAGAGCAGTGGTTGCCCCGGACCCAGCAGGGAAAGAGGGAACCAGTGCGTGCGATCACGAAAATCGCCAGGGCCACCAGAATGTTGATTCCTCAGGGAATCACGTAGCTGTTGAGCATCTCCTGAGCATTGAATCCTGTAATCATGGGGTATTCCTCCTGCTGGATATCATTAAGAATGGCGGTGAATATTAGCAGCTCTCAAGTCTTTGCGCCAGTGACCTTGCCGCCGCCTGCGCGATGATGTTATACAGTTCGGCACGCTTCCATGCGGTATTTTACTATTAATTCCAGAGGGTGCAG
>JAAXQG010000316.1 GCA_012974445.1 Desulfuromonadales bacterium
ATCCTGGGACTAATTTTTGTCCGCCGGGCGACTCAGGACAGGCCACTTCCCCGAATTGCGGTACCCGGCGCCCTTAAAATGCTCTGGAAGCGTAAGGGGCCTTCGTGAGAATTCTTGATCGACATGTCCTGAAGACCTTCGCAAGGCTCGTGCTGCTGACCCAGGCGGCCTTTACCGGCATCTATCTGCTGATCGACATCTTTGAAAAGGTCGACGACTTCATCGAACACCAGGCCTCACTTGGGGACTGCCTGCTTTATTTCGCCCACAAAGTCCCCCTGGTCATCAACCAGACAATCCCCATGACCATCCTGCTGGCGACCTTCCTGACCCTGGGAAGCTTCTCCCGGACCAACGAACTAACCGCCATGCGCGCCGGGGGATTAAGCCTGACACGCATTGCCATGCCTTTGTTTATCAGCGCACTGATTATCACTCTCGGGGTGATCACTTTCAACGAAACCGTTCTGCCTTTTCATACCAAGAGAATGAACGAGATTTTCAACCATCAGATCAAGAAAAAGCCTCTGGAGACGCACCGGCTGGAAAATATCTGGTTCAGGGAAGATGACCGGATCATCCATATCGGCCTGGCTAACCCTGACGGAGCCCAGATCCAAAATCTCTCCATCTTCGAGTTCAGCCCGTCCTTTGAGCTGCTTTCACGTCTGGACGCTCCCAAGGCCCTTGCATCCCAGAACCAATGGTCGGCCCCCGAGAGCATCAAACGCAGCTTCGACTCCGAAAAAGGGACCCTTCTTGAAAGCCTCGCAATGCAGCACAAGATCGTGCCCCTGAGTCAAAGCGCCCAGCAGCTCAGAGAGTCGAATCCTCGTCCCGAGGAGATGGGATTCTTTCAGTTGCGCGAGCTCACCCGAAAATTGCGCAAGGAAGGCTACAACGCCGTACGATACCAGGTCGACATGCACAGCCGGCTCTCAACCCCCTTTGCCAATTTGATCATGGTCTTTCTGGCCGTCCCCTTCGCCCTGGCCAGGGGACGAGGCAGCAGCCCGGCCGTGGGAGTAAGCATCAGCATCGCCATCGGCATCGCCTATCATATGCTTCAGGCCCTGATGCTGGCCTTCGGCTACTCCGAAGCCCTCCCCGCTCTACTGGCAGCCTGGAGCCCAAACACCATCTTCCTGCTTTTTGGCTGCTGGCTCATGCTCAACAAACGTCAATAGCTTCCCTGCTGCCTTGCCATGCACCTTCTTCGTGATTCAATAGAACGAAGGAAAGGAGCAATGTCATGGCGAAATTCCTTCTGCCCCTGCTGCTGATGATGATGCTGTGCGCTCCCCTGCATGGAGCCGGAACACAACTGCAATCCGTCGCCCCGGCGGAGGACGTCCCCGGCGCCGAGATCGTTTTACGGGGAGGCCCCTTCGACGGGACGGTTCGTGTTGTGCTTGGAGAGCTGCGCATCAGGCCAAGCCGTATCTACAGCAGGCACCTTTTCTTCAAAGTCCCTCCAATAAAGCCAGGTCAATACAGCCTCAGCCTCATCCAGGCAGGCAGCCCTGCGCCCGGAGACTTCAGCTTCAGGGTCATTCCCCCCCGACCGGCCATTGTGGCCCTGCGCCCCTGGAAATTTTACGCCTGCGCCTACCCCCTCGAACTCCACCTGGAACTGGAGCTGTCCCAGTCCCCACCAGGCACCAGCATTCTTCTCAATGGCTCAGCCATCCCCTACGAGAGTCAGCAGCAGAACCGGGTCAGCATCGAACTGCCCCTGCTGCCTGAAGGATTACACGAAATCAAACTGGTCACCCCCCAACGGCAGGAGTCACTGCCCTCATCCCTCTACTTCGATGCGACCCCCCAAATCTTCACCATCGAGCAGGAGGATGACCGGGTCAACGCCTACAGCCTGATTATTTCAGGGCGAAACTTCTTCGCGACCTCAAAACTCTCCATCAACAACCGAATCGTTGGCGCCTCCGAACCGGCAGGCTCAGCCAGTGACCACCTGGAGTACATCGACTGCAACAGCCTTCGCTACATCCGCTACCCCACCGGCGCATCTCCCGAGACGACAGAGCTGCGGGTCATCAATCCCGATGGACGACAGAGCCCCCCTTACAGCCTGAACCTGCGCTGAGCGCTGCATTTTGACAAAAAAAGGCCCCGCAACAAGTGAAGTGCGGGGCCTTTTTTTCAGAACAGTCTGAACAGACTAAACAGGAAATCAGTAGCGATAGAACTCCGGCTTGTACGGACCGTCGATGGGAATACCCAGATAATCGGCCTGTGCCGTGGTCAGGGTCGTGAGCTTGACGCCGAGCTGAGCCAGATGGAGCCTGGCAACCTTCTCGTCCAGAAGCTTGGGCAGCACATAGACCTTGTTCTCGTACTTGTCAGCACTCTCCCAAAGCTCGATCTGAGCCATGACCTGATTGGTAAAGGAGCTGGACATGACGAAGGAGGGATGCCCGGTAGCGCAGCCCAGATTGACCAGACGTCCTTCGGCCAGGAGGATGAGTCGCTTACCGTCAGGGAAGACCACGTGGTCCACCTGAGGCTTGATGTTGATCCACTCCAGATCCCGGATGGAAGCGATGTCGATCTCCAGATCGAAGTGGCCGATATTGCAGACGATGGCCTGATTCTTCATGGCGTCCATGTGGCAACGGGTGATGATGTCGCGGCAACCGGTGGTGGTCACGAAGATATCCCCCTGGGGAGCGGCGTCTTCCATGGTGGTCACTTCATAACCCTCCATGGCCGCCTGCAGGGCGATGATGGGATCGATCTCGGTGATCAGCACCCGGGATCCAAGCCCACGCATGGCCTGAGCACAGCCCTTGCCCACATCCCCGTAACCGGCGATGACGCAGACCTTACCGGCCATCATCACGTCGGTAGCACGCTTGATGCCGTCAGCCAGCGACTCGCGGCAGCCGTAGAGGTTGTCGAACTTGCTCTTGGTCACCGAGTCGTTGACGTTGAAGGCAGGACACTTGAGAGAGCCCGCAGTCTCCATCTGATAAAGACGGTGAACACCGGTGGTGGTTTCCTCCGAGAGCCCCTTGACCTGCTTCATCAACTCGGGGTAGTCGTCATGCATGATCTGGGTCAGGTCTCCACCATCGTCCAGGATCATGTTGGGAGTCCATCCGTTCAAACCTTCAATGGTCTGGATGATACACCATACCGCCTCTTCCTCGGTCTCACCCTTCCAGGCGAAAACGGGGATACCGGCTTCGGCCATAGCCGCTGCCGCGTGATCCTGGGTCGAGAAGATGTTACAGGAGCTCCAGCGCACCTCGGCACCCAGAGCGGTGAGGGTCTCGATGAGCACGGCAGTCTGGATGGTCATGTGAAGACAACCGGCGATGCGGGCGCCCTTAAGGGGCTGGCTAGCGCCAAATTCGGCACGAAGAGCCATCAGGCCTGGCATTTCGGTTTCGGCGATTTCGATTTCCTGGCGTCCCCACTTGGCGAGGGAAAGATCTGCAACTTTAAAGTCCTGTGCCATTTTAAACGCTCTCCTTGGTTATGGTTGGGTTTTACGTTGAGGTTTCAGCGGTTGCTCCCCTTGGTGGCAACCAGAACAAAAACGGACTGCTCAGGCTCTTGGGCCGGAACAATCCGGGTACGGATATTTTCAAAGCCTGCCTGGGCGCTCCAGCGATCGATCTCGGAGGGTTCGAAACCCAGCCAGAGATCGGCCAGACGCTCCCGGACCCACTCCTTATCGTGACGCAGCAAATCCACCAGCACCAGGGTTCCCCCGGGATGCAAGACGCGGCAGAACTCACCCAGCACGGCTTGGGGCTGGGCGGCATGATGCAGCACCATACGGGCGACCACGCAATCGGCCTCGGCGGACTCAAGAGGCAGATGAGTCATCTCCCCGAGACGAAAATCCCCATGAACAAGCCCCAGCGCCTGGGCCCTGTTTCGTGCTTCGGCCAGCATACGCTCCGAATGATCCACAACAACGAACCTCGTGGACTTGCTGGCGACCTCGGAGAGCAGACTCCCCGTGCCGGCCCCGACCTCCAGAATCGTTTCAACCCGGGGGACCGTCTCGGCCAGCAGATCCGTCAGATTGGGGGTAGGCAGCAGCTGTTCGACCAGCTGATCCCAGGAGCGGGCGTGGCGATCGAAAAACTCACGGCTGTGACTGCGGCGTTTCTCCAGCAGGCAGGCCAGTGCATCCAGATCTTCCCGGCGATGGTCGATCAAATCAAACCGGCTCTCCAGCGCTTCCAGCAGAGCCTGCACCAAGGGATCGGCATCGGCGATGTGGTAATACCCCCAAGTCCCCTGTCGCTTCACATCGATGACCCCGGCCTCCGTGAGAATCTTGAGATGACGCGAGATACGTGACTGCCCCATGCCGAGAAGCTCGACCAGGTCCGAGACGGTAAACTCCCCATGGCGCAGCAAGGCAAGCAGACGCAGTCGAGTGGAATCGGCAAGAGCCTTGAGAAGAGTCAGCAACATATCAACCTTTACGACCTAGATAGATCAAGAAAAGTTGATATAGCACAAAATTCTTCCCCGGGCAAGCTGGCTTTTTACGTCAGAAGGAAAGCATCAGGTTGTGGATTTCCCCCCCGGGTTCCTCCCGAAGCTGCAGTCGCAGATAGGAAGCCGATTGGGGTTCTCCGGGAAAGAATATAAAGCCGGAGACCAGCCCCCCTTGAGAAATCGCCTTACCCTGAAGTCCCTTGCGGGCCAGATCGGACTTGATCTCACCGGCCGAATCCCCCGAGCCCATGTCCTGCCCGGCCCCTAGAATCGCACCGCCAGCTCCGCCGACCGCCGCCCCTTTAAGAGTGGCTGTACCGATATTTTCGCCACTGAGTACTCCGAGGGCGGCTCCGGCAAGAGCTCCGGCACTGACCCCGAAAAGCGAACCCCGACCCGCCTTTTTCACAGCCCTGCCGTAGGCAGAGCTTTCCTCGATGCGCTCAAAGGCCGTCCTGCTCCCCAGAAGCTTCCAGTAACCCCCTTGCCCATCCACCAGAAAGGTCTGCTCCTCCACCACCTGGAGCTGCGGGCCTGCAGTATTGTCGATCACGAGCTGAACGGGAAGCACACCCGCACTGCGGATATCGAAACCAAAGGCCTCCTGCGCGATTTGTTTATCCGCGTATGCCTTGGCGGAGATCAGGGCTCCGGCCACCGATGAGCTTCCATCACCGGCGACAGGGGGACGAAAGGAGACCTCCTGGCTTTTGTACGATGCACAGGAAACCAGCACCGCCAGCATCATAAGGAGAGAGAGTAGAGACTTGAACATCATGGCGACCTCCTGTTCCGAATCATCTTCCCTTTCATTTTACTCCATCGGGGACAATTCGGGGACCGAGCCAGCTGGATCCCGGAATCAGGGATTTGAGCTGCGCGAAGAGGACGAAGCGCGAAGGCGCAGCAACATCAAAGCAAACCAGAGACGCACGGCAAGCGCTACAGGCAGGATCATGAACCGACAGCCGAGAACAGGGCGGAAAAATCGCTCATAACGACCCAGCCAGCGCAGCTCTCCACACCCCACCTGGTCACCTCGGCGGTAAGCGCTTCGAGAGTCGAGGGCGAAAAAGAATTGCCAGAGATTGTCCCGCACGTAGCGCCCCGTTTTCCACCACAGGTCGAATCCACGCCCATAAGAAAGCTGCCCCAGAAGGCTGCGAATCAGCAGAAGAAAGGGAAGAAGATCCAGCCGCTCGCCTCGGTCCTGCTCAGGATAAACCTGCGGAGCGGCATTGAAGAAATCCAGCCAGCCGATATGAGCGAAATTCATCATCAGGGCACTGAGCGTCTGGCGCTCCCGTAGCCCTTCGATTTCAAAGCGCCGGGCTGAGGTCACCAAGACGGGCTCGAGCAGCACCCAGCGCCCCGCAGCCCGAATCTTTTCGGCCAGCAGGGTATCTTCCATCACGGGAAGAGTCTCGTCGAAGGGGCCCACCTGCCCGAAAAGATCCCGGTGCATCAAAAAACCCTGGTCGCCATGGGTGCAACCGGGGCGATCCAGGCGGGCCTTGCACTCCAGATGATAATAGGCGCCTGCCCCGGGTGAATCGAAGCGCAGGGAGAAATGACCGGCAACGAAAACAGCACTGGTACGCTCGGCCGCGATCAGAAGTTGATCCAGCGCCCTGCGCAGCGCCGATGAATGCTCAAACAGGCTGTCCGCATGAAGAAAGAGCATCCACTTACCCCGGGCGCAGGCGGCCCCCCGGTTGAGCTGTCGCCCTCTGCCCTTCGTGCCTCGAACAATCCGGATGGATTCATTTTGCTGCGCAGCCGCCTCCAACAGCTCCCCGGTACCGTCACTGGAGCCGCCGTCACTGAGAATCAGCTCAAAATCCACCCCCTGCTGCTGGAAAAGATTCTCCAGCAGCAGGGGCAGAGAGCCTTGCTCGTTATAGAGAGGAACAACGATAGAAAGTTCAGGGAAATTGGACATAGCCCTCGACCTTAAAAAAAAGGCCGCCCCAAAAAAGGGGCGGCCAGATGAGGCTGATAAAGGGACAAAGCTTACTTATAACCGTCCATCTCGTCGAACTGGAGATACTTATAGACGCTCTCAGCCTTGGGGGAGATCTTCTCCTTGTAGACGGCTAGGTACTCGGCCGGAGTCGGTATCTTACCGGTGCTGCTGATAACGGCACCAATCTCGGCGCTGCCCAGATAGACCTTGGCACCGTCACCGATACGATTGTCGAAGTTCCGGGTGGAGGTGGAGAACATGTTCACCGCATCGGGCACGCGGGCCTGGTTCCCCATGCACAGGGAGCAACCCGCAATCTCAAGACGGGCCCCCACAGAGCTGTAGATGCTGAAGTAGGCTTCTTCCTTGAGCTTCTCCTGATCCATACGAGTCGGGGGACAGATCCAGGTACGAACGGCAGCGTTGAACTTCTGCCCTCTCCAGATCTCACCGGCAGCGCGGAAGTGACCGATGTTGGTCATGCAGGAACCCAGGAACACATCCTGAATCTCGGTACCTGCGACATCGGAAAGCAGCTTGACGTCATCGGGATCGTTGGGGCAGGCCAGAATTGGCTCGGTGAGCTCAGACAGATCGATTTCGATCACCGCAGCATACTCGGCATTGCTATCTGCGCGCAGGAGTTTGGGATCCTTGAGCCACTCCTGAACCGCGTCGATACGGTTCTGCAGGGTCTCGGGATCCTGATAGCCCTCTTCGATCATCTTCTTCATCAGGGCAACGTTGGAGCGCAGGTAGTCGCAGACTCTCTCTTCGGAGAGCTGGATGCAGCCCGCGGCGGCACTGCGCTCGGCGGCGGCATCGGTGAGCTCGAAAGCCTGCTCGACGGAGAGATCGGGAAGCCCTTCCATCTCCAGGATGCGACCGTTGAAAATATTGACCTTGTTCTTCTTGGGAACGGTCAGCAGCCCCTGCTTGATGGCATAGTAGGGAATGGCGTTGACGGCGTCACGCAGGGTGATGCCTTCATTGAACTCGCCCTTGAAGCGCACCAGGACCGACTCGGGCATATCCAGCGGCATGAAGCCGAGGGCCCCGCCGAAGGCAACCAGACCGGAACCGGCGGGGAAGCTGATGCCGATGGGGAAGCGGGTGTGAGAATCGCCACCGGTTCCGACGGTGTCGGGCACCAGCAGACGGTTGAGCCAGCTGTGGATGACGCCGTCACCGGGACGCAGCGGCACACCAGCGCGCTCGGCGATGAACTGGGGCAGAGCCTTGTGCATCTTCACGTCTGCGGGTTTTGGATAAGCCGCGGTGTGGCAGAAAGACTGCATGAACATCGGGGACTTGAAGCGCAGGCAGGCCAACTCCTTGATCTCGTCGGCGGTCATGGGGCCGGTGGTGTCCTGGGAACCGACGGTGGTCATGACCGGATCGCAGGCGGTGCCGGGGAGGATTCCGGGGGCGCCGCAGGCGCGGCCGACCATCTTCTGCGCCTGAGTGTAGCCCTGCCGCGCCTTGGGGGTGGGGTTTTCAGGCAGAGCGAAGAGGTCGGTCTCGGGCAGGCTCAAGGCCTTGCGAGCCTCAGAAGTCACGGCGCGGCCGATGATCAGAGGAATCCGCCCTCCGGCCTGATTCTCATCAGGCACGGTGTTGGGCTTGATGCCAAAGGTGGAGAGTACCTCGCCAGCCTCGTTGGTCACTTCACCCTTGGCGGTATTGATGGTGACAACATCGCCCATGTTCAGCTTGGAGACGTCCATGCGTAGGGGCAGCGAGCCTGAATCCTGAGCGGTATTGAAGAAAATCGGGGCAATAACGCCGCCGATGATTACGCCGCCGCGGCGCTTGTTGGGCACGCAGGGGATGTCGTCGCCGATGTACCAGAGTACGCTGTTGCAAGCCGACTTGCGCGAAGAACCGGTTCCGACCACATCACCTACGAAGGCGACCTGATGGCCTTCTTCACGCCACTTGACGATTTCGCCTATACCGCCAGGGAAACGGGTCTTGCCCATGGCCAGGGCGTGCAGCGGAATATCGGGACGGCTCCAGGCATCTCCGGCAGGAGAGAAATCATCGGTATTGATCTCGCCTTCGACCTTGAATACCTTCACCTTGATCGTCTCGGCAACAGAGCTCTTGCGGGTGAACCACTCGGCATTGGCCCAGCTCTCGACGACCTTCCTGGCTGCGGCGTTGCTCTTCGAGAGCTCAATGACCTGAGCTGCGGCATCATAAACATAGGTCATGGCCGAAAGAGCCGTTGCAGCCTCGTCAGCCAGCTCGCCCTCTGAGAGCGCGCCAATCAGAGGCTGAACATTGTAGCCACCGATCATGGTGCCCAGGATTTGGATCGCCTTTTTCTTATCAATCAACGGGCTGGTCTTGGTGCCGCTGAGGATCTCGGCCAGAAAACCCGCCTTGACTTCGGCAGCAGGATCAACACCCGGCGAAATACGCTGAGTGAGCAGCTCCATCAGAAAATCTTCCTTGCCAGCGGGGGGAGCTGTCAGCAGCTCGCAGAGCTGGACGGTTTGCTCCGGGCTGAGCGGCAATGCGGGAATCCCTTGAGCATTACGCTCCTGCTCATGTCTGAGATAAGCTTCAATCATATCAATCATCTCCTCCATCGGGGTTATAGTTTTTCATCATTGTGGACAGGTCAACCGTTCATCTATGCTCAAAAAATATTGCATACTGTATACGATTTAACGTCGTTCTGTCAATTTCATTTCCCCCTGAACTTTGCCTGATCCAGAGGCAGGGTCTGGGGCGAAATCCTCAGCATTTGTTCATAATTTCTGATCATGTCAAACCAGTGCGACTTATTATGTCACACAGCTTGACTATCCTTCGAATACCATCCCATCGAAGGAGGATTCCATGTTCGAATTCGTCATGCTGCTGTCTCTGATTTACGCCGCAACCTACCCCCTGCTGCGCCAATGGCTTCGAAGCAGCTCAACCCATGGGAAAAGGCCTTCATCTGCGCCCACAGGCCTCAATACCAGAACAACCCCCCTGAACAGACGCAACCTCATGGAGGGCAAAACGCAAGTCCGCAGACGTGATCTCTGTTATTCTGTAGTAAGAGATCCTGCTGGATGATGTCTTCAGTGAAGGGTGGGAAAGGAGATTGAGATGAAATCCAGGTTTTCTTTTAACATCAACGCGGAGCTGTTTGAAAACCAATGGGGAGATCTGGCCATACGCTTTCCGGGAGAGCGTGTTTTCGATCAGGTAGGAACCGCGCTCAAAAGCACCTTCCTGACGGACGCCACAGACCATTTAAAGAACCATCGTGTTCCTGAAGAATGGCACGAGATCCCCGCCCATGAGCTGCTTTACGCATCGAGCTGGCAATGCATCAGTCGACTGGGATTTATCGATGGGGACGATGCACACCCGGCACTGGAGCTTGAACTTCCGACGGAAGCCCTGGGACCAAGGGCGCGAACCTATCTCAAGGAATTGTTCGAAGAGAGGGAAAAAGCGAAGGAGTGGCTCAGAAGATAGCCTCGAAACCAACCAGAACGTTTTCAATACTTTCCATCAGCGAGACGTTCTGAGTTGTTATCTCGGCATCAGCCTTGGGCAAAAAGCAGGGACGCACAGAAGACATGGAGCTGCAGCCGGACAACCCCATGAGAAGCAGCGACAACAGCAAAATAATTTTCGCGAGGGACTTGGTCATTTTTTTTCCTGGTAAGCATTGCACCTGAAGCTTTACTCTGACCTGAGCTGCTCAGTATCTTCAGCAAAAAAAAGACCAGATTTCATATCGTTACCTGAACATAATGTTTAACCCTGGGAAATCAACCGGTTACGATCTCAAGCACCAGTCCTCTGGAAAGAGAAACTGTCCATATGCACAGCACCGAGTCACTAAGCCCAGTCGAAACAGCCCTGAACCGCAGAGAGCACGAACTGCTTCGCCGCGGTGTCGAGAGCTTCAACAGGGGTGAGTTTTTTAGAGGTCATGAAGAATTCGAGGACATATGGAAAGATCAGAAGGGAGAACGACGCAGACTGCTTCAGGGACTCATCCAGCTCTGCGGAGCCCTGCTGCATGAGCAGCGAGATAATCGGGCCTCCGCCCTGAGTCTGCTTAAAAAAGCCGAAAAGAACATCAGCGAAAACCTCGGAACACCGCTGGGGCTGGAGATTATCCTGCTGCTTCATCAAATAAAGGCACTGCAGCAGGAGCTGGCGTTACCTTCCATCCTGGGACCTCCCTTCTATAAAATCAATAGTATCAAGATTGTGTAAAATAACGAATCAGCCGACCAATTCCAGAGCTAGAACTGTCATGTCATCCTGAGCCGACACAGCACCGGAGAATTCAAGGACCGAGTCGGTGACCTGATCGCACAGAGACCTCAGGGGGGTGGCCATCCCACCGGCCAACTGCTCCACCAGGCGCTCAAGCCCGAATTGTTGCTGCGCCGAATTTTCCTGCTCCAGAATGCCGTCGGTGAAGAGAAACACACGGTCGCCGGGCTCGAGCTGAATCTGCGCCTCCTCAAAGGGGAGAATCCCTCCCATCCCGATGATCGTCCCCCCCGCGGACAAAAACTCCCTACGGCCATCGGCGCGAATCAGCAGCGGCAGGGGGCCAGCAGCATTGCTGTAACGCAGCAATCCTGTTTTAAAGTTCAGCAGCATGTAACAGATGGTAAAAAACTTCTCAAACCGCTCCACAGGATAGATACGATCCAGCGTATCGAGCACTTCAGCTGGAGGAGGCAACTCATAATAGGGAGCCGTCGTTACCTGACGCTTGACCAGATGCCCCATGGTCGGCGAAAGGGTCTGGGAAATAGCAACCGTGACCATCGCCGCCGGAAAGCCATGGCCGCTCACATCCAGCATGTAGAGCATGACATGATCTTCGTCCAGCTTTATCACGTTGAAAAGATCACCTCCCACCTTCTGACAAGGGAGAAAATTCCATCCAAAATCAACCTGAGAAATTTTTGGAGGCGATGGAGGCACCAGGCTTTTCTGAATATGAGTCGCTGAAACCAGACTCTCCTCAAGTTCGGCATCTTTCTGAATCAGCCAATCCTGTGCCCTGTAAAGCTCGCGAGTCAACCGCCGGTTCTGAAGCTGCACGGTCAAAGGCCAGATACGATCCTCATCAGCGCCTTCTGGATCGATTAAAAAGGCAATGCCGGCTTCACTGATGATTCGAACCCTCCCCTGATCCATGTAGAAAAGAGGAATATCGGCAACCACGCAATCCGAAACCAGAGAATCGAGAAGACCATTGCAGCCATCGATGCAGTCTTCCCCCAGAAGCACCACATCCGGTAGAATTTTAGGCAAAACCTTCCGGGCTCTATCGACCCCATCGGCGGAAATCAGGACAAAGGCCTCTTCGCTGAAAAGAGACTTCAAAGATCGGCATCGTTGTCGATCACCGGAAACAATCAATACAGTAGTGTCCATTATTGTCCCAAAAATTGTCCCAAAAAAGCAAAACTAGAAAATCAGAAGAAATATAATCAGGCTTGGATTTTACCGCAGAGCTCAGCTGTTATGAAGAAAATTATCCGAATCATCCCAAAGGCAAATTGACAAACAACCATCTTGTGATTTATTTTCACCCCGTCTTATTAAGCGAGGGTAACACAATGTGAATACAGGAGCCGAAACCATGAAAATGCAAGATGTTCGTGAACGGGCAAAAATAGCAGGCGTGACCAAAATAGGCAGGATGAATAAAGCCGATCTTATCCGCGCAACCCAAACCACAGAAGGTAATCACCCCTGTTTTCAAGCCGACTGGAGTCAAAGTTGCGCAGTGGCGGATTGCTGCTGGCGCGAAGCCTGCTTGGGCTGAATTCAAAAAAACCACAAAAGACAATAAAAGGCTGGCCTCCCGACGGGGACCGGCCTTTTACTATAAATGGACCAGGCGCAGCTCACTCGAGGCGCCAAACTCAGCCGAAGGCTTCGCCCCCCATACTTTCTCCTTCTCCAGGGGGTACCAACAGACTATAAATGTTCCGCAAGAGCTCTTTCAATAAAAATCCCAAAGCCCAGCAGCCCCGCCAGAGTCGTCGACCCATATCCTGAAGGCCCAGGGGCAGCAATTAATCCATTAACCCGGAGGAGATTAAAATGAAGACAAAAATCACAAAAATACTCATGTCGCTTCTGTTGCTACTACCCACAACGGCCTTTGCTGGCGGCGCCGACATCAACTTCGCGGCGAGCCTGACCAATAATGCCTTCAAGGACGTCGTACGCCAGATCGGGATGGCCTCTGCTTACCGGGGCGTAGCTCCCGCCGAGCCTCAGGGAATCACCGGTTTCGACATCGGCGCCGAAGTATCCTTCGTCGATCTAGACACCGATGTCTTCGAGTTCGTCATGGAAGACGCTCCAAGCTACCTGGCCGTGCCCAAACTGCACCTGCGCAAAGGGCTCCCCTTCGGCATCGACCTGGGGCTGAGTTATTCTCAGATACCCGACAGCAACATCAAACTGATAGGCGGCGAAATTCAGTACGCCATCCTCGACGGCAGCATGGCAACCCCGGCCCTGGCCCTTCGCGGCAGCTACAGCACCCTTCAGGGGGTCGATGACCTGAATCTTTCCACCATGGCCGCCGATGTGGTTGTCAGCAAAGGGGTTCTCATGTTCACCCCCTATGCAGGTGCCGGTCTGGTGCGCATCAACGGTGACTACACCGGTGACAACACCATTCTTAAAAGCACCCTTACCGACCAGGACATGACCGAGACCCGCGTCTTTGCCGGTGTTCAGTTCTCAGTGCTGCTGCTGCGCGTCACCCTCGATGCAGAGCTGGGTGACAACAACATCTACACCGCAAAAGTCAGCCTCGGGTTCTGAATCTGAAGTCAAAATGAATGGGGCCGGTCTTTGCGGACCGGCTTCGGCAGGGTGCACGAACGCACAGCGAAGAGATGGGAGCAGGCGTGCGAGGGGCGAAAACTCGTCAATGCACGCCTGCCCTGATTGACTGATCTGAGCTTTAATCTTAAAGAGCAGGTAACGTCTCTTTTACGCTATCAGTCGCCTAACACCACGGCATCGGGGATTTCATAACGCTCATTACCGACGCGAATGAAGTTCATAGCCCCTTGCCGGGTCGCGCTGAATTGCCCGGGATCGGCCTTACTGGTATCGGCTCCCACGGGGTTTCCAAAGCGAAAGAAAATCGCCCGGGTGCGGCTGTCGGGCTTCTTGAGCAGTACGGTGGTATCACCACCGCCCGAACGCGCTACGCCGAAACCGCAGTGCCCAATGGGCTGGGAGGGAAGCAGGGCACAGGACAACATGCCGGTGGCATCGAACCTGCCCTGCCCGGCCCGAGCGGCCGAAGTGTCCGCTCCGGTAGCCACCGTGCCGTCAGGGGCAACGGCAGGCTTGAGATAATCCGCGGCAACATAGCCCCGAGGGACACCGCCCAACTCCTGCACATTGCACCAGATGCGCCCTTCGGCCCACAGGCATCCGAGATTGTCCAGAACGCGTCCCGAAGTAAACCGGGTGAGCACCAGAGCACGAGACGTTGGCTGCTCGCGAAGGTTTAATCCACCAGAGAGTTCAACCACCTGCCAATATCTTGGGCCACCATCTTCAGGGCTGGCGGCAGGCGCCTTTTCTGCCCCCACAACTGGAGCCGCCAGGGCCTGCGACATGGGCGTTACCAGGAAGATCAGAAAAAACGCTACGATTTGAAAGGGCATCCAGTTTTTCATTTTGCTTCCCATTTCCCTCTGAGAGTTGTTTAAGCAGCAGAATCCCCACCCGAAATCCCTGATTTTTCAAGCTAAACCCTGCACGGGTTTGGAAAGACGCTCTGCCGGTTCCTGGCCGGCGCCATTGAGCTCCTCCAGCGCATGTTCGGCCAAACCTGCCCCGGCCTCGCGGTATATATTAAAGGCTGCGTGGACACCCAGTTCCTTAAGATGATCTCCCTGGTCCTCGAAATGCACCGCCGCGGCAATCTTTCCTTTAAAACCGGCCTCCATGAGATTTTTGGCGGCCGAAAGGTTGGCCTGGTGGTTAGAGAGCGCCAGAAGCAGCAATCGTACCTTGCCCTGGTTGCCCTGGTTGCCCTGGTTGCCCTGGTGCTTGACCCGGGACCAGAAATCCGGGTCGGTAGGATCGCCGTAGATAACCCGTCGCCCCTGCGCTCTTTGGTCGGCCACCCGGGGTTTACTGAAATCTACCCCCAGGGGCTCATCCTGCGTGTGGCTGCGGATATAGTCGTAAGCCCCCCGGCCCGTGCGCCCCATGCCGAAGATATAGATGGTGGCGCTTCCCAGATCGATAGGCTGGTCGTCGGGGTGGCGGCTGTTGGTCTGCAAACGCATCAGAAAGTCATGGTGGCGCTGATAGAGCTCATTGACCCGGCCACAGAGCGGCGCACACAAAACGAAAGAGATGGAAAGGGCCAGGGCCAGGATGACCAGCCAGTCCGAAGACAACCAGCCCTGCCCCAGAGCCACCGCCGCGACGATGAGTCCGAATTCGCTGTAGTTGGAAAGACTCAGGCTGGCCAGCAGGGACGAGCGGGCCCGAAGGCGAAACCGCGTCAGCAGCAGAAAGAAAAGAGTGGCCTTGAACAGCAGCAGAGCGCTAAGCAGCAGGGCCAGGGTAACAGCTCCGACGCTCAGACTTCCCTTAAGACCGATGCTGAGGAAAAACCCCACCAGAAACAGATCCTTGATCCCCGAGAGGGATTTGGCCAGCTCCGACGATTTGGGGTGAGAGGCCACCATGACCCCCAACACCAGAGCCCCCAGGTCGGGCTTGAGCTGGAGCATCTCGAAACCTGATGCCCCCACCACCAGGGAGAGAAACAGGCCGAAAAGCACCAGCATCTCACCGTGACCGATGCGATCCATCAGGCGCAAGAGCAACGGCCGAAGCGCCAGCAGCACCACAGGAAGCACCAGCGACCAGACAGAGGGAAGCTTCCCCGTAGAGAAGGTGAGAAAGATGACGGCCAGGATATCCTGCATGACCAGGATTCCAATGGCGGTGCGGCCATGAATACTATTCATGTCGCCGCGTTGCTCAAGCACCTTGACGGCAAAGACCGTACTGGAAAAGCTCAGGGCAAATCCCAGTACCAGGGCCGATCCCAGCTCCATGCCCGTAAAATAGGGCAGTCCTAAGGCGGCAAACAGCATGAAAAGGCCGGAGAAGACTCCCAGCGACAGCAGCATGTGCAGGCTGGTGCCCGCCCAGACCTCGGGTCGCAGCAGGGTACGCAGATCCAGCTTGAGACCGATGCTGAAGAGCAGCAGGGTAACGCCCAGATCCGCGATGTAATCAAGAGTCGGCCCCCCCTGGACACCCAGAGCGTTCAGCACGAATCCGGCAGCGAGAAAACCGATGAGGGGCGGCATACGAAAATGCCGCATGACAAAGCCACAGAAGAAGGCTACGGCAATCCAGAGAGGTTCCATATCTGTTTTGAGACCCTGTCCCTAAAATAGTAATGGGGAAACCGAAACGATTCCCCTGAGAGTTAAAAACCTAAACTAGCATACAGGCTAAGGAAAACGGCCTGAGACGCCCGAATAAGGGCGGCCGGAATCAATCGCTGAATCTTAAGCGATTGATTCCGGTAAAAACAGAAAAACCTCACATTTTTCTTAGTTTATGTACTCCATGGCCGATTCCAACAGTTGGCCCCGGCAATGGTGGAGCTGTTTCGTCAATCTACCCGGCATTCCAGTAAACAGGAGACATCCTCAGCAAAGAGGCAAGCAGCCCATGGCGGCCTGTACTGCGAAACCACATCATCTGCGCACCGTGCTCAGATAGACCGCGGCGACTGAATCTGCGAGAAGGTCATAAATAGGCGATCTTCTTATAATTCTACCTGCGAGCTTTTGCGCTAATATGTTCAATTTCAACTTTCAAGACTTTTGTAACTTTGCTTAATTTATCAATATATTTTTCACCTTCTTCCACAAACCCAGAAGAGTATTTTTCTAAGAGCCACAAAAGGGCGCTGTTGCGTTCAGGCCCTTGCACCTCTGATGCAGCTCCAAAGACAACAGCACTTTCATACTCTGTGGAAAACTTTTCTGGTAAAACTTTTGTTTTTCCAACGACACAAAACGACACTTTGTTGTTGTTTTCGATGTTTTCAATTTTGTGGCCATTCAAGGCACAGTGGAAATAAATACAATTGTTTTTATATATGTAACTCAAGGCAACGCCATAGGGCTGACCATCTTTGTCAACGGTAGACAGAACCCCATACTCACAACTGGAAAGCAATTCAGTCGCTTCATGCGTTCCTATTTCTCTATCTTTTCTTCTGACAATTTTCATAATTATCCTTCTTAACGCCTAACTTTTAGGAAAAAGGCGGCGACCTGACCTTCGAGAAACACCGAATCTTTCGAGAAGCACATCAGCAAGTTCAGTCCGCGTGATTTGATGGTTATGCATTTTCTTGATCATATTCAGTATGCGATTTACAGATTGGCCTCTCGCGCGGCAATACACTCGTATTCACCCATCTCAAACTCAGCGCAAATCCATGGCCGACTCTCGTAGATTGTGCAAGTCATGGTCTTTCGATCCAACGCTATACACAAACCATCTTCCAGTCGCGCCATGCTTCTCTCACCCTGAATATTTATCTCAGTTAGATTATCGGGCACTTCGGTATCGCCAAAGAGCATTGCTTCCTGGCGGCAACAGCAGGCCTTACAGCGTGCACAAGTGACTTCTGAATCAGACAGAAATGGAACGTTGCTTGTCATAGATTCCTTTTTTATTGGCATAACTTTTCCTTGATATCGTCCACATTTGGTTTTGCAAAACGATCATACCAAGCAGGCTGCGGATGCCCGGCTCAATCAGGATAACTCTTTTCGAGAAAAGCCGCTGTTCGTTCAGGCGCTTTGATGCCCCAGACACCAGCATCATGTCATCTTTCGCGGCATCGAAAAACGATTTATCGTTGAAGATAACATCGACCGCCAAGGCTTCGTCAATCAGAGAAGGAGCGCCTGGCAGCTACCAGGCCTCCGCCCCTATGAGCTGAAGCGTCTTTTCCCCGCCATCATCGCAGAACCGGACAGAGACACTGTTGCCCATCTTGGACTTCTTTCCCCAGATCGTCGGTATTTCTACAGGGATAGAGGTCGAGAGGTCCACAGAAAGCCCCAAGCGAATACAGGGCATATAAGTCTCCGTCTTGCCGACCCTCATCCTGTATGTTTCCCCAAAGGCTGCAGCATAGGAGATTCCAGTCTCCGGGTTCTGCCACCCCCGCCTCCCCTCGACGACCTTCGCGCCTCGTCTCGGGCGGAATCGCTCGGCAAACTGCCCCTCGACGAATTCAAGCAGGGCCTGCCTGTCCGAGTCATCCATCGTGTCGTAATAGATCACCTTCGTCTTGAAGATATGCTCCTGACGATAACGCAGCTTGAGCCTCTGCTCCGGCGACAGCGCGAGCAAGGCCTCCGCCTCGGCGATATAGGAGTCAGCCAACAAGAACTTCCCATCCATCGTTGCCTTGAGCCGGGCGGCATAGGCAGGGTCTTTCTTTCTCATATCCTCGATGGATTTCAACGAGTAGGCCTGAGAGGGAGAGGTCTCTTTGGCATAGGCGACAAGCTCCTTCAAGAGGGGGAGATAGGCGGAAAGATCCACCCCCTTGCCGGCCCGGTCCATCTCGGCGATGTAGCTATCGACAAAGATGAATATATGGTCGACAACCGTCTGAACATGAATTTCGGGGCCTGATTTTACGATGGGAGTCTTCGAGTCCATAACGGAGCGCCAGCTTTTAAGCTCGAAGGGACCAAAAGAGACGGTGCGAAAAATTGAGGGCATCTTCTCTGAGCGGTCACCGACGGAGAGATAGGCCGGGTGGTATAATTGCACGTTGGTTTTGGCATAAAAGAAGGGGTTGAAGAAATTCACCGGGACTTTGCTCGTTGCGCCAGCCTCAACGCCCCGCATATCAGAGCTGTGGCCGTGATCATGGTGGATACCGTGGCGCGTATAACCGGTCCGCAGTGAGAACCAGGGGTTCCCACGCTCGATTGCCGGGTCGAGGGGATCGAGCCTCACCTCAACCCCACCATAGGCCGACACCACCGAGAGAAAAATGAGGGCAACCATTACGCAGGCAAGCCTCCAGAGCAGGGGCAGTTCTTTAATTTGCAGTTTTTTCATTCGCCTTCTGTATCTGGGAGACTCGCCCGGCGGAGATACCAAAGAGCTCAGCGACTACCTTCAGGGTCAAATTGGCCTTGCGTCTCAGAAGGTAGACAGCC
>JAAXQG010000057.1 GCA_012974445.1 Desulfuromonadales bacterium
GACAAGCAGGACGAAGACAAGCAGGACGAAGACAAGCAGGACGAAGACAAGCAGGACGAAGATGGCGGCGATGCCTCAGAGGACAAGGCGCCCCCGGAGGAGCAATCCGCCCCCCCGGAAGATTCGTCGGAGACTCCCGAATCCGCCCAGGAGGCTGGTCAAACCGATGAGACCGACGATCCCGCGGAAGAAGATCCAAGGCTACGCCCCCTGTCCAGGGTACCCGATGACCCCGGAGGGCTGCTGCGCCGGAAATTCCTCCGTCAGTCAGAGCGCAGAGAACAAAAACAAACGCTATCCGATGAGCCATGGTGATGATGCGACTTCAATACATACTGACTATTTTCCTTCTTTTACTGTTCTGCACTTTGGCCACAGCGGCCGATCTTGAGCTCAGCGTCGACCGCAACCCCGTGCCCTTCGGTCAGTCGGTTGAGCTAACGGTTGAAGCCAGGGGGGACCAGGGCGCCGAATTGGATCTGGAGCCCCTGACCAGAGATTTCGACATCCTGGGGCGCAGTCAGGGCAAGAGTATCTCCTACTTCAACGGACAAGCCACCCGGCTGAGCCGCTGGACTCTCACCCTGATGCCGAAAAAAACGGGAGATCTGATGATCCCCCCCCTGTCGCTGGGAACGCTGCGTTCGGAACCTCTGCGACTTCGAGTCCTGCCCCCTGATCCCAACGGTTCTCCGGGCAACAGCCCCTTTTTCATCCGGCTGGAGCTCGGCAAGGAAACAGCCTACGTTGACTCCCAGGTTAAGCTGAAAGTTCGACTATACCTGGGGCAGAATGTTCTGCAGGGAGCCGTACTGACCGAGCCGGAATTCCCCCAGGGTGCCGGAGAGGTCAGGCGTCTGGGAGAAGACCGCATCACGGAGAGCCTCATAGACGGCCAGCGACATCAGGTCGTGGAGCGGGATTACGCCCTGTTTCCTTCAACGCCCGGCCCCCAGGTGCTGGAGCCGCTGATGTTTGAGGGGCAGACTGCCCGCAACCGATCCTTCTTTAACCCCTACGCAGACGGCTCGGGTATCCAGCGAATCTTTTCAGCTCCTATTCGCTTCGACGTACAACCGCTGCCGGGGGGCTCAGGGACTTCGTCACCGATTTCAGCCCGAGAGCTGAAGCTGCTCCAGCACTGGTCCCCCGACGCTTCCCGGATATCCGTGGGCGACGCGCTGACTCACACTCTGGTTCTCGAGGCGAAGGGGCAGCGGGTAGAGGCGCTGAGCATCCCTCAGATTCCTTACCCTGAGAGTTTCAAGATCTACGCGGATCGACCTGAAAAAAGCGAAGAGCCTGATCCTCTTGAAATCAACGGCCGTATCGAACTCAAGACAGCGCTCATCCCCACTCAAGGGGGTAAATACCAGATCCCTGAAACGCAGCTCCGATGGTGGAACAGCGAGCAGGAGCAATACGAGACCCTGCTTGTCCCGGGACGCACCTTTGAAGTAATTCCCTCGCAGGTACCGGCGCTGCAGCAAGCCCCGCCAGCTCCCGGCCTTCCCCCTGGCCCCGAAGAAAAGTCCGCTGAAACCGGGACCGATTCGGCAGAACTGCCGGATACGAAACCTGGCTTCTGGATGCCGGTTGCTCTGCTGCTGGGGGCTGGGTGGATGCTCACCGGTCTTCTCTGGTGGAGATCAGCGAGAAGACACCCAGGGACTGTACCAGCGGGTTCCGAGCCTTCAGCATTACAGCAGGAAGAAGCCAGATTGAAAAAAGCCTGCGACAGTGGGCGTCCCGGAGACATTGTCCCGGCCCTGCTTGGCTGGGCCCGTACCCGCTACCCGCAGAATCCGCCCATGCATCTGCAGGAGCTGGGACTGAGGCTTCCTGCCGAAGCCAGGGAAGAAGTTGATAAGCTCTGCCAGCGACTCTCCCGCAGCGGAGACGATTGCTGGAACGCCGATGCCCTCTGGAAGGCCCTGCCCAGGGGGAAGGAGCCAAAGGCGCAAAAGAAAGACTCTGCCCTTCCGCCGCTTTACCCTTGAGCTCACGCCTGAAAGTAGAGAAAGCTGTCTCTTATACACATCT
>JAAXQG010000070.1 GCA_012974445.1 Desulfuromonadales bacterium
GGTATGAACTGTCCTGCGCTGATCATTTCGGATCAGGCTCAGGAGGATCTAACCGAGATCTGGCTCTATATTGCGAATGATTCCACCCGGGCAGCCGATCCATGAGGTTGAGGCCCTGTTTTAGATCAGCCTTAAAGCCTTTTAGCCGAATGTGCTGAGAGGGACAGGCACCTTTTAATGAGGTCAAATGTGCTGAGAGGGACAGGCACCTTTTAATGAGGCCAAAAGGAGCCAGTCCCTGTTCAGTTTCAAGCCCATTTATCCATGTGCGTTTTAGGGTTCACTTAATGTTTTGTTTGGTTCTGCGCTGACCAGATTCTTGAGTGCTCCCTTTGCTTCATGCTACATAGTATGGATATTTTCATTCATCCGAAGCTGGAGTCTCCTGTGAGGCTCGATATTTCTCCCTTTGAAAAGGCTCTCTCCCAGCTGGAGAAAAGTCTGAGCTACCTCCACTCAGATCTGGCGCGGCAGGATACGGGTCTCAAACAGCAGTTTCGGGCGGCGACTATCCAGGCTTTTAAATACAGTTATGAACTCGGGGCCAAAATGCTCCGCCGTCAACTTGAGCAGATCGCGTCTAATTCGGGAAATGGTTTTTATGGATATGATCCGAACCGGGGCCGAAGCCGGGCTGGTTCAGCAGGTGCCGGGTTACCCTGTTTTTCGTGACAAGTGCAATATGACCAGCCATACCTATGATGAAGCCAAGGCGGATGAGGTACTGGCTGTTCTGGATGGCTTTTTAATCGAGATGCACTTCCTGCGTGATGAGTTGAAACGTCGCAATGCCAACCCTGAGGGTTGAACCCTCAGAGCTTGAGATCGTTCTTGGGATTCTTCGGCTGCATGCCCCTGGAATCGAGGTGTAGACGTTCGGTTCGCGCGTGCATGGCGAGAACCTCAGGCTCTTCTCCGATCTTGATCTGGTGCTCGTCACCGAGGATATTATCACCCTGGACCTGACTCGGGCTGTCCAGATTTGGGTGGCTATTGCGACCCATGTTATTGCCGACTTCGATACTCGCCTCGCCCAAGCGCCTTTATAGAAATCAACAATGACCTGTTTTCAAATTAAAACCCTTCTCTTCCTGCTGCTGGTGCTGGCGACCCTTCTGCTTGTCGCCCAGGTTGAGCGCTTTATGCCGGTGGGGGATGAGCTGCTGCTGAATGCTGATTTTGGCCTTGGCATGCGGCATTGGCAGAGTAGTGGTCCCGCTGGGTCAGTTGAGCTGCGGGAGGATGGCAGTGTCGCGCTTTATTCGAACTCGGCTGAAAAGAGCATCGCTCTTTCACAGCCCCTGAGCGGGCTGGGCGATTCCGGTTCTGTCAGGTTGTCGGCTGAGCTGGCGACCGAGGCGGTTGTGGCGGGAGCAAAAGGCTGGCATCGGGCGCGGCTGGTGCTGGCGCGGCGTGATCGGAATAATCGCTGGTTGCGTTTAGACCATGAGGTGGTCGCCCTGTCGGGGGATAACGCCTGGCGCAGCTACCATCGGGTTTTCAGCCTGGAAGGGCAGGCGCTCAAGACAAGTGTTGTGTTGCAGTTGCCCCATGCCAGCGGGCAGTTGCGTGCGCGAGGACTCTCGCTGCGGCGGGCAGTTCTTAATCCGCTCTTTCCTTTCGTGCAGCTCGGGGCCTTTCTGCTGTGGGGGGGCTTTCTGGCTGGCCTGTTGTTGCCTTATCTGCGTAAAGGGCACGGGATGCTGCTGCGTGCAGGGGTTGTGCTGGTTGTTCTGCTGCTGCTGAGCGGGACATTGATGCCGGATGATTTCAAGCGTGAAGTGCTGGAGGGGATCAGGCAGGCCGCCAGTGATGTGCAAACACTGTTGGCTGATGACCTCGATTTTAGCCTGATGGCGAATCCGGCTGTTTCTGAACAGTTACCTTTCGCCCAGCGTTTCGATCTCGCGCAGGTTGGACACTTCTGTCTCTTTACCGTATTGACCCTTGTGCTGATTCTGGTGAGACCAGGCCGTAATCGCCTTGCGATTCTCTACGATGTGCTGCTGATTGCCTGTGCAACGGCTGTCTCTTATACACATCT
>JAAXQG010000164.1 GCA_012974445.1 Desulfuromonadales bacterium
GCCCTGCTGCTGCTTACCGCCGCCATCTGGGGGTTTGCCTTCGTGGCCCAGCGCCTGGGAATGGACCACATGGGGCCCTTCACCTACAACGGGGCCCGCTTCGCCCTGGGGAGCCTCTCGCTGCTGCCGCTGATTCTGCTCATGGGGCGCAAGCAAAATCGCAAACCACGCATCCTTGAAACCAAAACGAAGAATCTTCTCTACAAGGGGAGTTTCTTCGCGGGGCTGGCCCTGTTCGCCGGGGCCTCCTTTCAACAGGCGGGGCTGGTCTACACTACGGCGGGCAAGGCGGGCTTCATCACCGGGCTTTACGTGGTCATCGTGCCGCTGCTGGGACTGTTCTGGAAACAGAGGCCGGCCCTAGCGACCTGGGCCGGAGCGGCGCTGGCGGCCTGGGGGCTTTACCTGCTGAGTGTGTCGGGGGATTTCACCATCGAGCTGGGGGATCTGCTGGTGCTGGCGGGAGCCTTCTTCTGGGCAGGGCATGTGCTGATTATCGGCTGGCTCTCGCCGAGGGTCGATGTGCTCAAGCTCTCGGCCCTGCAATTTGCCGCCTGCTCACTGCTGAGTCTGCTGGCAGCCCTGGCCTTCGAGACGATTCGCTGGCAGGGCATCCTGGACGGGCTGGTGCCGATTCTCTACGGAGGGATCTTCTCCGTGGGCATCGCCTACACCCTGCAGGTGGTGGCTCAGCGCGATGCCCACCCGGCCCATACGGCCATCCTGCTCAGTCTTGAAGGGGCCTTTGCGGCCCTGGGGGGCTGGTGGCTTCTGGGGGAATATCTCTCGACCCGAGGGTTGATCGGCTGCGCCCTAATGCTGGGGGGGATGCTGCTCTCCGAGCTGGCTCACTACCTGCTGCGCCCCAGAGCGCTGCAAAGCGACCAAGCGTAGGACCTTGCCTGTGTCCGCCCGAAAAACCCGCTGACTTCGGCCGCCGGGGCCTGCTCCAGATGCAGCAGAGTCTCCTCGGTGGCCGAGATCAGCACTCCAACCTGGGTTGCCAGGAGCATACTCTCCCCCCTTCCCAGCAGATGATCCCGCCCATCTCCGGAACTGGTCAGCCACAGCCGACCGCTTCTACATCGCAGGTACCTGCCGCACTGCGCCCCCTCCAGCCTCAGGAGCTCTCCCTTTTCCAGCCTGATATCCATCTTCCTCACCTCCTTCGCTGCGCCCTCTATTGATCTTAAGGCGAGAGCATAGCTGTTTCTTCCTTGGGGGCCCAGATACAGGCGGCGACTTTTGTACCCGCGACAGTTGCCGCAATGCTAGACTGTACCCCTCGAAGGTCCGCGCAACTGTATCTGTGCAGAAAGGGGGTGGCCACCTAGAATGTCGATCATGGAATTCACACCGAACAAGCAGGCAAAGACTCCGCTCTACGAGCAGGTAGCGCAACGCGTCTCGAAGATGATCGAGCAGGGAACGCTGCGCCCCGGCGACCGGGTTCCCTCCATCCGCCGCCTCTCCCAGCAGCTGCAGGTGAGCATCAACACGGTGAAAGAGGCCTACGGTTTCCTCGAAGACCGCCGGGTGCTCAAGGCCCGCCCCCAGTCCGGTTACTATGTCAGCGCCCGGCGTCCGGCGCCTCCGGCCGCCCCAAGCCTGTCGCGCAGTCAGATCAGTCCCACGAGGGTCAGCCTGGGGGAAGTTTCCCAGATGATTATTCGCGACACCCTGAACCCCGAACTCATCCAGTTCGGCTGCGCCATCCCCGACCCGGCCCTGCTGCCTACGGACAAACTCGCCCGAATGCTGGGTACCGAAGCGCGACGTCACCCCATCGAAAGCGTCTCCTACGCTGTGCCCCCGGGCTGCGAGGCCCTGCGCACCCAGATCGCCCGGCGCATGGTGCAGGCCGGATGCAATCTCTCCCCCGAGGAGGTGGTCATCACCACCGGCTGCAGCGAGGCGATGATGCTTGCGCTGCGGGCCCTGTGCGCCCCCGGCGACATCGTGGCGGTGGAGTCTCCCGTCTATTTCAACTTTCTCCAGCTCATCGAGCAGCTCGGCCTCAGGGCGCTGGAGATCCCCTGCACCCCCAACGAGGGGATGAGCCTCGAAGCCCTGGAATACGCCCTGGAACACAACCGGGTCAAAGCCTGTATCGTCATCACCAACTTCAACAACCCCCTGGGCTGCCTGATGCCTGAGGGCAAGAAACGTCAGCTCGTGGAGATGCTGGGCCAAAAGGGCATTCCCCTGGTAGAGGACGACATCTACGGCGATCTCTCCTTCGACGAGGAGCGTCCCAGCGTGGCCCAACGCTACGACAGCCAGGGCGAGGTTCTGCTGTGCTCCTCCTTCTCCAAGACCCTGGCGCCGGGCTACCGGGTGGGCTGGATCGCCCCGGGACGCTACCAAAAACGCATCGAGGCTCTTCAGATGGTCATGAATCTCTGCAGCGCCACCCCCACCCAGCTGGCCGTGGCCGAATTTCTGGCCAACGGAGGCTATGATCGCTACCTGCGCTCCATCCGCCGCGAATACGCCAAAAAGGTTGCCTGCATGAGCGAGGACATCGGCCGCAGCTTCCCGGAAGGAACCCGAGTGACCCGTCCCCGAGGGGGCTTCACCCTCTGGGTGGAGATGCCGACGAAGGTCGACTCCCTCGAACTCTACGACCGGGCTCTCAAGCACGGCATCACCATCACCCCCGGCCCCCTCTTCTCGGCCTCGGGCAAATACCGCAACTGCGTGCGCCTCAACGCCGCCTTCTATTCCGAACGCACCGCCGGAGCCCTGGCCACTCTGGGGCGGCTGGCCTGCGAACTGGCCACATCCTGAACCTGCGCCCCCTCCATCTCTGCCCCACCGGTTGTTCTTGACTTAGGCTTTACTTCGGAATAACGTTCCCGGATAACCGAAGGACAGTGAATGATCGATGATGTCAGCCTCAAAATACTGAAGATTCTTCAAGAGAAGGCTCGTATCACCAACGCCGAGGTCGCCCGGCAGGTCGAAATGGCCCCTTCGGGCGTGCTCGAGCGCATCCGCAAACTGGAACAGCAGGGGCTCATCGAGGGGTACGAGGTGCGCCTCAACCCCGAAAGCTTCGCCATGGGGCAGGCGGCCTTCGTCTTTGTAGAAACCGACGGACGGGACGACCTAGTGGGAGACGCGCTGTGCAAAATATCCTGCGTACTGGAAGTGCATCAGGTCGCGGGCCCCGACGGCTACCAGATCAAGGTACGCGCCGAAGACGCAGCAGCTATGGGAAAGCTGCTGCGCGATGAGATCCGGCAGCTTCCCGGAGTCACCGCCACCCGCACCAGCCTTGTGCTGGCGACCCTGAAGGAAACACAACAGATTCCCCTGGAGGGGATCGCCCCCGAATAAGGCATCAACTTTTCACCACATAGAATTCCAACCACAAAGGAGGACAGACCCATGCCCATGACAGAGAACTTCAAGGAGCGCCTTTTCCCATCCGTCGAGGAAATCGCCGCCCACTACGGCACCCCCTTCCACATCTATGATGAAGCCGGAATCCGCAAGACCGGCGAGGAGCTCAACGAGCTCTTCTCGGGAATCAAGGGCTTTCGCGAGTACTATGCCGTCAAGGCGCTGCCGAACCCCGAAATTCTCAAGCTGATGAAGTCTCTGGGCTTCGGCTTCGACTGCAGCTCCATCCCCGAGCTCATGCTTTCGCGTGACATCGGCGCATGCGGAGATGACATCATGTTCACCTCCAACAACACCGCCCCTCACGAGTTTCTGGCGGCCGAGGAGCAGGGCGGCTGCATACTGAATCTGGACGACATCTCGCTGCTGTCCAAGGTGCCGAAGATGCCGGAGCTCATCAGCTTCCGCTACAACCCGGGGCCACGCCGCACCGGCAACGTGATCATCGGCAACCCCGTGGAGGCCAAGTACGGCATCAGCCACGGCCAGGTGGTGGACGCCTACCGTCAGGCCCGGGATCTGGGCGCCAAGCGCTTCGGTATCCACACCATGGTTGCCTCCAACGAGCTCGACTACAGCTACATGGTCCAGACCACGGTGATGCTGCTGGAGCTCATCGCCAAGGTGGAGAAGGAGCTGGGCATCCGCTTCGAGTTCATCAACATCGGTGGCGGCCTGGGCATCCCCTACAAGCCGGAGCAGCAGCAGCTCAACGTCAAGGCCATGGCGCAGGAAGTTACCGCCCTGTTTAGCGAGTTCGAGGCCGAGCACGGCTACGCCCCCAGGCTCTACATGGAGAGCGGCCGCTTCATCACCGGCCCCCACGGCGCACTGGTCACAAAGGCGATCAACAAGAAAGAGATCTACCGCGACTACGTGGGCGTGGATGCCTGCATGTCGGCGCTGATGCGCCCGGCCCTCTACGAGGCCTACCACCATATCGATGTCCCCGGCAAAGAAGGACAGCACGGTCATGTGGTGGATGTGGTGGGTTCGCTCTGCGAGAACAACGACAAGTTCGCCGTGCAGCGGGAGCTTCCTCCCATCGAGGACGGCGACCTGCTGGTTATTCATGACACGGGCGCTCACGGCCACGCCATGGGCTTCAACTACAACGGTCGCCTGCGCCCCCAGGAGCTGATGCTTCGGACCGACGGCACCGTGGAGCTAATCCGCCGGGAGGAAACGGTGGAAGACCATTTCGCCACCCTCAGCTTCGAGGCGAAAAGCTTCAAGCCTGCCGGGAAGTAACCGCGGCGGCACAGCCATGACGTAAAAAGGGCGGCCCGTATCGGGACCGCCCTTTTTTTATTTACAGCCGTCAAATAAGCAGCTTAGAACTTGCCGAAATCATCGTCGTCGAGAGCGATAACCGGTGCGGGCCCCTTTGGTGTAGGGCTCTTTCTCGGCGGAGCAATGGCCGACGTGTTCCAGCGGGGCCCGGCACCACGGGCAGGGCTGGCGACGGGGATTGTCGGACGCGAAGCAACCCCGGTAGGCTGCACATGGCGCAGCGCAAAACGGGTCAGCAAATCATGCAGGTGATTGGCCTGACTGGCCAGCTCCTCGGCCGTTGCGGCCCCCTCTTCTGCGGATGCAGCATTCTGCTGGGTCACGCCATCGACGTGGTTCAGCCCCGAACTGACCTGTCCGATCCCCTGAGCCTGTTCGCGAGAAGCAGAGGCAATATCACCGATCATGTCAGAGACCCGGGTGACGCCGCTGACGATCTCCCCCAGAGCCCCGGCAGTCAGGTCGGCGATCTCTGCGCCCCGCTCGGCCTTGGCGATAGAGCCTTCGATGAGCTCCTCGGTCTCCTTGGCGGCCTTGGCAGATCTAGCCGCCAGATTACGAACCTCTTCGGCTACCACGGCGAAACCCTTGCCGTGCGCTCCTGCGCGGGCAGCCTCAACGGCAGCGTTCAGGGCCAACAGGTTGGTCTGGAAGGCGATCTCGTCGATAACCCTGATGATGCGTGAGATATTCTGCCCTGCCTGGTTGATTTCGGCCATGGCCCCGACCAGACCACGCATGTGCTCGTTGCCCTTCTCTCCTTCGGCGCGCGCCTGCGCGACCAGCTGATTGGCCTGATCGGCGTTTTCAGCCGTGCGCTGGGTCACGCTGCCGATCTCACCGATGGAGGCGCTGACCTGCTCCAGAGAACTGGCCTGCTCCGTCGCCCCCTGGGAGAGATTCTCGCTGGTGGAAGCAACCTGCGAAGAGCCCGAAGCAATCTGCTCACCAGCTACCTGAATCTGCCCAATGAGCTCATTGAGGTCGTCAGCCACCTGCTTCAGAGCGCCGCGCATCTCGTCCTGCTCATCGACGGGGTGTACCTCGAAGGTCAGATCGCCATGGGCCAGCTTCTTCAGCGAACCGACTATCTCGGTCTCAAGGTTTTCAGCAAACTCGTTCATTACCCGGGCCATGGTGCCGATCTCATCGCGGCGCTGGAGCTCCAGGCGATGACTCAGGCGTCCGCGCCTGAGATTCTCGATCATCTCCACCGTCCTGTTCATGGCCGTGGAGATTTTCCGTCCGACGACCAGAGAGATGACCACCGACAGGACGATGGTGAATAGAAGCACCGCAAGAGTAATCCAGAGCAGGCGAGAGAGCTCGGCCTCCACATCATCCAAATAGAGTCCGCCGCCCACGATCCAGCCCCACTCGGACTGAAGCTTCACATAGGAGACTTTGGGCACCGGCTCCTGAAAGCCGGGTTTGGCCCAGAGGTAATCCACGAAGCCTTCGCCCTGGCTACGGGCCACGTCGACGAATTCCACAAAGAGTTTCTTGCCGGAGGGATCGGCCAGGCCGGAAAGATCCTTGCCATCCAGAGCAGGCTTGATGGGATGCATGACCATGCGGAGATTCATGTCATTGATCCAGAAGTAATTCTCCCCGTCGAAGCGCTGGCTCTTGACCACGGCCATGGCCCGAGCCTGCGCCTCCTCCTGAGTCAGGGCGCCGCTTCTGGCCTGAGTGGCGTAATGATCCACGACCCCCCAACTGGTCTCCACGGCCCTCATGACGGCGTCACGCTTGGCCTTATAGAGGCTGGAGCGGTTATTGAGATAGAGGCCACCAACCACCAGGGTAAAGATCAGGATGATGGCGCAACTCAGTCCGACGATTTTTGTGGAGAGTGTAATCCGACTCTGGGTCATTTTCTTTGCGTCCTTTTCTGCTGAACATAAAAGAAAGGGCCCACCTTCTGTCGAAAGTGAGCCCGTAGATGCGTCGTTGCCGCTGCGAGATCCTCTTTCTTCCTCAGCACGGCTGCTTCGTCACTGAAGTCCGTGGCTTTGCGTCACCGATGGAAAACGGCGTTGCCTTTGAAGAAATGGTAAAGATGAAATCATCCTAGCAGAACAGCGTATCGGAAAAAACCATTTTTATCTGATAAGGGATTTATCGTCCAAACTGTAGGTATTTTTAATTAACCACGAGATTGATCGTTTCCCGAATCGGACTTCTTCCCCCAGTTTTTTTTACGGGTCGGCAGGATCAATCGGGCCACTCGCTCGTAGAAGAGGTAATCCCAGGCCCAGTTCAGAAGCACCAGCATCCGGTTGCGAAACCCGATAATATAGATGAAGTGAATGAACAGCCAGAGCAGCCAGGCGACGCGCCCCGTGAGGTTGAAGCCTGCCACGCTGACCACGGCCGAGTTGCGCCCGATGGTCACCATCGAACCCCGGTCCCAGTAGGCAAAGGGCTCAGGCTCCTGCCCTGCGATCTGCTTCAGGATGTTTTTCCCCGCCCTGACTCCCTGCTGCATGGCGACGGGGGCCACCATGGGAAGGGGACGCCCCTGATGCTCCAGGTGGGCCAGATCCCCCACCACATAGACCTCGGGACGACCGGGCAACTGCAGGGTCTTCTCCACGGCAATGCGTCCCCGGCTCATGGGCAGTCCCCAGTCGGACAGTTCCGGGGCTCCGCACACCCCGGCAGTCCATACCAAAGTTTCGGTCTCGATCTTCTCCCCCGTTTTCAGATGGAAGGCCGTCGCCTCTATCCGCTCCACCACCGATTCGGTACGGACCTCCACCCCCATAGACTCCAGGCGGTTGCGGGCATATGTACTCAACTTTTCGGCAAAGGGCATCAGCACCCGGGGGGCCGCCTCAAGAATCATGATCCGGACCTGACTGAAGTCCAGTCGCGGATAGTCCTTAGCCAGGGGGCCATGAACCAGTTCGGCCAGGGCCCCGGCAAACTCCACCCCCGTTGCCCCGCCCCCTACGATGGCAAAACATAGCAGCCGCTGCCGCTCCTGCAAATTTTCGGTGCGAGCCGCACGCTCGAAACAGGTCAGGATATGATTACGAAGCACCATCCCCTCCCCCAGGTCCTTGAGACCATAGGCATACTCGGCTGCCCCGGGAACGCCGAAGAAGTGCGTAACGGACCCCGGAGACAACACCAGATAATCGTAGGAGAACTCTCCCCCCCGACAGTGCAGGCGCTTGCCTTCCAGATCACATCCGATCACCTCGTCCATCACGAACTCGATATTGGGCAGCGAGCGAAAGATACTGCGCACCGGGTAGGCGATGCCCGTCGACTCCAGCTCCGCCGCGGCCACCTGATACAGCAGAGGCAGAAAGCTGTGATAATTATTACGGTCAATCAGGGTAACCTTCACCCCCTGACGCGCCATAACCTTTGCCGCGCGTAGGCCTCCGAACCCGGCTCCGACAATGATTATTCGTTTTTCTTCTGTAGCCTTCATTTCCCCCGCCTCCCTGGACTGGAATACCTGAAACAGAATACTACATCATCCCGATACTGGCTGCCTCTTGATTTCAATTGCCCCTCATGTAACAGGAACCCTTATTGAAAAAGTCGAAACCGAAAAAGGTGATTGCCAGCGGAGCCCATGCACATTATGGTTCGGCAACAAGCCCTGATTCATCGAATAATATCCCCATCCCATGGAGCCTCTTGTCATGAAATCCATCGCCTCGGAACTCGCCTACTTCCTGCGGGGCCGCGCCCGACAGAATCTCAAGGTACTGGCCCTGTACTGTGCCTTCCTGGTTGTCATGACCCTGGGCTATGCCAGTGTTTTTCGCTACCTGATGCTTCACCTCGAAGGGCGGGAGTTCTCCTTCATCGCCGGGATCTACTGGACCCTGACGGTCATGACGACCCTGGGTTTCGGAGACATCACCTTCCATACCGACCCGGGATACATCTTCGCCGCCGTGGTCACCATCTCGGGGGTACTATTCCTGCTGATCATCCTGCCCTTCGGGATGATCAGCCTCTTTCTGGCCCCCTGGATCGAAAACCGGCTCAGATACAAGCCCACCCTCAGCCTGCCCGAAGGCACCCGGGACCACATCATCATCTTCGGCATGGACCCGGTGATTCGCAGTCTCATCCCCAAACTGGTTTCCCATCAGATCCCCTTCGTGCTGGTCACTCCCGACTATGCCGAAGCGGTACGTCTCGAAGAAGAGGGCTTCCGAGTGGTTTTCGGCCGACCCACCGACGCCCAGGTCCTCAGGGCCATCAGAGCAGATGCAGCCCGGTACATCATCGCCAACCTCACGGACCCGGAAAATGTCAACATCTGCCTCACCCTGCGCGGCTTCTCCAAGACTCCCGTGGTCACCCTGCTGGACGAAGCGGAGCATCAGGAGCTGCTTCTGCTGGCCGGAGCCAGCCAGGTTATCCCTCTGAAAAAGATTCTAGGTCGCTACCTGGCTACCCGGACCACCACGCAAGGGGCCATGGCCCACGTTCTGGATTCCTTCGGCAAACTGCAGATTGCTGAATTTCCCGTTCACGGCACCCCCTTTGTGAATCTGAGCCTGGCACAGGCCTGTATCCGTCAGCAAACGGGGCTATCGGTGATCGGCATCTGGGAACGGGGGGAGCTTAAGGCGGCCTCAAGCGAGACGATTCTGGGGGAGAACTCACTGGTGGTGCTGGCCGGAACCAGTCAGCAACTCGATGCCCTGGAGCAAATCACCGGGGAGCAGGCCTGCGATGACCTCATTTTCATCCTGGGTCATGGTCGCATCGGCTGCGCGGCTGCGGGCTTTCTGGACCGAAAGGCCGTCCCCTTCATCCTGGTGGACCGACAGGAGAACCCCCACTGCAAGGAGCACATCGTCGTCGAAGGAGACGCTACGGGTCGCAACCTGCTCAAGAATGCCGGCATCGATGCGGGCAAGGGACTCATCGTTACCACCAACGATGACAGCACCAACATCTTTCTTACCCTGACTGGGCGCCGCACCAACCCTCATATCCGCATCGTCTCGCGGGCCAACCGAGAGGAAAACGTGGAACAGCTCTACGCCGCCGGAGCCGATTTCGTGGTATCCAATGCATCGGTGGGAGCCAATATCCTGTTCAATGTCATCGAATCGAAGGAATCCATTTTTCTTACCGAGGGGATCAATGTCTTTCGCTGCCCCCTGCCCCCGAAGCTTGCGGGCAGGACCATCGCCGGCTCCGAGATCCGACTGCGCAGCGGCTGTTCCGTCGTGGCCATCGAGCCCGTCGACGGCTCCGAAGTCCTGGTCAGTCCCGAACCCGAGACCGTTCTAACTCAGGGCATGGGACTCATCCTCATCGGCAGCTCTCGTTCTGAAGAAACATTTCATCAGTACTTCAGCTGAGCCTTGTGTCTATTTGCACGATTCGAATGTGCCAGGCGGTGCCCCAGCCGTACGCTGTAGGGGCCCCGCTTGCTGCGCCCTGCCGTATTTCTTATCGGTTATAATTCCGTAAAAAAACCACACAAAAAAGCCCCGCCTGAAACAGGCGGGGCTTTTTTGTGTTTATGAACGCTTGCGGCTTACTTGGCGCGGCCGACCTCACCTTTGAGAATGGGTACGGCCACCTTGAGCATCAGGGTGTAGATCAGAAGTCCCTTGGCCCAGATGGCGGCGGAGATCATTAGCTCGCGACCGGTGGGGAGGAATTCCTGGATCTCGCCCAGGGGATTGGGGATGAAGCCGGGGATGACGAAGCCCATCCCTTTTTCAATCCAGATACCCACGACGATCAAC
>JAAXQG010000116.1 GCA_012974445.1 Desulfuromonadales bacterium
CTCCGGCCTCTAACAGCAATCGCTCTGCGGAGAAGGGTTGATCGTCTGAACTCAGGGCGTCGGTAACACCGTCCGTATAGAGAATCAGGCTGTCCCCGGTAGCCAGTTTAATATTCATCGGCAGGTAAGTGGATTCGGGGCGCACCCCCAGAACGAGTCCGGGAGGAATCTCCAGCCAGGCCGGAGATTCCTCCCGGCGCAGGAGCAGCGGAGGGTTGTGCCCCGCATTGCTGTAGCTGAGCATTCCGGTACGAAGGTCGAGAATGCCACAGAAGACGGTAGCAAACATCATGGTGTCGTTTTCCTGGCAGAGTTCGCGGTTCACTCGCTCCAGAAGCTCTGTCGGATTCATCCCCGGCGAGGCGATCCCCTTCATCAGTGATTTTGTCACCGCCATAAACAGCGCGGCCGCGATTCCCTTGTCCGAAACGTCCCCCACGGAGACGAAGAGCTGATCTTCTCCTAGCATGAAGAAGTCGTAGAAGTCCCCTCCGACCTCCCGGGCGGGCTCCAGGGCAGCATGCAGATCGATTTCGTGTCGCATCGGGAAGGGGGGAAAGCGCCTGGGCAGGAAGCTCATCTGGATGGTACGGGCGATGCGCAGCTCACTCTCGATCCGTTCCTTGGCCGCGGTTGCACTCTCCAGATCCTGGATGTAGTCCTTGAGAGCATTTTTCATATCGCCGAAGCTGCGGGTCAGCACGCCAACCTCGTCGTTGACGACGACATCGGGCAGATTGGTGTCCAGATTACCTCTGGCGAACTCACGGGCGCTCTGCGTCAGAGCCCGAAGTGGTCTGGAGATGCGCTCGGCAATCAGGATAATCACCAGACTGAGCAGTACCAGTCCTCCGGCACCGATTGCCAGGGTATAGCGCGAGAGGCTGTTGACTTCGTCGAAGATTTCCTCTTCGGGGATGACCACGAGCATGCTGTACTGCTGGGACCGCAGGGGGACGTAATAGAGCCACACCTTCTCCTCGCCGAGGAAGTGATCGAGAGCCACGAAACCCTCATTGCCGGCAAGAACGGAGGCCAGGGTCTGCTCAAGTTCGTAGTCCCCCTCGCGCAGGGCGAGATCCTGCAGTCGGGTACTCATGACCAGTTCCTGTCGGGGGTGGGTGATGATTTGGCCCTGCTTAGAGACCAGGAAGGAGTATCCCGAACCGAGGGGATGAATTCGATTCATCTCACTGTTCAATAGGTCGAGGGAAATATCCGCCGTCACTACCCCGAGGAATGTACGCTTGCCTTCGATCACCGGGTAGATGGGGGCGCTGAAGGTGATCATCAATATATTGCCGCTGCCTTCGTCGTAATAGGGTTCGGTCCACAGGGGGGCCTCACGGTCCCTGGGCTGTGTGTACCAGTCCATATTGAAGTAATCGTAATCCGCTCCCCCCAGCCATCTGAAACGCATCTCCCCTTCCTTGTACTTGAAGTAGGGGGCGTAATAGCGCTGCTTCGGATCGAAGGCGTATGGGGCGAAGGCCGCCGTGGAGCCGAAGACCTCAGGGCTGCTGTGGACAAAACTCTCGAGCAGAGTCAGAAGCCTTTTCTCGCTGTAGGGACGCTCCCCATGCGCATCGGCCAAAGCCAGGGGAACCTTTTCAGCCCCCTGCAGCGCCGATTCGATACGCGTTGCTACAACACCGGTAAGGGTGGTCATGCTCTGCCTGAGATTCTCCAGAGCCTGGGCGCGTGAGGCGTAATAATTGTAGCCAAAGGCGGCGAGAAAGATGAGAGCCGTGCTCGAAAGCACCAGGAAGGCCAAATGCAGGGCGAAACGCCGGGGAGCCTTTTGGGACTGCGCTGCGTCTGCGCTGCTTGAAGCAGCAGCAGCACTCATGACCCCTCCGGAGTTTGACGCAGAAAATGCAGGGTGAGCAAATTTCGTTTTCCGTCCCGGCGGTATTGCAGGTCATCGGCAAAGTTTCGGATAAAATGGACGCCCAGCCCCCCGATCTCCCGGGAGGCGATATCTGCAGAGAATTCCACATCGGGAGCTTCCAGGGGATTGAAGGGGATTCCTTCATCGGCGAGGCTGATCTGCAGCCCCTTCGCCGTTG
>JAAXQG010000005.1 GCA_012974445.1 Desulfuromonadales bacterium
GTTTAGCCTTGCCGATCTTCAGAAGCGCTTTTCCCCGGCACCCTATTCCGAACTGCTCAAAGGGGAACTGCTGCTGCTCTCCGGAGCTCGGGACCAGGCGGTTGTGACTATCGCTCAGGCGGTGCGAGGCAGCGGGGATTTGATCGATGAAAAAAGCCCCCTTTCCCGCCGGTTGCTGGTTCAAGGGTTGGTCGATGAAGGGCTGCCCTACTACAAACAAAGAGCCGCCGAAGGCAACGCCTCCGCTCGTGATCTGCTCAGGGATCTGCGCTATCTGCAGAGCCGCCTGGCCGGGGGCTGTGAGTGAAATTGATGAAACTTTCCATCTCCAGACATACCGGAATTATCGCTCTGACGGGCATTCTCTTCGGGGTGGTCGGCGTGGGCTTGAGTTATCTGGGCAACCCGGCTAATTCGGGGCTGTGCATCTCCTGTTTCATGGAAAACAGTGCCGGGGCCCTGGGGCTTCACGCCAACGAGAGGATGCAGTACCTGCGCCCCGAGCTTCCGGGCTTTATCCTGGGTGCTCTGGTTGCGGCGCTGCTTGGGCGCGAATTCAGAGCGCGGGGGGGAAATCGCGCCATGCCTTTTTTCCTCTCAGGGTTTTTTCTCATCGTCGGCTCTTCCGTCTTTGTGGGTTGTCCCATCAAGTTGCTGCTTCGACTGGCGGCCGGAGACTGGACCTCGTTGGCGGGAGTAGCGGGCTTGCTGGCTGGAGTCTACCTGGGGAGCCGGGGAATCAGGGCAGGGCAGGGGATCGTACCCGCCGGCATGGGGAATTCCTTCGCCGCCTGGTTTGTTCCGGTTCTGGCGATACTGGCTACCCTTGCGATCTGGTTACCCCCTGAGTTTATGGCCAGTTCCGTCACGGGCAGCGCCGCTCGCAGGGCGCCGGTACTGGCATCCTTCGGGCTCGCCGCCCTGCTGGGGGGTCTTGCCCAGCGAAGCCGCTTCTGCATCACCGGAGCCCTTCGTGACCTGGTGCTTCTGGGCAGAAGATCCCGCTTGCCTCTGGGCCTGCTGCTGATGGTTGCAGCCGCTTTTGCCACCAACCTGGTGGCGGGCAGCTTCCGCAGCGACTTCTACGGTCAGCCCGGCGCCCATCAGGAGTATCTCTGGAGCTTTGCCGGGATGGCTCTTGTGGGCTGGCTCTCTGTCCTGATCGGAGGTTGCCCCTTTCGCCAGATGGTTAAGGCTGGGCAGGGAGACCTGGATTCTTCCATGGCAGTTTTCGGCATGCTGTTCGCAGGTGGACTGGTACAGAGCTGGAACATCACGGCATCAGCATCCGGTGTTCCCTACTACGGAAAGATTGCCGTGCTCTGCGGTTTTTTCTTTCTCTTTCTGATGAATATTTTCTTTCGGGATCGATCCTGAAACTCGGGAGTTTTCCATGGGACCTAAACGACATACGGATATTTTCTGGCGCGTCGAAAAACAGCGCGAAACCCAGGCCCTTGAAGGGGTGGAACGGGGCGATGATTGCTCGGAGATCGGTACGGTTACCCTGATAAGCGGCGGGCAGATGCATCAGCTCAACCTCATCGGTGGCATGATCTGGAACCTCTGCGATGGCCAGCACAGCATCGAAGAGATCAGCTCGGAGCTGGCGCTGGAGTTCGAGGCCGACTCCGAAGAGCTCATCGACGATGTCCGGGGTTTTGTTTCAGACCTCCAGGCCAGGGGCTGGATCGATGATGAATGATCTTCTCAGTGCTCCTCTTACCCTGAACTGGACCCTTTCGTTTCGGTGCAACTTCTCCTGCAGTCATTGCTGGAGCCGGGACGAGGCGGCGCCGGAACTCGACCTGAAACAGCTGCGTGCTATCGTCGATGTCCTTGCGGCCCATCGCATTCCCTTCATCAACTTCGGGGGAGGAGAACCGCTGATTCGCGAAGAGCTCTTAGAGCTGTGTTCCTACGCCGTCTCGCGCGGATTGCGGGTAAGCATGAACAGCAACGGCTGGCACCTGGACCGAACCATGGCCAGGCGTATCCGCCAGGCCGGATTCAGCAGCGTCGGGATCAGCATCGACAGTCCCGACTCAGGGGTTCATGACCGTTTCCGTTCCATGCCGGGCTCCTTCGAAAGAGCCAGCAACGCCCTCGGTCATCTCAGGGATGCCGGAATCAAACGAACCATGAGTTCGGTGATCTGCACCATCAATCATCAGGAGCTCCATGGTCTCATCGCACTGGCCAGAACATACGAGGTGTCTGCCCTCTATCTTCACAATTTCAAATGCAGCGGCGAGGGGATGAAAAACCGGGCCGAGCTCGACCTGTCTGCGGAGCAATGGCGCAGTTTCTACCAGCATGCTATAGCTATCCGTCAGGATCTTAAGGGGCTGAATCTGACCTTTGATGATCCGGTGATCGCCTCTCTTCCGGGTTATGCCGAGCAGGGGATGGTCAAGGGGAGCAGCTGCGGCAAACTCTCCCTCCACCTGCGCCCCAACGGCGATCTCACTCCCTGTGGTTTCATCCCCCTGGTCATCGGGAATATTCTGGAGGAAGATTTTTCCCGTTTGTGGCATGATTCACCGATCTTGAACCAGATGCGCAACAAGGTACCGACGGGGCAGTGCGCTTCCTGCGCCAGCTACGAAGACTGTCTCGGTGGCTGCAGCGCTCGGGCTTTTGCCGAGTCAGGTGACTTCAACAGCCCCGATCCCCACTGCTGGAAGTAGTCTTAATATTTCAAAACCCAATCAACCAAAGGAGTAAACCCATGAAGAAATACATGAAACCCAAGGTCGTCGGCTCATCCAACGTCCACCCCTGCTGAAGACTTCAAGGGCCGAGCAGTCATTGATTGATCGGCCCTTCTTTTGTCTATGTCTAATCCTCAGGTCGATACCCCTTTGCGGGTTCATTGGTTTATCCCTCCGGCTGCCGTTGCGCTGTCCCCGGAGAAGTTGAGACTTATTGCCACAAGACTGGTCTCGGGGGGCGTTTTCGAACTGCTTCTGGACGGATATCCTCTGGCCCATGACGCCCTGGGCGATGTTCTCTCGATCCTTCGTCCCGCAGGTATCCGGATCACGCTGGTCAGCGGCGCCAGTTCTTCCGAGACGGCAGGAGCCTCCAGGCTCGATGCCCCAATCCCGCTGTTGCTGGATCTGAACCGGCTGGTCACAGCTCAGGCGCCAAATTTATCCCTGTCAGCGAAGGCTCTCGAGGCGCACCGATCTCTGGGGCTGGATCCGGGACTCGTGCTCTGTCTTCTTCGCCCCTGGTTGCCGCTGCTGCGCCCCCTGCTGAGCTGGGCTCTGGAGCAGCAGGTCCCCCTATTTAAGTTGCCAAACATCCCACTGGATGCTAGGTTCCGACACGATTTTGAGCAGCAGATATGCCGCGCTTCCGACCTTGGCCAGCTGCGCTCCGAGCTGGATTCTGAATTTGTCCGTTCCATAGCGGATCTCAAAATGCAGATTCACGACCTGTTTCTATGGGAGCTCCTTTCAGGGCAGCCAGACAACAGGATGGAATACAGCGGATGTCAAGCCGCAAACACCTTGGCCTATATCGACGCACAGGGGAATGTTCATCCCTGCGCCTCCTGGCCCCTGAGCTTCGGGAGTCTGCTGCAGCAATCGCTGCCGGAGCTCTGGAGCAGTGCGCTGCGTGAGCAGTGTCGTCAGTACATAGCCCAGCCCCCAAAGGGCTGCCACGGCTGTGCGGACTGGGGAATCTGCTTCGGGGGCTGCCGGGGGCTTTCCCAGCTTCATACCTCCCAATCCGGACGCGATCTCTGGTGTGACGCGCCCCGATAAAATACAGGTTCAAGGCTTTTCTCCATGAGCATCTACTTCGACAACGCCGCAACCTCTTTTCCCAAACCACCCGCAGTTGGTCCCGCCGTATCCGATCTGATTACCCATCAGGGGGGAAGTCCCGGACGGGGAGGGCATTCACTGAGCCTTGGTGCTGACCGTCTCCTTTTTGAGACAAGGGAGCTTCTGGCCGAGCTTTTCGGTATCCATGACAGCTCACGCCTGGCTTTTACTTCCGGTGCCACCGCCTCCATCAATATGGCTCTTTTTGGCCTGCTGTCCCTGGGCGACCGGGTTGTGACAACCAGCATGGAGCATAACTCCGTGACTCGCCCGTTGCGGGCACTGGCCGATCAGGGAGTCGAGGTCGTCAAGGTCCAGGCCAACGCTCAGGGCTTCGTTTCACCACGGGAGCTCAAACAGGCCTGCGCTGCGCCGACCCGGATGCTGGTGATGACCCACTGCTCCAATGTCTGCGGCACCCTGCAGGAAGTCGAGGAAATGGGGCTCTGGTGTCGATCCCGGGGCATCGTGCTGCTGGTTGATGCCGCCCAGAGCGCCGGAGTCTTCGACCTGAACGCCGAGGCCTGCGGTATCGATCTGCTTGCCATTGCGGGGCACAAGGGGCTCATGGGGCCCCAGGGGACGGGGATGCTCTATGTCCGCGAGGGCATTGAGTTGCGCCCGCTTATTCTGGGGGGGACGGGTGGCCATTCCAGCAGTGATTTGCCCCCCGAAACCATGCCCGAGCGTCTGGAAGCTGGAACCTGCAACCTGCCGGGAATCGCAGGGCTCAAGGCAGCGGCGGAGTTTCTTCTCTCCCTGGGCCTTTCGCAGGTCCGCACCCATAAGTCCGAACTTATGAAATCCCTGATCGAGGGGATCGGAAGCCTGCACGGCGTCAGGATCTTCGGCTGCACCGACAGCGCCCGCATGGGGGCTGTCCTTTCCATCGCCGTTGAAAACCGAGACCCTTCCGAATTGGCATTTCGCCTGGAGCAGGAGTACGGAATCCTCACCCGCGCCGGACTTCAGTGCGCGCCCGATGCCCATCGGACTCTGGGAACCTTTCCCCGAGGGACCCTTCGGCTGAGCCCGGGGTATTTTACTTCTCATCATCAGATCGATGAGGTTGTCAGAGCCCTGTCTTCATTGGTGACCTGACCCCTGTGTTTGAGGTAAGATGGTGAAACTCATTCGTGATGAAAGGGAAACCGGCATGCGTACAGTTTTTCAAATCCTGATAAGTTTCGGCATCCTTGGCGTTATTGTTTCCTGCTCCATCGCCCCGGAGATCCCCGTAAACCGGGGGGAACTTATGCGCACGGGTATTTACAATAGATACATCATCGTCGAATCTCCCGAAGAAGTGCTCGACCATCTCAATGAGCATGGCGAGGTGATCATCGAGGCCAAGAGAAACGTTCCCGGAAAGGAATATGGGGTCTACGTCAAGGTTCTGGCTGCTCCCGAGGGGCTTGAGGTCCATGACTACGAACGTTAACCTGATCTGCTTTGTCTTCCAGGAGTTCTTGTTATGAAAAAAACCTATATTCTTGACACGAATGTTCTGCTCCACGATCCCAAGGCGATTTTCAAATTTGAAGAAAACGATCTGGTCATTCCCATTACCGTGATCGAAGAGATTGATCGCTTCAAGAAGGACCAGACGGAAACGGGGCGTAATGCCCGGGAAATTTCTCGCATTCTGGACCGCTTTCGCGAAAAATCCCGTCTGACCGAAGGGGTAAAGCTTGACGGAGGCGGTCAACTACTGGTTGAGATTTATCAATCCACACACCTTGAGCACCTTCCACCCGAACTCCAGACCGACATGGGCGACAACCGCATCCTTGCCGTGGCGCTTGATTACAACGAACGATCTCAGGGGCCTGTCATCTTCGTCACCAAGGATACCAATCTGCGTATCAAGGCTGACGCTGTAGGCCTTCGGGCCGAGGATTACGAAAGCGACAAGGTTTCCATTGAGGAACTCTATTCGGGTACGGCCGAGGCATTCGTCGATAAAGACGTCGTCGATCACTTTTACGCCGAAGGGCATCTTCAGCTGGAAGGGGATTACTGCCCCAACCAGTGCGTTACCCTGGTCAATGCCTCCAACCCTTCCCATACCGCCATCGGTCGTCATGACGGACCCAGTGGTGAGTTCCATTGCCTGATCAAGGCGCCCCATGAGGGACTCTGGGGACTTCATCCCCGCAACAGGGAACAACAGTTTGCCCTGGATCTGCTGCTGAATGACGACATTCAACTTGTCTCGCTGGTGGGCAAGGCAGGCACCGGCAAGACACTGCTGGCCATCGCCGCAGGACTGCACAAGGTGGCTGATGAAGGCAAATACAGCCGGCTGCTGGTTTCCCGCCCCATCTTCCCCATGGGCCGGGATCTGGGGTATCTGCCCGGAACGGTGGAGGAGAAGCTCACCCCCTGGATGCAGCCCATTTTCGACAACATCGATCTGCTGCTCAACAGCGTCGATGTGACGGGCAAACACAAGCGCGGCTATCATGAACTGGTTGACCTGGGCATTCTTCAGATCGAGCCTCTGACCTACATCCGGGGTCGGTCTATCCCCAACCAGTTCATCATCGTGGATGAGGCTCAGAATCTGACTCCCCATGAGATCAAGACCATCGTCACCCGCTCGGGGGAGGGAACCAAGATTATTCTGACCGGCGACCCCTATCAGATCGACAATCCCTATGTGGACTCGTGCAGTAACGGTCTGTCTTACTTGGTGGAAAAACTTAAGGGGCAGGAAATTGCCGGCCACATCACGCTGCGCAAGGGGGAGAGATCCTGCCTCGCCGAGTTGGCCGCCAATCTTCTTTGATCAGCGACAGCACTACTGACGAGGTTTTCACTTCATGCTCCTACTGGCCATAGAGTCCTCATGCGATGAAACTGCGGCGGCCGTCGTTCAAGACGGCCGCTCGGTACTTTCATCAATCATATCCTCCCAGATCGACATTCACGCCCGCTTCGGGGGGGTCGTGCCTGAGTTGGCTTCACGCAGCCACCTGGAGCAGATCTCGCCGGTAATCGAACAGGCCCTCAGGGAAGCGGGCTGCAGCATGCAGGACCTGCAGGGGATCGTCTGCACCGCGGGGCCGGGGCTTATCGGTGCGCTGCTGGTGGGCGTTTCGACTGCCAAGGCGCTGGCCTATGCCCGCAATTTGCCTCTTGCCGGGGTTCATCATATCGAAGGGCATATCCTCTCCATACTACTGGAGCGCCAAGTCGATTTCCCCTATCTTGCCCTGGCTGTTTCGGGGGGACATACTCATCTGTTTCGTGTGGAAGGCATCGGCAGCTACCAGTTGATCGGACGGACGGTAGATGATGCAGCCGGTGAGGCCTTTGATAAGGTGGCAAAAATCATGGGATTGCCTTACCCCGGTGGTCCCCAAGTCGATCGTCTGGCTCAAACTCCGGGGCAGTCGCCCATACGCTTTCCACGCCCCATGCTGAAGCAGGATAATTTCAATTTCAGCTTCAGCGGCATCAAAACTGCGGTGATGCAGGAGGTTCAGAAGCACCCCGCCCCCCTGCCTCAGGAGACAGTGGTCGATATCTCCCGAGCCTTTCAGGAAGCGGTGGTGGATGTTCTGACCCAGAAAGCGTTTCGCGCGGCCCAGGCGCAGAACCTCAATCGTATCGTCGTGGCAGGGGGGGTGGCCTGCAATTCCGGCCTCAGAAACAGATTCGAGCAGCTGGCCTCAAAAAATGGCTGTGAAGTCTTTTTCCCCTCTGTGGCCCTCTGCGCCGATAACGCTGCGATGCTGGCCGTAGCGGGAGACTATTACCTCGGTCGCGGCCTCAGTTCCCCGCTGGAGCTCAACGCCCGCTCCTCCTGGCCTCTTGATGAGGTCTGCTCTCCCCTGGGAGTGCATTGATATTATGTGGCGTCGTTGGGGGCTCATACGGCAATTCAAGTTGCAGGCGCTGAAATTTATCCGCCTGCGAGCGGCACCAGACGAGATCGCCAAGGGCGTTGCCCTGGGGGTGTTTATCGGCATGACCCCCACCTTCGGTTTTCAGATGGCCATTGCTGTTTTTTTTGCCTTTTTGCTCAAGGAAAACAAACTGGCCGCCGCCCTGGGTGTCTGGATTACCAACCCGATTACCGCCCCATTTATTTATGCGCTGGAATATGAGTCGGGCCGCATCCTTCTGGGGATGTCCCGGCCCAGCTTCAGCGTTGAGTTCAACTCGGAAATGCTTCACCTCGGCTGGGAGCTTCTATTGCCCCTGTGCCTGGGCAGCCTTCTCTACGGGGCGCTCTGTGCAGGACTAAGTTTCGCATTGACCCTTCGTCTGATTCCCTCCGTCCAGTCATGGCGCATCGGCCGCTGGCCCAAACCCCGCCGTCATTCCGGTGACTGCTGATAGAAAGTCCACATGAATCACCGTCCGAAAAAAAAATTCGGCCAGAATTTTCTCAAAGACCAGTCTGTTATCGATGCCATTCTCCATGCTGCTGACCTGGATCAGGACAGCCGGGTGGTGGAGATAGGCCCGGGGCTCGGCGCCCTGACTCATGAGCTCTGTGCCCGGGCAGGGAGTCTGACGGTTTTCGAAATTGATCCAGATCTGGTTGCCCACTGGTCCGAAATTGCCCCCTCCAATATGGCCCTGCACCAGGGCGATGTTCTCAAGAGTTCATGGACCGATCTGCTGAAACACCCCCCCTACAGCATGGTGGCAAATCTTCCCTACAACATCTCCAGTCAGGTGGTCTTCAAGCTTCTTGACCATCATCAGCTGTTTAACCGCCTTGTGCTCATGTTCCAGAAGGAAGTCGCAGACCGACTCAAGGCCCTTCCGGGCACCAAGGATTATGGCATCCTCTCGGTGTTGTGCCGCCTGCATTTTGATATCCGTCAAGTGGTAGCTGTACCTCCCGGGGCTTTTTATCCAGCCCCCAAGGTTCAGTCCTCAGTGCTTCGCTTTGTCCCACTGAGCAAGCCCCGTTGTCAGGTCGAGGACGAATCTCTGCTTCGAAAACTCGTGAAAGCGGCCTTCGGCCAGCGCCGCAAGACGTTGCTCAATGCCCTGAGCTCAGGAGGTTTTCAAAAAGAGGATATTCACCGGATTTGCCTGCACAACGACATCGATGTGAAAAGAAGAGGCGAGACCCTCAGCCTTGAAGAATTTGTGGCCCTTGCCAACGATTTTGCAAACCTGGAGCCGGCTGCTGCCGATTCCGAGACCGCCCCAAGGAGTTAAGAACATCATGGATTCCCATATCGCCCTGAGTGTCAATGGCAACCCCGTCACCCGTTTCGAATACGATAACAGCCTGCAGGAATTTGCCCGCCAGCTCTTCGGCAAGGGATCTGCGGAGCTGGCCCCGGGGCAACTCAAGAAGGCAGACGAACTTGCCAGAGAGCGTCTGATTGCCAAAGAGCTCCTCTATCAGGCCGCTCTTTCCAGGGGGCTCATCGCCTCGGAGCAGGACGTTGCGGACGAAGCGCAGAAGATGATCGCCCAGTTTCCCAAGGAAGAGGAGTTTTTCGAAAAACTGGTTCAGGTGGATATCGACCAGCCCACTTTCTGGAGGATCATGCGCAAAGACATGACCGTCAATCTCATTTCCAGCACCACCTTGGAGGAGGCGAGCGATCCCGACATCGCCCAAATCGAAGAGATCTACCGCAAATATCCCCAGTTCATGAAGGTGGCCGAGCAGGTGAGCGCCCATCACATTCTTATCAAGATTGACCCCGCAGCCGGCCCCGCAGCCAAGGACCAGGCCCAGGAGCGTATCGACAGCATTCTTGCGCAGTGCATGGAACCCGGTGCCGACTTCTGCCAGCTGGCCTATGAGAGTTCGGACTGTCCCAGTGCCTCCAAGGGGGGAGACCTGGGGCTTTTCAAGCGCGGCGATATGATCAAGGCATTTGAGGACAGCGCTTTTTCCCAGCCCCTTGGTGTCGTGGGCCCTATCGTCGAAACAGACTATGGGTTCCACCTCTTGCGGGTGGATGAATTCATTGCCGAGAAAAACCTCAGTCTTGAAGAAGCATCGGGCAAGATCCGCACCTATCTCAAGGAAGATGCCGGGGCCTTGGCACTCAAGGAGCTGACCGAAGGGCTTCGTAAAGACGCTGCCATCGAGTCTTTTATCTAACTTCAGGATATCCATTCAACGAAGAAGGGATCTGTCATGCAATTCAATCTGGAAGAATGCTCCTACCGGACATGCTCTATTGATCTGGGACTCAAGCTCAAGGAGCTGGCCTTGCGCATCGAGAGCCATCCAGACAGGCCCCGGGGATTGGAACTTGAAGTTTTTGCCTCTCGCTTACTCCGAACGATTGCATCGGGTTTTCTGGAAAAAACCTCCTCAGACGATATCTATTGTCTTGTCGAGAGTGCTTTCGATCTGCTCAGGGATGAACCGCAGGACGTTTCCATCGTCCAGATTCTCGGGATGGACCCCCAGAAATCGGTCCTGCTGCTGCACTGCGATGATGCTTTTTTTCTCGTTGATACGGTACAGCAGTATCTGAAGGAACTCGATCTGGGGTTCCAGATACTCGGACATCCCATATTTTTCACCCGTCGCAGCGAAGATGCTTTTGCCTTTGATGATGTCCCGGGGCAGGGCAGGGCGGAATCACTGATCCTGGTAGAAACAGAAGCGGTATCGCCAGTAGCCATGGAAGGGCTCATCTCCGAGCTCTCTCAGAGACTGGAAGATGCCCTCAAGGCATTTCGGGCACAACCCCGCATTCAGGAGATCATCAGTGACTTGGCCTCCAGGGCCGAGACGGAAAATCTCAGGGCTCTTCTTTCCTGGTTGAATCAGGATAATTTCTGGATTTTCTCCTACAGGGCCATCGACTTTTACCTTGAGGGCAATTCGGCCGTTGTTTCTGAGGGGCCCCTGGGGCTGGTTCTTGATGACGAACAACCGCTATGGCAGGGAGAGGCCACTCATGCAGAGCTTCCGGATCATTTTCGCCAGCGCCTCCTGAGAGTTCCCCGGGTGCTGGTGGAGAGCATCGACCTGCGCAGCAGGGTGCTCAACGGTGAGCGGCTCACCCAGATCGCCCTGAGAGAGACTCTGGCAAACGGCGCTCGTCGTGAGCATCTTTTTTTCGGATTGTTCTCCGAGAAAGCCATTGACGAGCCGACTCTGAGTGTCCCGGTGCTTCGCGAGCGCATCGATGCAGCCCTTGATTCGCTGAGTATTCCCAGAGGCTGTCACGATTACCGTAAAGCTGTGGAGATATTCAACACCTTCCCCAAGGTGGAACTCTTTTTCATGGACGCGCAAACGCTCCAGGATACTGCCCGCTCCTTTGCTTATCTGTACCGAAGCGGATCGGTCAAGGTGATCTTCACCCGCAGCCTCTCCCTTCAGGGTTTGACGTTGCTACTGATCATGCCCCGGGAGTTCTACAATTCAGAGGATTTCAAGCGCATCGAAGCTCATCTGTTGCGTTTTTTCAAGGCTCCACTGGCCGTTTCGCGCATTGTCAACATCACCGGAAGCTACCTCAGCCTTCATGTACGCCTCACCCCGCAGGACCAAGACGCCTCTTTCGATCTAGAGCGTCTTGAAAAGGGCCTTACCGGACTGGTACGCCCCTGGTCACAGCGGCTCAAGGCGGTACTTCAGTCCCACTACGGTCCGGAGAATGGGAAGAAAATCAGTGAGAAGTATGCCGACGCTTTCTCAAGGGAGTATCGCACCTTTTTGCATCCACGATTCGCCGTCAGGGATATCCGTGAACTCGAACAATTGATCGACTCGCGCAAGGAACGCTTCGCTCTCTGGGGCCCCTTCAAGGGCCGCGAGAAGTTCTACCGTTTGCAGTTCTACAGCACCATGGAAAGTTCCCTCAACGACTTGATGCCGATTCTGGTCAACATGAATCTCTGCGTCCTTGATGAGGTCGACTTCTCGGTTCGACTCAAAGATAAAACCCTCTACATCAAGAGCTTTGCGCTGCGCGGCGCCGGTGATGTCGATCTTAATCTAATCAAGCATAAGGCCAATCTTCTCGAGGCCCTCAACGCCCTTTATTCCGGCGAGCTGGAGAACGACTATCTCAATCGCCTGCTCGTGCTCACCGGCCTGAACTGGAGACAGATAGACGTTTTTCGCGGGTATCGAAATTACTATTTCCAGCTGGGCTCTCCCTTTACCAAAAAGAGAGTTGCCTACGCCCTGATCCACAACCCGCAGGTTGCGGTTTTGCTCTACCGTTATTTTGAGGCAAGGTTCAGCTCGGAACTCAGGTGCTCTGATTCCATCGAGCGCGAAGAGCTCTATCTCTCCCCCCTGCGCTTGGAGCTGGCCTCAGCTCTGGAGTCGGTGAGTGACATCAACGAAGACCGCATCTTGCGGACCCTGTTCAATCTCATCGACTCAACCGTTCGCACCAATTATTTCATCCGGTGCAATCGACCCGATTACTTCTTTAGTTTCAAGATCAGCGCTATCGGCATCATGGACATGCCGGCACCGCGCCCCATGTACGAAATCTACGTCCATTCCAACAGCATGGAAGGGATTCATCTGCGCGGCGGCAAGGTAGCCCGGGGGGGAATCCGCTGGTCGGACCGTCCTGATGATTTCCGTACCGAGATCCTGGGATTAATGAAGACGCAGATGACCAAAAACTCTCTCATTGTTCCCGTGGGTTCCAAGGGCGGTTTCATCGTAAAAACGCCTTACAAAACCCGAGAGCAGGGGGGGGAGCTCTCAAAAGAAGCCTACAAGACCCTCATGCGCGGGCTCTTGGATCTGACCGACAATCGTATCAAGGGGGAAGTCTGCCCTGCTGAGGGTATTGTCGCCTATGATGAACCGGACCCCTACCTGGTAGTCGCGGCTGACAAGGGGACTGCCCATCTGCCTGATACGGCCAACTCGGTCAGCGCCGAATATGATTTCTGGCTGGGGGACTCTTTCGCCAGCGGAGGCTCCAGCGGAGGGTACGATCACAAAAAACTGGGTATCACCGCCCGCGGCGCCTGGGAGTCGGTGAAGCGCAATTTCCGTGAAATGGATCACGACACTCAGACCCAGCCCTTCTCCGTGGTAGGGATCGGGGATATGAGTGGCGATGTCTTCGGCAATGGTATGCTGCTTTCGCGACAGATCCGCCTGATGGCCGCCTTTGATCACCGGCATATCTTTCTGGATCCCGATCCCGATCCCGAAGCTTCCTACGTTGAGCGGGAAAGGATTTTTAAACTCCCCCGCTCAAGCTGGGAAGACTACAATCCTTCACTGATTTCTTCCGGAGGAGGGGTGTACTCAAGGACATCCAAGGATATCCCCCTTTCGGCCGAGATCAGGCAATGGCTCGGCACCCGTTCATCCTCTCTGGACGGCGAGGGTCTCATCCGTTTGTTGCTCTGCGCCCCGGTCGATCTGCTCTGGAACGGCGGCATCGGAACCTACGTCAAATCTGGATCAGAAACAGATGATGATGTGGGAGACCGCAGCAATGACGCCGTACGTATCGACTCCTCCGAACTCAGAGCCCGGGTTATCGCAGAGGGTGGCAACCTTGGACTAACTCAGCGAGGACGTATCGAATACGCTTTGGCGGGGGGCAGAATCAACACGGATGCCGTCGATAATTCAGCCGGAGTCGATACTTCTGACCATGAGGTCAATCTCAAGATTTTCATGGGGCTTCTTCAGGAAGCTGGAACCATCAACTCCCTTGAGCAGCGTAACAGCATCCTCGGCACCTTTACCGACGAGGTCTGTGCCTCGGTTCTGAAAAACAACTACACCCAGAGTCAGTGTATCAGCCTGGACCAGCTGCGCTCACAAAAGGATGTGGAGCCCTTACTCGACCTGGCCGATCGCCTCTCACACGCCGGCCTGCTCGATCGCAAGGGAGAGTCGCTCCCTTCGCGAAAAGAGATTCTGAGTCGGTCGGACTGGAGTTTCGCCCGACCCGAGCTCGCCATTTTGATGAGCTATGCGAAGATGAATCTTTATCAGGCGCTTCTGGCCAGCTCCCTTCCCCGGCAGCAGGCCGTGGAGCAGCTTTATCTCGCATATTTCCCCACGCCTATTCGCAAGCAGTACGCCACAAAATTAGCAAACCACCCCCTCGCCCTTGAAATCACCGCTACCGTGGTGACAAACCGCATTGTCGATCAAGCCGGTGCAGCCTTTCTCAATCAATTTACCCAGAACACCGGTCTGAGCCTGGTTGAGGGGGCAACGGCCTATCTCTGCTTCGATCTGCTGCTTCGGGGAGACCTGATTCGGGAGCAGGTCGCTCAACTGGATAACCGTATCGCTTCTCAAAAGCAGTATGAGATACTTCTCAAGCTTGAAGAGAGCATCCGCTCCCTGTGTTACTGGTCCTTTGATCTGGAGCTCACGCCCAGTCTCGACTCATCTTATCTGGACCAGCTCTCCGAGGGGCTAAAGGCTTTTGAAGGCTCTGTATTTGAGGTAACCCAGTCTACAGGGGATGATTTCGCCGAAATTCAGACACTGGGGATCAGCTCCGATGTAATCGACAGATTAAAACGACTGGAACAATATCAGGATTTCCTCCCCCTGCTTATCCTCTCCCAGGAAACGGGATGTGATTTCCTTCGTGCGCGAGAAATGCTCTCCGACGTTCGTAAGATGCTGGTCGCTCAGGAACTCTCGGGACTCATCGATCAGGTTCCCCTTCATAACGGTTGGGATCGGAAAGCTGGCGAAAGTTTACAGGGCGCTATTGCCAAGTCCTGTTTCCTGATTGCCCGTCAAATTTTGAGGGAACATGAAGGACTCGCCGGATCATTCTGGAGCGATCATTCTAAAACAACAAAGCTTTACAAAAGGACTCTGCAGAAGGTTCGGGGGACGAATCATCTGAATCTCCACCCCTTCATGATCCTGGTTCGGATTCTGGAAGGCCTGCAGAGCTGAAGTTAGAGGTTGATAAAACAACAAAGGGGGGCCGAAATGGCCCCCCTTTGTTGTTTTATCGTCGATGCAATTGTTACCGAAGATAAGCTTCGGTGACATATCGGCGCATCATGACATGGGTATTGAAGTAATACGCATTTTTTCCGATGGCGCCCTTCATGATGGAAATCCACTTTTTGCGGTCACCGTAATAGGTCGGGATAATGACATCTTCGAGCTTCTGGTACAGATCACGAACGTCTTCTTCGGAATTTATCTCCACCAGCGTCGACTCGGTGGGAGCAGGTCCAATGGACCATCCCGTTACATTCTCGATATGCCCCTCGATCCACCAGCCATCCAGGACACTGAAATTGGGAACTCCGTTGAAAGCAGCCTTCATTCCACTGGTCCCCGAAGCCTCCCTGGGACGCATGGGGTTATTGAGCCAGATATCGACACCGGGAATCAGCTTGTAAGCCAGTTCCATATCGTAATTCTGAAGATAGATCACCTTGATACGGCCACCGAGTTCGACAACCCGTTCGTGAATTTTCTGAATGAGTTCCTTGCCCGGCTCGTCCTTGGGGTGTGATTTGCCGGCAAATACGAACTGGAGTTTTCCTTCACCAATTTTCAGAAGTCTCTCGATATCGGTAAAGATCATGTCCCCACGTTTGTACGTGGCGCTGCGACGGGCAAATCCAACGGTGAGTACGTCGGGATCAAATCTCTGCCCCGTAGTCTCTTCGATGTACTGGAAGAGCAGGGCCTTGGCCCCGCAATGGGCGTCCCAAAGCTCTTCATCGGGGATGTTGTCGACACGCACCAGAAGCTCGGGCTCATGGGCCCAGCCCGGAATATATCGATCATAGAGTGCGACCATGTAGGGAGAGGTCCAGGTGAAGGGATGGACCCCATTGGTTATTGCATGAATTTCAAACCCGGGGAATAGAGCCTGGGAGATCTCACCATGTTTCTTGGCCACCCCATTGACATAATGGCTGAGGTTCAGCGCCAGCATGGTCATATTGAGCATGTCATCACCGCCGAGTTTTTTAATAATCTCGATGGGTACCAGAGATGGTCCTATTTTTTCAATCATCTCATAGGGGAAACGATCGTGCCCGGCCTCTACGGGGGTGTGGGTCGTAAAAACGCAGCGTTTACTCACCGATTTCAGATCCCAGGCGTTAGGATCGTCCAGGTGTTTCGCTTCGGGATTACGATTATGGCTAAGCAGCTCCAGGGTCAGAAAACTGGCATGCCCTTCATTCATGTGGTACTTGCGGATATCGAAGCCCAGAGTACTCAGGATTCTGGCACCACCGATGCCCAGGATGATTTCCTGCTTGAGGCGATATTCCAGATCACCACCATAGAGATGATCGGTCAGTCTTCGATCGCTATCGAGGTTTCCTGGGATGTCCGTATCCAGAAAAAGTACCGGCACGACTCCACCGGCAGGACTCTTGACCCTGTAGAGCCAGGCCTGGATCTTGACGTCGCGATCTTCGATGGTCACCAGAGTTTTTATGGGCAGGCGCTCCATAAAGGATTCGGGGTTCCAAGACACCGCATGTTCACGCTGAGCTCCCTCCGCGGTGAGCTCCTGCCGGAAAAAACCCTTACGATGCAGCAGAGTAACGGCAACCATCGGGACCTTAAGGTCGGCAGTACTCTTGATCGTGTCACCAGCGAGCACACCTAAACCGCCGCTGTAGGTCGGGATGTCGGAACTCAGCCCTATCTCCATGGAGAAATAGGCGATACGTGAATCCCGGGTAAAAAGTCTCCAGTCTTTCATTGGCTTGTCTCCTATGGGGTAAGACGAAAAAACTCGAAAATATCCATCAACCTCAGAATAATATTGAGAAGTTCGAGATTATAGTTAAACTGCCTGAAAAATTAAAGGTTATTATACCAGAGAAGGCAAAGATGTCTCTCCGAAGACAACCTTTGATTAAAGCTGTTGTTGAGAGGGGTAAAAAGCTTGTGCTACACTGAATTTTCCAACTTTGACTTCACGTTGACACTCCTGATTTAAGAAAGGTTTTTTATGATTAAGCCAGCATTACTAGCACTTTCTCTGTTGTTTTTTTCCGCGCCAGTTCATGCCATGACCACCGATGGGTGCGGCGCTGGCAGCTGCAACGACTGTCACTTCCTTGAAAAGGAGGAAGCCGGTGAACTTCTGAAGGATTTGGTTGACAAGGTCAACGGAGTCGAATTTGCCGAAGTGCCGGGACTCTGGATGGTCGAGGCAGAAAAAAACAGGGTCAAGATCCCCGTTTATCTCGATTTTTCCAAGTCATTTGTCATTGCCGGAGATATCATCCGTCTGGGCGATCGCACAAATATCACTCGCCAGCAATATCGCAATCTCAATCCTGTTGACCTCGGCAGCATACCTCTGGATGATGCCCTGCTTCTCGGCTCAGCCGATGCCCCCCTTAAGACCATTGTTTTTACTGACCCAGAGTGCCCCTATTGCAAAAATCTGCATCATGAGCTCAAGGATGTCGTGCGCAAACGCCCCGATATGGCCTTTTATATAAAGCTCTTCCCGCTGCCCATGCACCCCAACGCCTACCAGATATCCAAGACCATCGTCTGCGAAAAATCCATGGATTTCCTGGAAGACAGTTTTAATAAAAAAGCGATTCCGGCACCAACCTGTGACACCAGTGCGATTGACGAGAATATCGCTCTTGCCAAAAGACTGGGAATCGGCTCGACCCCGACCATGATCCTACCAGATGGCCGCATTGCTCCCGGGATGAAGAAGTCAAAGGACCTGATCCCCCTGATCGAGTCAGCCGCGCCCAAGCAGCCTACATCCAATTGATGGTCCCACAAATCTCTCATTGTTTGAATGAAAGCCCAGAAACCCTATGAGCGTTACTGATTCATCAAAAAGTATCTGGAAAGGGATGTTTAGCGGAATTTTTTTAGCCCATCTCATCCTGATACTCCATGGGCTATTGCTGCTCGGGCTTACATTTCTAGTGCTTTTTTTTCGAGGCATACTTTCATACATGCCCTGGATTTTTGCACTGGGCACTCTTTTCATCCTAGCCTCCGGCGCATACCTCTTCTGGCGCATCCGGAAAAGCCAGAGAAACCTGCGGGACATTCTTTCCGACCCTTCGCTGCAGGGGAGGGCTCTGGAGATCAGCTTCCTGGGAGGACTCGCTTCGCTTCGGCTTGGAAACTCCACCGGGTCTGACAGCAGCCTTCTGATGGATCACAGGCCTCATCTCATGCTTGAGAACTCACCCGAGCAGAATCTGTCGCGACTGGAAACGCTGGCGGTTATGTACCGAGACGGTCTGCTGAGCCGAGAGGAATTTGAGCAGATGAAAACCGAACTGCTGGATAAGGATAAATCCTGATGTTATTCCTTCGTGCCCTGTTCCTCCTGGCGATCCTTTCTGTTCCGGCTGCAGCTTCTGCCAACTTTGAACAATGGGTCTCCGATTTCAAGCAAAGAGCCCTTGCGCAGGGGATACCCCAGGGTTTACTCGATGACACCCTTGACGGTCTCCCTGAGCTCCCACGGGTGATCGAGCTCGATCGCAGGCAACCTGGGCAGGTGATGAGTTTTGTTAAGTATCGTCAAAACATCGCGCCATCTTCCCGAATTAATAAAGCCAAAGACAGGTACAGTCAGAATCGAAGCATTCTGGAACAAGTCTCCAATCGTTATTCCGTTGATCCTGGAGTTATCGTAGCTCTCTGGGGGGTCGAATCTGATTTCGGCCGGAACCCAGGCACTTTCCCCATCATCAGCGCCCTTGCGACCCTGGCCTACGAGGGGCGTCGGGGTGAGTTCTTTGAGAAGGAGCTGCTGGCGGCGCTGCAGATTGTTGCTGAAGGTCATATTGATCATCAGTCGCTCCAGGGGTCCTGGGCCGGAGCCATGGGGCAGGTACAGTTCATGCCTTCAACCTTTCTTCATTATGCCGAGGACTTTGATCAGGATGGACGCAAGGACATCTGGAACAATATCGATGACGCTCTTGCCTCGGCAGCTAACTATCTTTCCCGTTCCGGCTGGAAACAAGGCCAGAGCTGGGGGGGGCAAGCTCAACTCCCCGAGTCCATCGATGAAAACTTGATCGGCCTGGACCATTTGCTTTCGCTCAAAGAGTGGCGAAACAGGGGGGTAAAACTCATGGAGGGGGGAGATGCTCTGGAGGATGCACAGGAGGCCTCTCTTATTCTTCCTGATGGCCCTTCGGGCCCCGCGTTTCTCGTCTTTGAAAACTACAGGGTACTGCGCCGATGGAATCGATCCACCTCCTTTGCGCTAACAGTGGGTTACCTCGCTGACCAGATTGTAATCAGTACAAGGTAACGCCCGGGTGTGAAAACAACGACTTTTGTGGTCCTTTTGATGCCGGGAATTAGCTTTACAAAAACAGGCTCTTTCTATATCTTTTCAGACTTTTCATTCTTTTTTAAATAGCAGGAAAATCAAAACTTTATGGACCTGAACCAGATAAGAAACTTTTCAATTATTGCTCACATTGACCACGGCAAGTCGACTCTGGCTGACCGTCTTCTTGAGTTTACCGGCACTCTGGGCGCTCGGGAAAAAACCAACCAGTTTCTTGACAAGCTAGAGCTGGAGCGTGAGCGCGGCATCACCATCAAGGCTCAGGCCGTGCGTCTGCTCTACAAGGCCCGGGACGGCAAGGAATACACCCTTAATCTCATCGACACTCCCGGCCATGTTGACTTCTCCTACGAGGTGAGTCGGTCCCTTTCGGCCTGCGAGGGGGGACTGCTGGTGGTAGATGCCACCCAGGGGGTCGAAGCCCAGACTTTGGCCAACGTCTATCTCGCCCTTGATCAGAACCTGGAAGTCTTCCCCGTCCTGAACAAGATCGACCTGCCCAGCGCCGACCCCCTGAGCGTCAAGGCTGAAATCGAGGAGATCATCGGCCTTGACACCTCGGATGCGGTAGAGGCCAGCGCCAAAGAGGGCATCGGCATTGAGGACATCCTCGAAGCCATCGTCGCCAAGGTTCCCGCTCCCAAGGGTGATGTCACCGGACCTCTTCAGGCCCTCATCTTCGACTCCTGGTACGACTCGTATCAAGGGGTTATCGTCCTGATCCGGGTGATGGAAGGCAGCATTAAAAAAGGGGACAAAATCCAGTTCATGGCCAACCGCAAGAGCTACGAAGTTCTTAAGGTCGGAGTATTTTCTCCTCATCCCTTCGAGGTCCCCAGCCTTTCGGCTGGCGAGGTCGGCTTTGTCATCGCCGGCATCAAGGTTCTTCACGACGCCAAGGTGGGTGACACCATCACCCACTTTCACAAGCCTGCTTCGACTCCCTTGGCGGGATTTAAAGAAGTTAAACCCATGGTCTTCTCCGGTCTCTACCCCATTGATACCGGAGATTACGATGCCCTCAAGGACGCACTGGAAAAACTCTCTCTCAACGATGCAGCCATCACCTATGAGCCTGAAAACTCCATGGCTCTGGGCTTCGGCTATCGCTGCGGCTTTCTCGGGCTGCTTCATATGGAGATTATTCAGGAGCGCCTGGAGCGCGAGTACAATGTTGACCTGATCACGACAGCTCCCACCGTTGTTTATCGGGTCACTACCGTAGCCAATGAGACTTTCAATGTCGAAAGCGCCAACAATCTCCCCGAGGTTCAGCACATCGACAAGATAGAAGAACCTTTTATCCTGGCAAACATCCATGTTCCCAACGAATTCGTCGGCAACGTACTTACGCTCTGCGAAGAAAAGAGGGGAGTACAGAGGGAGATCAAGTACCTGACCTCAACCCGGGTCATGGTTGTCTATGAACTGCCGCTCAACGAGGTTGTCATGGATTTTTACGATCGCCTCAAGACCCTGACTAAAGGATACGCTTCGCTGGACTATGAAGCCCTGGATTATCGGCTCAGCAATCTCGTACGTCTCAATATTATGATCAATGGCGAGCTAGTGGATGCTCTCTCGCTCATCGTTCACAGGGATAAGGCCCAGTTCAAGGGTCGGGAGCTGGTTTCCCGCATGAAAGAATTCATCTCTCGGCAGCAGTTTGAAGTTGCCATTCAGGCAGCTATCGGTGGCAAGGTTATCGCGCGCGAAACCGTCAAAGCTCTTCGCAAGGATGTAACGGCCAAGTGTTACGGAGGCGATATCAGCCGCAAGCGCAAACTGCTCGAAAAGCAGAAAGCGGGCAAAAAGCGGATGAAGCAGATCGGTAACATTGAACTTCCCCAGGAGGCCTTCCTGGCCATCCTCAAGGTAAAAGAGTAAATAATGAGATCATTGTTCAGCAGAAAAAAGCCGGATCTGGCCGGAGTAAAGAAAAACCGCTTCCGGGAATATTCTGAGGCATTGATTGTCGCCCTGGTTCTTGCGCTGGTGATCCGGTCTTTCATCGTTCAGGCGTTCAAGATCCCCTCAGGCTCCATGGAGGATACGCTGCTGATCGGTGATCACCTGCTGGTCAATAAATTTGTCTATGGCCTCAAGATTCCTTTTACGGATTCCAGGCTGCTCAGTATCCGGGATCCCAAGGCGGGTGATGTGGTGGTCTTCGAGTTTCCTGAAGATGAGGACAAATCCTATTTTCAGCGCCGGGATTTCATCAAGAGAATTATCGCCACCCCCGGCGACCGCGTAGAGGTTCGTGCACAGAAGGTCTATGTAAACGGTCAACCCTTCGTGACCTCTCACGAGATCCACAAAGGGCAGGGGGTTTCTCCCCCTTCGGGTGGCCCCAGAGATTACATGGAGCCAAGGGTCGTACCTGAAAACTCTTATTTTGTCATGGGCGATAACAGGGATTTCTCCTACGACAGCCGCTTCTGGGGGTTCGTTGACAAATCAAAAATCAAGGGACTGGCTTTCATAAAGTACTGGTCCTGGAACAGGCTGGAGACCTCGGTTCGCTGGAGCCGTATCGGCCGCTGGATCGACTGAAAATCTGTATGTTGACAGGGCTGCATCAGCCTGTTATATTCCCGAAAATTTTTTACGATCATTTCTATTTCTTACTCTTTTAAGTCGATCCTGAGAGGTCGACAAAGGTAGGGAACCATTGAAGAATCACTCCCAAAATATTATTGAGGCATCGGTCCGCCACGTTCAGTTGGTAAGGCCGGTGCCTTTTTTATTTATTCTGTCGCAATCAATCACAGCGGAAAAGGTCAACTCATGAGCGATGAAAGTACGACCCTGCTGGACGCTACGGGGGTCGGCCGGGCCCTGACTCGTATCTCACACGAGATCCTTGAGAAAAACAAGGGGACGCAAGATCTGGTACTGGTCGGCATTCGCACCGGTGGAGATCATCTATCCCGGGATATCTTCAACCGAATCCGTGATTTCGAGGGAGTAGAACTTCCTGTCGGAGCCATCGATATCACCATGTATCGCGATGATCTGGGTATTCGCAGCGCCCCGCAGATGCACAGCACCGAGATCCCGTTTTCTCTCGATGGCAAAAATGTCATTCTTGTGGACGATGTGCTCTATACCGGGCGGACCATTCGTGCAGCTCTTGATGCTCTGATGGATCTGGGTCGTCCCCGTTCCATTCAACTTGCAGTATTGATTGATCGAGGGCACCGTGAGCTGCCCATTCGCGCCGATTATGTCGGGCGCAACGTCCCGACCTCGATCAGTGAAAACGTTGAGGTCGAATTCGACTCCGATGGTACAGCTCTTCAGATTCGGCTGATCAAGCCCCGCTCTTAGGAGGTTTTTCGTGGACTTTACGCAGAAACATATTCTCGGCATCGATCATCTGAGCGTGGCCGAAATTGACTTGATTCTGAACACAGCGGCAAATTTCAAGGAAATCAACAACCGGGATATCAAAAAAGTTCCGACCTTGCGGGGCAAGACCATCATTAATCTTTTTTTTGAGGCCAGCACCCGGACCCGCACCTCCTTTGAAATCGCCGGGAAACGCCTGTCGGCGGACACGATCAACATCAGCGCCTCGGCCTCTTCTGTCGTCAAGGGGGAGACCCTTGAAGATACGGCCATGAATCTCGAAGCCATGCATCCGGATATCATCGTAATGCGCCACAGTGCTTCGGGAGCGCCTCATTATCTGGCCAAACGCCTTCCTCGCTCCAGCATTATTAATGCCGGAGATGGAACCCATGAGCACCCCAGCCAGGCCCTGCTCGACATGATGACCATTCGCGAACACAAGGGGCGACTCGACGGACTGAAGGTCGCGATTGTCGGTGACATTACTCACAGTCGGGTCGTACGCTCCAATCTCATCGGCCTGACCCGCATGGGGGCCGATGTTCGGGTTGCCGGACCAGGGACCATGATTCCCCCGGGAATAGAGCGCCTCGGAGCGACGGTTTGCAGATCTCTCAATGAGGCCCTGGAAGGGGCCGATGTGGTGATGATGCTTCGCATCCAGCTTGAACGTCAGGGGAAGAGTCTGCTGCCGACCCTTCGTGAATACAGCCGGTTCTTCGGTCTCAACCCTTCAAACCTTGCACTGGCTAAGCCCGATGCCCTGGTGATGCACCCCGGTCCCATGAATCGCGGGGTGGAAATTTCGACCTCTGTTGCCGACGGCCCCCAGAGCGTCATCCTCGATCAGGTGGAAAACGGTGTTGCCGTGCGCATGGCACTGCTCTATCTCGTAGGCGGGGCAAACAACGATGAGTCAACAATTCAATCTTCCCAGTCCAAGGGGGTGACAGCATGAAAATTCTGATTCAGGGGGGGCGGGTTCTCGACCCGGCCAATGGTATCGACCAGGTTCAGGATGTATTGATCAACGATGGCCTGATCGAGGCGGTCGGGACCCATCTGAAAGCCGAGGGTGCTCAGATATATGACGCCGCCGGCCAGATCGTTGCGCCGGGGTTCGTGGATATTCATGTCCACCTGCGCGATCCCGGGTACGAATACAAGGAAGACATCGCCAGCGGCACCCGGGCAGCGGCCCGTGGAGGCTTTACTTCCGTGGCCTGTATGCCCAACTCCAACCCGATTAACGACAACAAGAGTGTCACCTGCTATATCCGTAAACGGGCTGCAGAGGCAGGGTTTGCCAACGTATTTCCCGTCGGCAGTATTACCAAGGGGCTCAAAGGTGACTGTCTCAGCGAGATGGGTGATCTCAAGGATGCCGGCTGTATCGGTTTTTCCGACGACGGTCATCCTGTCTCCAGCCCCGAGCTGATGCGCCGCGCCCTTGAGTACGCAAAAACCTTCGATGTTCCAATTATCACTCATGCCGAGGAGCTCGAACTTGTCGGCAATGGTGTTATGAACGAAGGGGATGTCTCCACACAGCTGGGGCTCCAGGGAATTCCCTGGGTTGCCGAAGACTCCGCTACTGCCCGGGATATCATGCTGGCCGAGTTTACCGGCGGGCGCCTTCATGTCGCTCATGTTTCAACGGCTGGCTCGGTGGAGCTCATTCGCCAGGCCAAGGCCCGGGGCGTTCGGGTAACGGCGGAGGCCGCGCCCCATCATTTCACTCTGACCGATGAAGCGGTTCGTGGCTACGACACCAATGCCAAGATGAACCCGCCGCTGCGTCTGCAATCGGATGTCGAGGCTGTCATTGCGGGGCTTGCCGACGGGGCCCTGGATGCCATCGCCACGGATCACGCCCCTCATCATATCGATGAGAAGAACGTCGAATTCGCCATTGCCCTCAACGGCATTGTCGGGCTTGAGACCTCCTTACCCCTGACCCTTCGCCTTGTGGAGCAGGGACGTCTTAGCCTGATGCGGGCCGTTGAGCTGCTCAGCGCCGGGCCCTGCAAGGCACTGGGAATTCCCCGCGGAACACTCAGCCCCGGACAGGTCGCCGATCTGGTCATTTTCGACCCAACCATTGAATGGACCGTCACCGAAGAGCGGCTGGTCTCTAAGAGTAAAAATACCCCCTTCATGGGATGGACAATGAAGGGCGCTGCGCTTCGAACTTATCTCGCAGGCAATCTTGTGCTCCCGGCATAGATTTAAGAAAAATAACTGCAGATCAATCTGTTAACAACTAATACATCAACAAGAGCTGAAGGGTTGTGCATTCATGAAAAAAGCAATTCTTGCCCTGGCCGACGGCACCGTTTTTCACGGTAAGTCCTTCGGGGCAACTGGCGAAGTCACCGGAGAAGTCGTCTTCAACACAAGCATGAGTGGATATCAGGAGATCCTCACTGACCCCTCCTACTGCGGTGAAATTGTCACCATGACCTATCCCCAGATCGGCAACACGGGAATCAATGCCGAGGATGTCGAATCGGGCAAGCCTCATCTGAGCGCCTTTGTGGTTCGTGAGGCCTGGGATATGCCGAGCAACTGGCGCTCGGAGATGAGCCTCGGTTCCTACCTTGAGCAAAATAATATCATCGGACTCTGTGATATCGACACTCGCGCCCTGGTGCGCCATATCCGTACCCACGGGGCTCAGGTCGGTATCATCTCGACTCTTGACGCCGACACCCAGAGCCTGGTGGAGAAGGCACGCAAGACCCCCGGGCTCAAGGGCCAGGACACTGTGCAGAAAGTGACCTGCTCCGAGCCTTACCACTGGACCGAGGGAGTCTGGAACCTGGAGACAGGTTATGAAAAAACGAATCCTGAGCAAGCTCGATTCAGGGTCGTAGCCTACGATTTCGGTATCAAGCGTAACATTCTGCGTCATCTGGCATCACTGGGGTGCCATGTGACTGTGGTTCCTGCCACCACAACGGCGCAGCAGGTTCTGGCCCTCAACCCCGATGGCGTATTTTTGAGCAACGGCCCCGGGGATCCCGAGCCCCTTCATTACGCTCAGGAAAATATCCGCAAGCTTTTGGGTAAAAAGCCCATTTTTGGCATCTGCCTAGGCCATCAGCTTCTGGCCCTTGCCCTGGGTGGCAAGACCTACAAACTCAAGTTCGGCCACCGTGGAGGCAATCAGCCTGTTCGTCAGCTCTCTGGCCGGGTTGAAATTACCTCCCAGAACCATGGTTTCGCCGTAGCCGCCGACTCCATGGAGGATTCGGCCCTTTTGACTCACATTAATCTCAACGACAATACCGTCGAGGGGCTGGAGCACAAGAGTCTTCCGGCATTTTCGGTCCAGTACCATCCCGAAGCCTCCCCGGGGCCCCATGATGCACGCTACCTCTTTGCTCGCTTTATCGAGCTGATGGAAAATTTCCGCGCATCGCAACAGGGTTGAACTGTTTCAAGAACTTATCTGCAAGAGGACTCTCATGCCAAAACGCACTGACATAAAGAAGATTCTTATCATCGGCGCCGGCCCCATCATCATCGGCCAGGCCTGCGAATTCGATTACAGCGGCACCCAGGCCTGCAAGGCGCTCAAGGAAGAGGGCTACGAAGTTATCCTGCTCAACTCCAACCCCGCCACCATCATGACCGATCCTGATTTCGCCGATCGCACCTATGTGGAGCCTGTGACCCCGGAAGTCCTTCGTCGTATCATCGAGAAGGAACGTCCCGACGCCGTGCTGCCCACTCTGGGAGGGCAGACCGCCCTGAACACCGCCGTAGAGGTCGCTGAAAATGGGACCCTGGAGGAGTTCGGTGTGGAGCTCATCGGAGCCAAACTCCCCGCGATCAAGATGGCCGAAGACCGTACCCTGTTCAAGCAAGCCATGGGCCGGATTGGCCTGGATGTTCCCAGCTCTGGGCTCGCTCACAACTTTGAAGAGGCGATGGAGGTCATCAAGTCCATCGGTTTTCCCGCCATCATTCGCCCCTCTTTCACCCTCGGTGGTACCGGAGGGGGCATTGCCTACAATCTCGAAGAGTACGAAGAGATGGCGATCAAGGGGATCGATGCCTCTCCCACCGATGAAATCCTCATTGAAGAGTCGGTCATCGGGTGGAAAGAATTCGAACTCGAAGTCATGCGTGACACCGCCGACAACGTCGTGATCATCTGCTCCATCGAGAACCTGGATCCCATGGGGGTCCATACCGGCGACTCCATCACCGTGGCACCGGCCCAGACTCTGACGGACAAGGAATATCAGATTCTGCGTGATGCATCGATCAAGATCATGCGTGAGATCGGCGTCGAAACCGGTGGCTCCAACGTCCAGTTCGGCATCAATCCAGACAATGGCCGTCTGGTGGTTATTGAGATGAATCCTCGCGTATCGCGCTCCTCGGCTCTGGCCTCCAAGGCCACCGGGTTCCCCATAGCCAAGATTGCCGCCAAGCTGGCCGTGGGATACACCCTGGATGAGATTCCCAACGACATTACCCGGGAGACCTACGCCTCCTTCGAACCGACCATCGACTATGTGGTGACGAAGTTTCCCCGATTCACCTTCGAGAAATTCCCCCAAGCCGATGCGACCCTGACGACCCAGATGAAATCGGTTGGCGAGGCCATGGCCATCGGCCGGACCTTCAAGGAGAGCCTTCAGAAATCGCTTCGTTCCCTTGAAATCGATTCCTACGGTTTCGAGAGTCGACTTTTTGACGATTCGCAGGAGAGTTTCGCCGCACTGACTGACGAGAACTCCACCCTGCTGCGCACCAAGCTCTCCCAGCCCAACTGGGAGCGCCTCTGGTATCTTGCCGATGCCTTCAGGGCCGGTTGGAGCCTGGATGAGATTTTCGCCCTCACCAAAATCGACCGCTGGTTCCTGATCAACATTCAGCAGATCCTCGAGATGGAGAAAACGCTCAGGGCCAATCGTTCTCTGGTTGCCGGTGCGGGGGAAGAGCTGGGCGAGTTGCTCAGAGAGGCCAAGCGTTTCGGATTCTCCGATCGCCGCCTTGCACGGCTCTGGAGCCTGACCGAGGGGGAAGTACGCAAGCTGCGAAAAGATCTGGGCGTCCTGCCGGTCTTCAAACGTGTCGATACCTGCGCCGCGGAATTCGAAGCCTTCACCCCCTATTTCTATTCCAGCTATGAGACCGAATGCGAGTCGGCCCCCACGGACCGCAAAAAAATCATCATTCTTGGTGGCGGGCCAAACCGCATCGGGCAGGGGATCGAGTTTGATTACTGCTGCGTCCATGGCTCCTTCGCACTGGCCGAAGAGGGCATCGAGACCATCATGATCAACTGTAATCCTGAGACGGTCTCCACCGATTATGACACCTCGGATCGCCTCTATTTCGAACCTCTTACCCTCGAAGACGTCCTTTCCATCGTGGAGATTGAAAAGCCCTTCGGAGTCATCGTCCAGTACGGCGGTCAGACCCCTCTGAAGCTGGCCGTGGCCTTGGAAGAAGCTGGAGTTCCCATCATCGGAACCTCCCCAGACGCCATCGATCGTGCCGAAGACCGGGAGCGCTTTCAGGCGCTGCTTCACAAGCTTGACCTCAAGCAGCCCGCTAACGGTATCGCCCGCTCCTTTGAAGAGTCGGAGAATATTGCCCAGAAAATCGGCTACCCTGTGGTGGTTCGCCCCTCCTACGTTCTGGGCGGTCGCGCCATGGAAATCGTTTACGGACAGGCCCAGCTCAAGCGCTATATGCATACGGCGGTCATGGCTTCGCCTGAGCATCCGATTCTGATCGACAAATTTCTGGATGAGGCGATCGAAGTAGACGTCGATGCGCTCTGCGACGGCAAAACTGTCGTAATGGGCGGAATCATGCAGCATATCGAGGAGGCCGGTATACATTCAGGAGACTCGGCCTGCGTACTGCCTCCGTTCTCTCTGGAGCAGAGCACCATTGCCGAAATCCGTCGCCAGACAGTTGAGCTGGCCATGGAATTGGGAGTCATCGGCCTGATGAACATTCAGTACGCCGTCAGGGAAGGGGAAGTCTACCTCATCGAAGTCAACCCCCGTGCCAGCCGGACCGTTCCCTTCGTATCCAAGGCCACCGGTCGTCCCCTGGCCAAGGTAGCCGCCAAGGTCATGGCCGGAATCAGCCTGGAGCAGCAGGGAGTCACCGAAGATATTATCCCCAAGCACATCTCGGTAAAAGAAGCGGTATTCCCCTTTGTCAAATTTCCAGGGGTGGATACTCTGCTCGGTCCCGAGATGAAATCCACCGGTGAAGTCATGGGTATCGACTACGAATTCGGTCCCGCCTTCGCCAAGGCTCAGTTCGGAGCCGGCGTACGCCTTCCTAAGTCGGGAACTGTTTTTGTGAGTGTAAAGGACAGCGACAAGGAGCACGTGCTTCAACCTGTCAACCGTTTGGTGGAGCTGGGTTTCAAGGTCGTAGCCACTCGCGGAACAGCCTCTTACCTCCAGAGTCGCGGCGTTGAGGTTGAAATCGTCAACAAGGTCAAGGAGGGTCGTCCTTCTATCGTTGATGCTATCAAAAGCGAGCAGATCAATCTTGTGTTCAACACCACCTTCGGCGCCGATGCGGTTACTGACTCCTACTCGATTCGCCGTACAACACTGATGTTTAATGTTGCGTACTTTACAACCGTGGCTGGAATCAAGGCCTCGGCCCAGGCGATTGAGGCCATGTGTAGAGAAACTCTTGACGTGTGTCCCCTCCAAGAGTATCTTTAGGGTACGTTTGTCAGGAAGTCCGTTAGAAATTGTAGTATAAAATAATATTCATAAACAGGTTGGGCGGGTTTTTCCCGCCCTCCTTTTTTTTAGAACGAGGTTGTCAAAAAAAATGTCTCAATCCATCCCCATGACCCCAGAGGGTTTCCAGAAACTCCACGAGGAGGTCAAATACCTTACTCGTGTCGAACGCCCCAAGGTTGTTCAGGCCATCGCCGAAGCCCGCGCTCACGGAGATCTCTCCGAGAACGCTGACTATGACGCAGCCAAACAGCGACAGGGGTTTGTCGAAGGGCGCATTGCCGAAATCAACGGCAAAATAGCCTTAGCCAAGGTCATAGATCCATCACAGCTTGACACTGAAAAGATCGTCTTCGGTGCCTGGGTAACCCTTTTTGATGTAGATTCAGAAAATGAGGTGACCTACCAGATTGTCGGCGAAGAAGAGGCCGACCTGAATGTGGGGCGTATCTCCGTGACCTCTCCGGTGGCCAAGGCTCTTATTGGCCGTCAGGTTGATGATGAAGTTCATATCAAGGTTCCCTCGGGAACCCGTGTATACGAAATCATTAGTATCAAGTACCAGTGACAGGAGGAGACTGTAATGGCTGAAAAAATCAATAAAGACATGACTTTTCATCAGGTTCTTCAGATGAGCCCCAAGGTTGCCGAAGTGCTGGGTAGTTTCAACCTCGGTTGTGTTGGCTGCATGGGCGCCATGAAGGAAACACTCGAGCAGGGCGCCACTGCTCATGGCCTTGATGTCAACGACCTTCTTAAAGAACTCAATCTCCTCTTCGAGGATTGAAAGACAGGCCAGTGAATACCAACTTCACTGCCACCCCAAAAATTACCCGGCTGACCCCTTTGACTGAGGTGAAAGGGGTCAGTTCGCGTCTGGCTCAGAGCCTTGCTCGGCTGGGTCTTCACAGCATTGAAGATGCTTTTTACCATCTTCCCCTTCGCTATAACGATTTTCGTCAGTTACGTAAAATATCCCACCTGCGAACGGACACTACTGAAATTTTCTGCGGCAGGGTACTGGTTGCTGGAGCTGTCCCTTGCGGTCGAAACAAATCGATATTCGAGGTTGTCGTCAGCGACGGTACCGGACAGGTACGCCTCAAATGGTTTCAGGTTCGCGGAGACTGGCTTAAAAAGCGTTTCAGCCCCGGTCGTAAAGCAATATTTATCGGCGATATCGCCTCATTTGGATCATCACTGGAGTGCAGCCACCCCGAATCATTTTTTTTTGATGATCAGAGTCTCCCTGACTTCCTTCGGGCCCATGGGCCTCCTCTAGGATCCATCGTCCCCGTCTATCCTTTGACCCAGGGACTCAACCAGAAGACCGCTCAGCATTTTTTCTCCCAGCTTGTCCGCAACTACGCACTGGAGCTTGCCTCTACCATTCCGGATGATCTTCTTCAACAAAACAATCTCCTCCCTCTGGGAGAGGCCTTGAATCTCCTGCATAATCCCTGTCATGAAGGGGATTTTGAGCAATTCAAGTTCAAGATAAACGACGCTCGTAAAAGCCTCGTCTATGATGAGTTCTTCTATCTCCACCTGGGATTGGGCTTGAGGAAAAAACAGAACGAAATGCTCCCTGGCAGGGCTATGAGCACTGAACATCGCTACACCGCTCCTGTCTTGAAACAGTTGCCCTTCGATTTAACCGGGGCTCAGAGGCGGGTTTTAGGGGAAATTAAAAATGACCTCTCCAGCCCAATTGCGATGAATCGTCTCATCCAGGGGGATGTAGGCAGCGGAAAAACCATCGTCGCACTCATGGCGGCACTTCTGGCCATTGAAAATGGCCTTCAGGTGGCCATGGTTGCTCCAACGGAGATACTTGCCGAACAACATCATGTTTTTTTCAGCCAATGGCTCGGCACTCTGGGGCTCAATTCTGCCCTGTTGACAGGACGTCACAAACGAAAGGAGAGGGGGGGGATTCTTGCGGCTCTGGCTTCCGGGCAAACCCAGATGGCCATAGGTACTCATGCCTTATTGCAGGACGATGTCGTCTTTCATGACCTGGGCCTCGGCATCATTGATGAACAACACCGCTTTGGCGTTCGACAGAGAATGAGCTTGAGACAGAAGGGGGAGCAGCCCGATATTATGGTCATGACGGCGACTCCTATTCCCCGCACCCTCTGCCTGACCTGCTACGGCGACCTTAGCGTTTCGCTTATCGACGAACTTCCTCCGGGGCGCAAGCCCGTTGAAACGCTTGTCATGGAAGAGTCTCAGCGCCTGATTGCCTATAAGATACTTGCCCGGGAGCTTGAGCAAGGCAGGCAGGGATATGTGATATATCCTCTGGTGGAAGAATCTGAAAAGTCTGATCTGACGGCGGCCAGCGAAGGGGCGCAGGCTCTTCGGGAGTATTTTTCTAATTTCAACGTGGGGCTGATTCATGGCAAGCTACCCCAAGCTGAGAAAAATGCTGTCATGACGGCCTTCAAGCAGGGTGAGTATCACTTGCTGGTCGCAACCACCGTTATCGAGGTCGGGATTGATGTCTCCAATGCAACCTATATGCTTATTGAACATGCTGAGCGCTTCGGACTGGCGCAGCTCCATCAGCTCCGAGGGAGGGTCGGCCGAGGATCAGAGCACAGCCGCTGCATACTGCTTCACAGTTCAAATGTGAGTAATGATGCGTTGCAGCGACTCGAAGTAATGAGAAGCACCAATGACGGGTTTCGCATTGCAGAGGCAGACTTTGCCCAGCGCGGTCCGGGAGATCTTCTTGGAGTCCGCCAGGCGGGGGTCCCGGACTTTAGAGTCGGCGACCTGCTCAAGGATCAAGCGCTGCTCGATATCGCCAGAACCGATGCATTATCACTGATCAGCTCCGATGGTACAATTAACCATCGCGACTGTATGAACATGCAAAAGATACTGAGCCTTCGATGGAAAGGTCGTCTTTCCCTTGTGCAGGTAGGTTAAACTGTTCAGGTACCTTTTTTGCACAACAGTTTCCAACGTAATGAGATCAATTACTTCCGGAGCCCGGGAGATATGCTCAAATCGTCTCGTCGTGGAGATTACGAGATCATAAATGCACTGGGTAATATTTTTCCAACATTCATAAAAAATCCCGAGGAGCTCAAGGAGTCTGTCGATTTTTTCTACTACACCGGCCATGAAGGCTTCCCTGATTTCCTGGAAGAAGCCCAGCGGGTCGAGCCTAGAGCTTATCGCAGCTCGGATAGAATTCCCCTTCAGTTAAAGGCTCAGATTATCAGAGACAAAACGGATGAAGAGCCCCTGGAGGTTCAGACTCTGAATATTTCTGAGGCAGGCTGCGCACTAAAACTGAATGAAGAAACTTCGTTTCCCGAAGGAGCTGAATTGCTCCTTAAACTTCAGGATGTTCACGACGAAGTCACCATTCCAGTCACCGTATGCTGGTATTCCGATGAGAGTGATAATTTTTTCGGTGTCGGCATGCAATTCAAGGATCTTCCCAAAAAATACAGTGAGAATATTAAACGAATGATACTCCGAGGCATAATTTCGGGAATAAAGTAAGTTCTAGATATTTTCGTGACATAATATCTCTTATGCGACACAATATCTACGTTCTATAGAGCCTGTCTTTTTTATTCCCCTCCCGTCGGTGAATTGCTAATATCCCTATTTTACAAATCCTTCCCCATCATGGAGAATTCCTTATATGAAATACAAAAGCACGAGAGGTCAAGTCTCTGGCCTTTCGTTCAAAGATGCCGTATTGATGGGCCTTGCCACCGATGGCGGGCTTCTGCTTCCCGAATCGATTCCTCATCTCAATCGTGGCGAAATCGAGGCTCTGACCAAGCTGGCCTATCCCGAACTGGCCTTTCAAATTATCTCTCGATTTGTAGATGACATTCCCTCAGCGGACCTCAAGACCCTGATTGAGCGCTCCTACGCAACCTTCACTCACGACGAGATAACTCCCGTGGTGCATGAGGATGGGATTTTTGTGCTGGAGCTATTCCACGGGCCCACCCTTGCGTTCAAGGACGTGGCGCTGCAGCTCCTGGGCAATCTGTTCCAATATCTCCTCAAGGAGAGCGGCCAGAAGATGAATATCATCGGGGCGACTTCTGGAGATACGGGCAGCGCCGCCATCTATGGTGTCCGGGGCAAGGAAAACATCAATATTTTCATCCTGCATCCCGAGGGTAAGGTTTCGCCCATTCAGGAACTGCAGATGACCACGGTCACCGAGGATAACGTTTTCAATCTTGCCATCGACGGTACTTTTGATGACGGCCAGCGCATCGTCAAGGAGATCTTTGGCGACCTGGAATTCAAATCAAAATACGCTCTCGGGGCGGTTAATTCTATCAACTGGGCCCGGGTAATGGCTCAGGTGGTCTATTACTTCTATGCTTATGGCCAGGTTCGTAAGAAAACCGGTGCAGATAGCGTCTATTTCTCCGTACCCACAGGTAATTTCGGGGATATCTTCGCAGGCTACATCGCCAAACGCATGGGACTGCCGATTAAGGAGCTGATTCTGGCAACCAACCAGAACGATATTTTGACCCGTTTTGTCCAAACCGGGACATACAGTATTGGCAAGGTCTCCCCTTCCATCTCTCCATCAATGGATATCCAGATCGCCAGTAATTTCGAGCGCTATCTCTATTATCTGCTAGGCGAGAATCCCGAGCGGGTTCAGCAGGCTATGGACGAATTCTCACAGGACGGTTCCATCAGCGTCTCCGAGCAGGAACTCAAGAGGGTTCAGCAGGAGTTCACCGCATGCACCGTCTCTGAGGCCCAGACCCTTGAGACCATCACCGACTTCTACAGACTGACCAGCTACGTTCTTGATCCCCATACGGCCGTCGGAGTTCATGCGGGCAAGACGCTCTGCAAGGGGGATGCTCCCCTGATTTGCCTCTCGACGGCCCATCCATCCAAATTCGAAGCGCCCGTCCAGAGTGCCTGTGGAATCATCCCGAGACAGCCCGAAAGTCTCGTAGGCATAGAATCCCGCCCGAAGCGTTGTGAAAAAATCGCCGCCTCGACCGAGCTGATCAAAAAGTTCATCTCCGAGCGGGCACTGAGCTGACCCTCCCCCTTGTTCACCAACGCCTGTATCAATCTGACGGCCCTGATATTTTCAGGGCCGTTTTTTTTGGCTATTATTGGCCTCGGGTTCCGGATCACGAGCTTATTCGACAGGGAGAGATCGATTTCTCACTTCCCCCCCTGCCCTTTAAAATATAAAGGCTCGTCAGCAGAATCTGTGGTGACAATCAGGTTCCGGCAACTCGCCAAGCGTATGATATAAGGCGACTTTCAAGCATCTGAGAGCTTTGAAACCGTAGGCTTTCTCATAGCCCACCGCTTTGATCCGTCTTTGACCAATTGCGTTTGGTGGGCAGTGCCCACCAAACGGCCTCTAAAGAGGTAGGGGCGCAGCAAGCGGCGCCCTGGTCTTACCATTTCCCCCTGCGTCGGGAACTACTGCAGGAAAAAGGTTCCGGTGTTTTGCAGCTCATCGTACTTGTGCCAAAACAGGGCGCGGCAAGCAGCGCCCCTACAGGTGGCGGAAATGGGTGCACACACAGGTGCCCCCCTACGAGCTGTACTTATTTATGTCGCTAAAATCCAAGAAGGGCAATGCTATTTTTTTTAGCGAGCACTAACCACAAATTTAGCGGAAGAGCTTGAAATAAAAAGGCCCCCGCCGAATGGCAGGGGCCTTTTTATCGTTCACAGACTATGACTTGTTAGCAGTCGTAGTACAGAGCGAATTCTAAGGGGGTAGGACGCATGCGCACGGGGTCAACCTCGGCCTCACGCTTGTACTCGATCCACTTATCGATGACGTCGATAGTGAAAACGTCGCCCTTGAGAAGGAAATCGTGATCCTGCTCAAGGTTATAAAGAGCGTCTTCGAGGGAGGTTGCGACGTTAGGCACTTCCTTGAGCTCCTCGGGAGACAGACCGTAGATGTCCTTGTCCAGGGGTTGGCCCGGATCGATCTTGTTCTCGATGCCGTCCAGGCCTGCCATCAGCAGGGCGGCGAAGGCGAGGTAACCGTTGCAGGAGGGGTCCGGAGTACGGTACTCGACGCGCTTGCCCTTGGGGTTGTTGGTGGTAGGGATCCGGATAGCTGCCGAACGGTTACGGTTCGAGTAAGCCAGGTTTACGGGTGCCTCATAACCGGGCACCAGACGCTTGTAAGAGTTGGAGCTGGGGTTGGTGAAGGCGCACAGAGCCTTGGCGTGCTTCATGATACCGCCGATGTAGTACATAGCCATCTTGGAGAGTCCGCCGTAGCCGTCGCCAGCGAAGAGGTTTTCACCGTCTTTCCAGAGAGACTGGTGGCAATGCATGCCGCTGCCGTTGTCGCCGAAAAGAGGCTTGGGCATGAAAGTAACGGTCTTACCGTTGCGAACGGCTACGTTCTTGATGATGTATTTGAACCACTGGAGGGTGTCACCCATGCTCACCAGGGAGTCAAAACGCATATCGATCTCGCACTGACCGCCAGTGGCAACCTCGTGGTGAGAAGCCTCAATACGCATGCCGACGCTTTCGAGTACCTGGACCATCTCGTTACGCAGATCGATCAGGGAGTCGGTGGGGGCGCAGGGGAAGTACCCACCCTTGGTGCCGGGCTTGTAGCCGAGGTTGGGGTATTCTTCGCGGCCGGAATTCCATGACCCTTCGCTGGAGTCGACGCAGTAGAAGGACTCGTTGATGCTGGAAGAAAAACGAACGTCGTCAAAGACGAAAAACTCGGGCTCGGGGCCGAAGTAGGCGGTGTCGGCGATACCGGTGGACTTCAGGTAAGCCTCGGCCTTTTTGGCGATAAAGCGGGGATCGCGGCTGTAGCCTTCACGAGTGATGGGATCAAAGATGTTACAGATGATGCTCATGGTGGGATAAGCAACAAAGGGATCCATCTTGGCGGTGGTGGGGTCGGGAAGAAGCAGCATGTCACTGTTGTGGATGGGCTGCCAGCCGCGAATGGAGGAGCCGTCAAAGCCGATTCCTTCTTCAAACGTATCCTCGCTGAACTCGCTGATGGGCTGAGTAAAGTGCTGCCAGGTTCCGATGAAGTCGAGAAACTTGTAATCGACCATTCTTACGCCGTTTTCCTTGGCAAACTCTACGACTTCTCTTGGTGTCATTCCTGATCTCCTTTAAAAAAATAGGCTTTTCAATGATAAAGCCGGCCAGTTTCAAAAATTAAACGTCTGAATATCAGAGAGCGTCAATTCCTGATTCACCTGTACGAATACGAATAACTTCCTCTACGGAAGTTACGAAAATTTTTCCATCACCGATGCGCCCGGTTCTTGCGGCTTCAGCAATCGTCTCTACGACCTTGGGAACAAGATCTGCGCTGGCGATAATTTCCATCTTGATCTTGGGAATAAAATCAACGACGTACTCCGCTCCGCGGTAAAGCTCGGTATGGCCCTTCTGGCGACCGAACCCCTTGACTTCACTGATGGTAATTCCCTTGATGCCGATTTCGCTGAGTGCTTCCTTGACTTCATCAAGCTTGAAGGGCTTGATGATGGCTTCGATCTTTTTCATAGCAACACCTCGTGTGATAGTAAATCGCGTAGAAACTTCCCAGTGAAACCTCTTCACGGCGTGTCTCGCGGCTAAAGTAGCAAATTGCCTGCCCAAATCTAAACATTGATGAAATATCTTGAAAAACCTGAAAAAAAAGATAGTTACAGAGGTAAACTCTCTTGCTCCCCTGTCCCGCGATGGAGCCTCTCGGCAATGCCGCCTGTTTTTTACACAACAACCAGGGCAGATTGCCCAATAAGCGAGCAGCGCTTCGTTCTAGCGGAGTAAAAGCGATTGAAAATCATACACAGCCAAGCGGCAGAAATCCAGCGACCAAAACCTGCATTAATCAATGGGCACGATCAAAAAATGGACTTTTACCTGTTACAGACAGAGGGATTGCGTAGGCCATAGACACCTCCTCGGGAAATAGATTCAGCTCGATGGCCGCTTTTCCCGCCGAATACATGATGCGATTGTCCAGGCGAAGGTCAGCCGCCCTGCTTGCAGCTGACCCCAGGGCGATCCCCAGATCAGTGCTGTTAAAGGAACAGGTTCCACCGGCAGCGCTCATGGCAGCGCAATCCTCGAAGCCACAAAAACCGCAGTGCGGAATCCCCAGCGGCTCCTTGATTGAGCCGATGAGCACAATTACCATGCAGTCCTGGATATTTCCGGCGTCACGCTCAAAAAAAGACAGGGCATCTCGCTGAGCGATTTCCTTCATTTTCAAAGCTAGCGCGTCCTTATCGGAACCCGTCAGGATGAGGGTCGTGAGGAGATCTCTCCCCTTGCCTTTGGGGGCTGTTCGGGCCGCAACGCAAAGGGACTCGGCACATCGTAGCAGAACTTCTTCGTCCGACTCCCGGTTGATTCTCAACATCATTACACCTCCTGGATCAGTCTATGGGGACAAACTCTTTTCCGGTCCAGAGCAACCCTGCAGTCCGGAATTTAAATCGGGATACCTTAACCCATTTTTCAACAATTCCCCAAGACGATCGTTTCGCAGGCGCTTTGATTCGCGAAAGTAGGAAAGCATCTCGGGGCTAAGCTTCTTCTCCAGGACGGCCATGGACTCCACAATTGGCAGGGGCAGAGCGAATTGCCGAGCAATCTCGTAAAAATACCGGCTCATGGGCAAAGGGTGGCCATCGCAGGCATGAACCACCGAGAAGGCTCCAGCCTGATCCATGGCGGCAAGACAGGCTGTCACCAGATCTTCTTCGTGGATCAGATTGACGAAGGATGACTCCTGATCTGGCGGCACGCTCATCCCGTCGCGAAGGCGGGCCAGGGGGAAGCGCCCGGGTCCATAGATCCCAGCCACACGCAGCACTGTCAAGGCTGTAGCGCTCTGCTGCGCCCAGAGACTGAACTGCTCTTCAGCACTCTGACGCCTGCGGCTTCGTTCGTTTTGCGGATTCATCATGGCAGTCTCGTCGATCCAGGCACCCCTGCAATCACCGTAGACCCCCGTCGTGCTTAAATAGACCAGCCCCTTGACCGAAGTATCCCCGAGGGCGACCCGGCAGAAATTGAGAACCCGCAGGTCACTGCTGCCAGACGATGCAGGAGGGGCCAGATAGAAGATCCGGGCAGGAGCCTCAGCGACCCCAACCAGGCTTGCGGGATCGTCCAGATCGGCAAGTACCGCAGCAATCCCCATCGCCTCAAGCTCGGCCGCCCGTTGGGCCGAGCGCACCAGGGCCCGAACCCTCTGCCCGCAGGCCAGCAGACGCAGGGCAAGTTTCTCTCCGACCTTGCCGCAACCGACAATGAGGTTGGAGGCACCGGACAGCTCAATAGAGTCCATGAAGCGGTCCTCCTTTGGCTGCCAGAGCATCAACCCGGGCCTCAACTTCTGGGTCAGGATCGAGGCTGGGGGCATGATGGGGCTTGATTCGGGCATCGATCACCACAGCTCCCATGGCGCCCCAGTGCTTCGCATCGGTAAAAGCATCGACGCCGTAAATATCCGCTGCAGGATCGGAACGGGTGAAGGTCACCCAGATGAAATTCTCCAGGTTCTGCGCCGCAAAGCCCGCATCGTCCGCAATGACGACCAGTGGGAAGCGGCACAGGGATGACGAGGCATCAAAGGAGCCGCAAAAGCGCATCAGCTCCGGATCTTCCCCGGGACAGTGCCGGGTACATGGCGGCCCCTCAATGGTCATGATGCCCGGAGCCGCAACCTGGGGATTTGAGAATCCTTCCGGAAGGCTCAGCTCCGTCGGTATCTCTACGGGAAGCTCCCGGCGCTTCTCTCCGGCGGCCGCCATGACGACCTTGGACCCCTCGTTAAAGCCTGTACCGCTGTAATCCAGGGTGTCGATGGTGGTGCGGGTCTGGAAATGGAGATCCCGTCTCCAGTCGATGCGCTCAAGCAGGTGGACAAGGAAGCGCCCCGCATCATGAATATCCAGAGACTGGTCGTCTTCCCGGGCCGCAATCAGGAGGTATTTTGCCAGGGAAAGCTGTCCTTGCCCCAGAATAGCATTGCCAAGGGTCAGCAGCTCCTGGGGACGGCGCTTGCTGGCGTAGGGAACATAGCGCTCACTGCCCAGAGCCAGCAGCAGAGGGTGAACCCCCGAAGCGTCCACGGCATGGACGGCGTGTACCCCGGGGAGCACATCGGGGATAAGATCCCCGGTCAGCTCGTGAATGAAAGCACCGAAGCTGGAATCCTCCTGAGGGGGGCGCCCGACGGAGGTAAAGGGCCAGATCGCATCAGGGCGATGATAGATGGCATCGACTTTCAGGACGGGGAAATCATGCACAAGGCTGTAGTACCCCAGATGATCCCCAAAGGGTCCCTCAGGCAGAGTGCGGGAGGGATCTATGGTTCCGCAGATGCAGAAGTCGGCCTCCGCGGGGATCGGCAGCGCCCCACCCTTCCCTGTCATGGCAATTCGGTGCCCACCGAGAAGGCCGGCAAAGGAGATCTCAGGCATCCCCTCTGGAAGGGGCATCACGGCGGCGACGGTCATGCTGGGAGGGCCGCCCACGAAGATATTGACCCGCAGGGGCTGGTTTGATGCGATGGCTTCGGCATGGTGGACGCCGATCCCCCGGTGTATCTGGTAATGGAGTCCCACCTCTTCATTGGTCCGGTATTGATTGCCGCCGAGCTGCACCCGGTACATGCCCAGATTGGAGTGGCGCAGACCAGGCCTGGAGGGCTGCTCGCTGTAGACCTGAGGCAGGGTGATGAAGGCTCCTCCATCCCGGGGCCAGGACTTGAGCTGGGGCAATTTGTCGATGCTGGTACGGTGCATCATCACGGGGCCGGAGGAGACGCGACGCGGCAGCAGATTTTTAGCCGCCAGTGGAGCGCGCAGCAGCGCAGAAGGATGCTTGATCAGGTGGGCCGGATTCAGTTTAAGCTTCACCAGGGTTTCGACGGCATCCAGGCTGTCCCGAAAAAGATAGCGGGTTCGGTCCAAGGTGCCGAAGAGATTGCCCAGCATGGGAAAGGCGCAGCCCTTGGCGCGGGTGAAAAGCAGAGCCGGCCCTCCGGCCTGGTAGACTCGGCGCTGGATGACTCCCATCTCAATGTCGGGATCGATTTCATGATCGATCCTCACAAGTCGGTTCGTGCGTTCCAGATCGACGACCGCCGACTGTAAATTACGGTATCCCATACTCCCTCCAGACAAGAAACAACATCAACAAAGTCGACATAAGTCACAGACAAATAAACTAAACAGCCTCAACCCTCAAGACTTTGCGCTGCGCATTACAGATCAGGGCAAAGCGCCCACTGATGCCTCCATGGCGCAACAGAGGAAGCAGAAACTTCGCAGGAAACTGCACCCTCTGGCCATTTTCGCAGCGCACAACAACCTGGCGCAGCTGCCCCCTGTAGTAGGGAAGAAATTGCTCGGCGCTGATATGCAGGCTGAAATAGTAGGTCACTAGCCCCCGGCAAGACTCTTGCGAAGAAGCTCCGAACGAAAAACAGGATCTGCTGCGCCAGGAAGCTGTAACCCTCTCCACCGGCGGCATGAAACTGAGCGGGATTACCCTGACAAAAGGCGCCCACCAGGGCACGAACCCGATTGGGATTGTCCGGATTGTAGCAAGGATGCTCCATGAGCTCACGTACCCTCGATAATGCACCAGGTGTGGAGCTTGCGGCCTGAAGGCTCAACCACTTGTCAACCACCAGCGGGTCGTTCTGCCAGCGGTGATAGAAGGCCGACAGAGCCTCGGGTGCCCGCGAGCTGCCGGTTTCAAGCAGGGAAGCAAGGGCAGCAATGGTGTCGGTCATGTTGTCCGACTCTCGAAACTGCTCCATGGCAAGAGACTCTCCTTGCTTTGAATCGCAAGCACAGAGATAACTCAGGCAAAGATTGCGAAGACTGCGGCGACCCATGGCTTCGGCAGTTGGTTGATAAGGGGATCTGCAGGCAAGTCGGACATAAACCTCCAGCAGCAGCGCTCCGTGCTCGCTCCCCAACAGCCTGCGAAGGCTTTGGCGATGCCGGTGAACGGATTCAGGATCGATCAGCTCAAGCTGCTCTGAAAGGTATCCTTCAGAAGGCAGGGTCAATACCGCCGCATCCAGCCCCGCATCCCCATTCTTGCTCAGAATCTTCCCGAAGGCATCAATAAGCAGTTCGGTTGTCCTGACGGAAGAGCGCTGCTCCAGGTCTCCTCGCAGCACTTCCAGCCCCAGGCTCTGGCCGGCGTCCCAGCGATTGAAGGAGTCATCGTCATGGACCATGCGAAAGGCGAGATCTTCGGCGCGCACCTGATGCTGCAGAATTACCGGCGCGCTAAACCCCCTGAGCAGAGACAGCACCGGCCGCTCTGCAAGGCCGGTGAATTCGAACTGCTCTGTCTCTTCCCGAAGCTCCAGCACCCTTTCTCGAGCTTCCCCCTGTCCCTCCTGTCTCAGGGGACAGGGGGTGCCGGCCCCCCCCAGAAGCGCCATGCGCAAAGGGATGTGGAAAGGGGCTTTTTCCGGCTGATCGGGAGTTGCGGGGCAGCTCTGGGTGAGGCTGAGGCGGTACGTGCCGCAGGCGGGATCGAAGTAATCTTCCACCTGAACCCTGGGCGTTCCGGCCTGCTCGTACCAGAGGTGAAACTGCTCAAGATTGCGACCGCTGCTCTGCGCCATGACGGAGAGGAAATCGTCGATGGTAACGGCCTGTCCATCGAAGCGCTCGAAGTACAGGTCCATCCCCTTTCGGTACCCCTGGGCGCCGAGCAGATTGAAAAGCATCCGCACCACCTCGGCCCCTTTGTTGTAGATGGTCACGGTATAGAAGTTGTTGATCTCCTCATAGCTCTGGGGGCGCACTGGATGGGCCATGGGGCCCGAATCCTCAGGAAACTGGTGTTCCCGAAGCACCCGCACATCCTCGATACGTTTGAGGGCCCTGGCGGCCATGTCCGCAGAGAATTCCTGATCCCGAAAGACCGTCAGCCCTTCCTTCAGGCTGAGCTGGAACCAGTCCCGGCAGGTGATGCGGTTTCCGGTCCAGTTGTGGAAGTATTCGTGACCGATGACCCCTTCCACATTCTGATAGTCGACATCGGTGGCCGTATCACCCGAGGCCAGCACGTACTTGGAGTTGAAGATATTGAGCCCCTTGTTCTCCATGGCCCCCATGTTGAAATCATCAACGGCCACAACCATATAGCTGTCCAGGTCATACTCACGCCCATACTGCTGCTCATCCCAGGTCATGGCTCGCTTCAGGGCGCCGATGGCGTAGTCCACCTTGCGGCGATTGCGCTGCTGAACATAAAATTCGATGGCGACCTGACGCCCCGATGCCGTGACGAAACGGTCGCTCAGGCAGCACAGATCTCCCGCTACCAGGGCAAAGAGGTAGGAGGGCTTGGGATGAGGATCTTCCCAGCGGGCCATATGGCGACCGTCATCCAGGCGGGCCGAATCGACCCGATTGCCGTTGGAGAGCAATACCGGGAATTCCGATGCATCGGCGATAAGGGTCGTACTGTAGCGGCTGAGCACATCAGGGCGATCGAGAAACCAGGTGATATGGCGAAAGCCCTCAGCCTCGCACTGGGTACAGAAATTACCTCCGGAAAGATACAGACCTTCCAGCGCCAGATTAGCCGAGGGATTGATGCGCACCAGGGTTTCAAGCAGGAAAGAATCCGGAACCTCTGGAAGGCATAGCCCTGATTCATTGACGCGGTAGAGATCGTCCTCCAGAGCGATTCCATCGAGGGAGATCTCCAGCAGTTCCAGATCGATGCCGTTGAGATGGCAGTGCTGGTCGATAGAGCTGGTTGCTGTATTTCTTCTCATCGCCAGACGACTGCGCACCAGCGTCCGGGTGGGGTGGAGTTCGATACGTAGGTCGACGGAATCGATCAGAAAGGGGCTGGGGCGATAGTCGTCCAGGCTGATGATCCGGGGCGTCTGCGATGCCATGAAACCTCCTTGAAAAGGGCTCTGGATGAAATTTGCGGACTATAGCAGCAGGACCAATGGATGTCCATTTTGAAGGGGATCAGCAGTTTCCACCAACGGCAATCTATGGCATAGTGCCTAGTCTAATCTAAAAAAGGATTTCGATATCAATGTACAACGACTATCTCAGCAAAGCCCAGGTCCTCCTGTCCCGTGCCGACCTGCGTCAGATGATTTCCCTGGTACGCACGCTCTACGCGCTGGGTAACTGTCCCGACTACCAGCGCCTGATCGAAGAGGATTGCCCTGCGGTCGCCCGTTTCGCCCCAGGGCATGACTCGGTGATGATGGGCTATGATTTCCACCTCGGTCCCGATGGCCCCAGGCTCATCGAAGTCAACACCAATGCAGGGGGGGGGCTGCTGGCCCATCTGACACATTTTCCGGCACCGAATCTGGAGGCCCTGGATCCCGACCATCGGCTCCTGCGAAGAATCCGAGACACCTTTGCCAAGGAATGGACCCGCTTCTGTTCGAGTCAGCCTAGAGCGTTGCGGGGACTGGCCATCGTGGACGAAACGCCTGATAATCAGTTCCTGGGGCTCGAGATGAAGGCCTTTGCCCGACTGCTCGCCCCCCTGGCGCAGCAGGTAGTGGTCATCGATCCCAGCGAGCTTCGGGCGCAAGGATCTCAGCTTTACTTCGAGGAGCTGCCCATCGACATGATCTACAACCGTCACTGTGATTTTTATCTCGACAACGCAGCGATGCAGCCGATCCGCAAGGCGTATCTCGAGGGCAGTCTCTGCCTCAGCCCCAACCCCAGGAGCTACGCCCTGCTGGGAGACAAGCAGCGCCTGTGCCTTTTCTCCAGCGAAGAGGCCCTCGCAGGCTTGTTCATCCCGAAGGATCAGATCGACCTGCTTACCCGTCTGGTTCCAAGGACTCGGCGACTGGACCAGGTCGATCGGGACGAGTGCTGGAAAAAAAAGAAAAAACTGGTATTCAAACCCAGTACCCAGTTCGGCAGCCTCGGCGTCTTTATCGGAGCTAAACTGACCCGGGGCCGTTTCGACGAAATGATCCCAGAAGAAACCCTGGTGCAGGAATATATTGCCCCCTCCCGGGTCAGCCTGGAGAACGAGCAGGAGATGAAGGTCGATCTGAGGCTTTTTGTTTACAGAGATCAGGTCCTGGGCATTACGGCCCGCCTCTATCGGGGACAGGTCACGAACATGAGAACCGAAGGGGGAGGTTTCGCAAGGGTACGTCTGGTCTGAGCTTTTCAACAATCAGAGCCTTGGTCTCCAACTTCCTGAGGCTGCCCCTTGCTGATATCGGGATTCTGCAAAGTTACAGCATCGACATAAAGATTTAATTTTATTAAATGAGGTGGAGGAACCGATGGATACTATTCTCTCACTGATAGAGCGAAGTGTTCGAAACTTTCCGGACAAACCCGCGCTTCGGCAAAAACGTCTCGGGCACTGGAAGGAAACCAGCTACGCCAGACTCTGGGAGACTTCCGACCAGATCGCGGCGGGACTGCTCCAGCAGGGGGTCAAGCCCGGTGAGCACCTGGCAATTCTCGCGCCTTCCTCGCCATCCTGGGTTGCCACCTATCTGGCCATCCTCAAGGCTTCGGCCGTAGTCGTCCCCGTCGACAAGGACCTTAAAGACTCGGAGCTGCGCCATGTGCTCGGGCACAGCGACAGCCGCATTCTTTTTACCACCGAGCAATATCTCGAAACGATTCTTGAAATCAGGGGCGCACTGCCGCTGCTGGAAAAAATTGTCATCCTCCCCCCTCAGGGCGAATGCTCTGCCCCCGGACACCGGGATCAGGAGCTTCAGTTGGTGCTCGACGACTGGCAGGATCTGCTTCAGGAGCTTCAGGTTCCCACCCAACAGGCAGCGAAACTTGAATCGATCGTGGAGCGCATTCATGCCCTGAGCGCCAAGGAAAACGCACCGAAAAAATCCATAAAAACCGGCAAGCCCCTCTTCTCCCCCCTGCTAAAATTCAAACGAAGCCTGGAAAAACCGGAGTTCCTGCTGCGCCTGGATCAGCTCAGCGGAGATCAGCCCCCTGCCCTGCCCTGCCCGGAGCCTGGTCAATGCGCGGCGATCCTCTATACCTCCGGGACCACGGGACGCTCCAAGGGTGCGATGCTCTCCCAGAACAATATCCTGAGCAACATTCAGGCAGCAGTCGAGGCCTACCAGCTCGATGAGCGGATGCACACCCTCTCGTTTCTCCCCATCAATCATGTTTTCGAGCAGGTCCTGGGGATACTGCTGCCCCTGTCTCTGGGGGGCACCGTCAGCTTCGCCGAATCCATCAAGAAAATCGCCGATAACCTCTCCGAGGTGAAACCTTCCTTCCTGCTGGCGGTACCAGACCTCTATCGGAGAATTTTTGATCGTATCAGCAAAGGGATTCAGGAAAAAAGCATCGCCAACCTGCTCTTTCACCTGCCGCTGACGCGGGATATTGTCACCCGCAAAATACGCAGCAGCCTGGGTGCGGGCACCATTTTCATCAGCGGTGGCGCGGCTCTGGACCCCACTGTGGCTCTGGGACTACGGCGCTTCGGACTTCAGATATACCAGGGCTACGGCATCACCGAGACCTCTCCTGTCATCAGCGCCGAGATCCCCAATCTCTCCCGTGCGGGTACGGTGGGAAAACCCTTCAGGGATATCGAGGTAAAAATCCTCTCCCCTGATGCCCAGGGGGAGGGGGAAATCGCCGCCAGGGGGCCCAATGTCATGCAGGGTTATTATAAGGACGAGACCGCCACCCGGGAGGTGCTCAAGGACGGCTGGTATCACACGGGGGATCTGGGGCGGATCGACGAGGAGGGATTTCTGCACATTTGCGGACGGGTCAAAAACCTGATCGTCACCCCCAACGGCAAGAACGTTTATCCCGAGGAGATCGAAGAGGCACTGCTGAAAAGTCTACTGATTGCCGAGGTCATGGTCTACGGACACAGGGAAGGCACGAGCGAGGAAGTCTACGCCATCATCTATCCTGACCCCGAAGAGGTCGACCGCCGCACCCCGACAGAGCGCAGCAGCGGACTGTCGAGGCACGAACTCGAGGCGATGGTACGAGCAGAGGTCAATGCGATCTGCCGGAAAATGGCCGACTATAAACGGGTGAGGAAATTCAGCCTTCGCGACGACGAGTTCCCCAAAACCACGACCCGCAAAATCAAACGGTATGTGGTTGAACGGGACGTACCCGCCTGAGAAGCGATCTCAGCGGTCGCTTGGGCTGATCTTCCAGCACTGGTGAATTCGGGCGTTGCGCTCGAAGTCAAAGGCAATGGACTCTTTGCTGATATCCTTCACGCACAGCTCTTCGCTCAGCACTGCGTCGAGACTGAACTTGCGACTATTAGTGGAGAAGTAGAGCACACCGCCGGGCGAGAGGATCCCCGCGCAGAGTCGAATCAGCTCCGCATGGTCGCGTTGAACATCAAAATGATCATCCATCGACTTAGAATTGCTGAACGTGGGGGGGTCCAGGAAAATAATGTCATAGTTCCCCTTCTCCAGCCGTAACCATTCCAGACAATTGGCCCGCACCAGACGGTGTTTCTCCAGATCCATGCCATTGAGTTCGAAATTCTTCCGAGCCCAGTCGATGTAGGTTCCACTCATATCGACGGAGGTCGAAGCACTCGCCCCCCCAAGAGCTGCATGTACTGTCGCCGTGGCGGTATAGGCAAAAAGATTCAAGAAGGTACGCCCACTGGCCTCGGCGCCTATGCGCAGTCGCATGGGGCGATGATCCAGAAAAAGCCCCGTGTCGAGATAATCCTGCAGATTGACCCGAAAGCGGCACTGCCCTTCCCGCACGATTTCAAAGCGCTCGCTCTGACCCATCTTTCTGTACTGCTCGCTGCCCTTCTGGCGCTTGCGGACTTTGAGGTGAATGCTCTCTGCGCTTACTCCCAGAACGGTCGGGGCCGCATCCATGACTTCCTGAAGACGCTTTTGGGCCCCCAGCTCCGATACATTTTTAGGTGCGGCGTATTCCTGCACATGATAGCTGTCGCCATAGCGATCGATGGCCACGGCGTATTCTGGCATATCGGCGTCATAAAGGCGGTAGCACTGCACTCCCTCGCGCTTTGCCCAGCGGCTCAGGCGGCTCAGGTTCTTTTTCAGTCGATTGGCGAACATCCCCTGTTGGGCCTGGTCGACCCGCTGGCCCTCACGTTCCCGGGAGCTTTTGGGCGCCTCGCGGAACCTGGAAGGTTCGATATTGAAGTGCAGCAGCTGGCAGCGAAGGGCACCGTTATAGAGGCTGTTGCGGTGTACCGACTGAAGCCCGAGCATCGGGCCCAGCTCGGGGCGCCCTGTCATGACCAGAGCCTTCCAGCCGGAGAATTCCGACTTCAGCCGCTCCCCCAGGGTGCGGTAGAGGGCCTCGACGGCATCAATGTTGTCGCCGAGGCGCTCTCCATAAGGAGGATTCACCGCCACAAGCCCTGACTGGTCGAGCCCCTGGGGGCACTTCAGGTCTTTGATGTCACGGCGCATAAACTGAATATGACTACTCAACCCTGCTCTTTGCGCATTCTGACGGGCCGCATCCAGAACTCGGCCATCCCGGTCGAAGCAGTGAATCTCAGGCAGATTAGCCATTCCCGCAGCGCGACGCTGCTCGGCCTCTTCGACGAGGGAATTCCAGACTCCCTCATCGCGCTGCAACCAACCTGCGATCCCCGTATGCTGACGACTGAGACCCGGAGCGATGTCGGCCGCAATCAGCGCCGCCTCAAGCGCCAGGGTGCCCGAACCGCACATGGGATCGACAAAAGCCGCGCCCTGCTTCGCCAACTCGGGCCATTTGCCGTAAAGCAGTATGGCCGCCGCAAGGTTTTCTTTCAACGGAGCCAGCGACGGGTCCAGACGGTAGCCCCGGCGGTGAAGACTGCCCCCCGAAAGATCGAGGCTCAGGGTCGCCTCCGAGCGGCGCAAAAAAAGATTGATGCGCAGATCGGGCGTCTCAAGCTCAATGGAGGGGCGCTCGCCGCTGCGGTCCCGAAACTGATCGACAATGGCGTCTTTTACCCGTAATGCCGCGTAATGGGAATGGGTGATAAGCGCCTGGCTGGTACTGCAATCCACGGCAAAAGAGCCTGTGGAAAGCAGATGCTCGCTCCAATCGACCCTTCGAACGCCATCATATAGTTGCTCGGGAGTTGCGGCCTCGAAATTCGCCAGAGGCATAAGCACACGATTGGCCACGCGAGACCAGAGCATGACCCGGAAGGCCGACTCTAGGGTTCCATGAAAAGAAACCCCGGAACGGCCGGGAGTCACATTCTCGCAACCCAGGTCCGTCAGTTCGCGGGCAAGTAATTGTTCTAGGGCGGGGGGGGAGGATACAAAAAAATCAAATTGGGGGTTTGTCACAGACAGGTCTCACTGATGTTTTTGGGGACTGGAAAGATGCCTTGTCGTAGAACAGGGCAAAAAACAAAGAATTTACAGAAGGCTTCAATAAAAAGGCTCGGAACACTGGGTAGCCATATACTCGTTTAAAAAGGAACGATCCTCGGCGGCCATTTCTACGAACTCAAGGCCTAGTCCGGTGGGCAGATCTCCCTTTTTCAACCATTCGGGATGATTGACCCAGGCCACCCGGGCTCGACACTGAAGGGGGGCTGAACGCTCGGGAAGCTGAAACCTGACATCCAGAATGCGGTTCACCTGTAAAAGCTCACCTGTCTCTACAAAGAGCCCCCCGATGCTGATGTTTCTGGCACGACCCACGGCGGCGAAGTCATCGGGACCACTGAGAGAACTTTCAAACGCGACACGATACCGGCTCTTGGCTCTCTGCGTGATCTGGAGCAGAGCACAAACGGCATCAAGAAGTTGAAATGGCAGAGAAAACCGATCCAGAATTCGATCAGCTGTGCAGTCATACTCCTTCTGCGGTGAATTCACAACCAAAACCACGGGAATGGTCCTCAGGAAAGGGTCGGCCTTGAGACGGCGGCAACAGTCCGCGCCGCTGAGCTGCGCGAGATCACAAGGCAGGATGATGAGGTCGGGACGATCCTCATCCACCATATCGAGAACCCGAGGACCGTTTTCGGCGATCAGCAGATTGAATCCTGAGCGATGAAGAAAGCTGTCCTGAAGCTCAGACAGCACATCGTAATCAGTTGCAAAGAGTATTTTTTTTCTCAGCATGATCCGCACTCCTTTTTCTGGTAAGTCGCCAAACAATCCCCCTTGCCACACGCCTCAGATCAATCCGATCACGGCTCCGGTAAAAGAGGTGGCCAAAGTGCCGGCCAGAACCGATTTGCCTCCCAGGGCGATGATTTCACCGCGCCTCTCAGGGGCCATGGCCCCGAGCCCACCGATCATAATCCCCAGACTCCCGAGATTGGCGAATCCGCACAGAGCGTAGGTCATGATCAACCGACTCTTTTGCCCCAGGGCCTCAGCGGGTAGAGCCGCGAGATCCAGGTAGGCGACAAATTCATTCAAAATGGTCTTGCTCCCCATCAGGGCACCTGCCACAGGGGCCTGATCCCAGGGAACTCCGATAAGCCAGGTCAGCGGGGCAAAGACCCATCCCAGCAGTCGTTGAAGACTCAGATCGTTACCTTTAAATGCAGGAAACAGTCCAAGAATCTGATTCACAATGGAAACAAAGGCGATCAGAACGATAAGCATCGCCATGATATTGAGCAGCAGCTTCAGTCCATCCGAGGTTCCCCGAACGATGGCATCCATGGCGCTGCCATCGAGTTCCTCGGGGGTGATCGCCCCCTCGGTGGCAGGCTGCCCCTGAGGAATCAACATCAGGGAAATCATGATAGCTGCCGGGGCACTGATAAGTGAAGCCGTAAGGATTTGCCCCAGGGCATCAGGAAGCACAGGTGAGAGCACCGAAGCATAGACGGCAAGCATGGTCCCGGCGATGGTGCTCATGCCGCAGGTCATCACCAGAAAAAGCTCGCTGCGGCTCATGCTGGAGAGATAGGGGCGAATCAGTAGTGGGGCCTCCACCATGCCGACAAAAACATTCGCGGCCGCGGCGATCCCCGCTGCCCCCCCAATTCCCATGGTGCGGCGCAGGAGAAAACCGAAACCACGAACGAACAGGGGAAGAATTTTGAGGTGAAACAACAGTGCCGACAGGGCACTGATGACAAGCACCAGCGGCAGGGCGCGAAAAGCGAAGATATAGCTCGCCCCGACGTAGGGCTCTTCAAAGGGCAGCGGCCCTCCCCCCAGATAGCCGAAGAGCAGGCTGGTGCCGTCCTGAGTGGCCCGCTCCAGGGCCAGTACCAGCGAGTTCAGCCCTGAGATAAGCTCCCGGACGGCAGGAACCCCGGTCAGAAGATAGGCCAGAGCGAATTGCAGGGTGATGCCCGTAGCCAGAATTCTCCAAGGATAAGCCTTGCGGTTCTCACTCAGCAGGTAGCAGAACGAAGAAATGGCGACAATTCCGAGTACTCCTTGATATTCCATGGTTCATTCCTGATCGCATATTTTTAAAGCAACTATGAAACAACAGAGCCCCATGTCTGTCAAGGCGAGGTTGCCTGTCTCCATCAATTAAACTCTTTACGCGCTCAAGGAGCCGCAGATGGTTCATCCCCTGCCCTTTTTTGTCTATGGAACGCTCTTAAGCGATCAGAAAAACCACCCGACTTACCTAGTTGGAAAAACCCTGAACATTACCCCAGCAAATGAACCGGACAGTGTTTATATGAGACAACAAATGCAGGTTTTTATTAATCGGGGCAGGGTTGAATCCGGGGAGTTCAGATGTTTGATGCAAGAGTTGATGGATGAGCCAGACAGGCAGGGGGGGAAATAAAATAGAGGGGAAGCCGGCCCCATCCTTCTGGTCAGGATGGGGCCGAAGCTTGTTGTTGCACCTCAGTGCTTATGAGTGCTGTGGTCGTGGTCAGGAGCAGGGGCACTGAACAGGCTCTGTTCCTCGAGATATTGCACCAGAGCCTCAACTTCCAAAGGATTGAGACTGAGGTTGGACATGGGCAGATGATTAGATGACTCAAGCAGCTCCATGGCAATCGGGTCTTTTTCCTCGATCATCTTGTCCGGTTCGGCAATCCAACGCTTTTCCAGTTATGGAGCCAGCTGCCGATCTGGGTCGCCAGAATATAGGGATTTTCAAAGGGGGAGCGTTTCATCCAGCGCCCTGTACGCTGGTTGCCGATGATCAGGTTCAAATTATGCTCCTCAAGATCGGCACTGTCGGTACTTGCCTCAAAGAGGCCCAGTTTGGTGCGCAGCAACGTGATATCGGACTCTTTTCCGGTCAGGAAGGTCCACCCGGGCCCGATCTGATAAAGCTCAGTATATTGTTTCAAGACCTCGGGAGTATCAGTATCCGGGTCGATGGTGATGGAATACATGAAAACATCGGTACCGACCCTGTCTCCCAGTATTTTCTGCATTTCTCTGAGCCTGGCCGTCTCCAGCGGGCAGACATCGGGGCAGCTGGTAAAGATGAAGTTGATTGCCACCACCTTATCCTTAACCAGATCATCGAAGAACCGGACCTTCTTCCCTTCGTGGGTAGTCAGTTCCACATTGGGAAAATAATCGGCCCCCCAGGGGCCCCCGGCCGCATGGGTCTGAGCCGCTGCGAGAAAAGTCACCGATATCCCGAAGATCATCAGGGTTGCCACCAGTTTTTTTCGCATGAAACCTCCTTTTCGTCACTCAATTGAGATGAGTACGAAGAAACCGCGACCCTGAAGTACTTCGCGGTTCCTTCGTCTGTTTAAATATCAGATCAGAAAGATGTGCCCGTCCCGTCCCCTGTCCTGAAGGTAGGCAGGGCGGCCGTGTCCACATATTCTACCCCATCCCAGGTGGGAAGTGGAGTCGGCATCAGCTGAAACTGGCCGGGATGCTCGATATCCCACCTCAGCAGCATGGCATTGTCCTCGTGCTGGGTGTTGTGGCAATGCTCCATGTAGGTTCCGGCAAACTCCCTGAAACGAATGGCGATCTCAACACTGGAGAGGCTGTCGTCCTGTGGCCCCACACGGTAAACATCCTTCCTGGCCCATTTTTCCCACTCGGGGGGCGCCGCACCGCCGCGCTGCAGGATGATGCCTTCCTCGAAGTGGACATGGATCGGGTGACTCCAGCCTCCACCATTTTTAATATGCCAGATCTCGAGGGTTCCATCCCCGCTGAAACCGGCCTCAGTAGGTCCGTTTAACAGAGGAATTGCAGCCGAGAGTCTTCTGGGATCCATGTTGAAACCAGCGCCCCCATCCGTAAGGATCGTCCAAGGCCTGTTGTCGGTCCCGTTGGACTTGCCAAAGATAAAGGTCCTGTGCCGGGCATTAGCGAGCAGTGCCTGGTCCGCAGGATCGTCCCGGTCGAGGTGCAGGGGGATCATCTTCTTGCCGCCAGGGACAAATTCAGCCGGATCCATACTCAGGTCCTGCCCCTCATAGGCTTCAACCCGGAATTCGAGGAACCGTCCCACGGTGGGGTCTCCTCCGACCCATTGGTCCATAATTCCATCGGCGTCATTATCCTGCCGCTGGGGCAGATAGGCTTCGGAGAGGATATCGACAAGGGGTATCTTGCTGCCGGTGACCTGACCGGTGCTATGTTCCAGTACGTTGACCATATAGAGTTTATCGCCGGGCTGGATCCCGTTTTTACTGAAATCCACGATGATGTCGTAGCGCTCTGCAATAGCCTGGGTCGGCAACATTCCAATGTGTTCCTGCAGGTCCGCATCGCCGTCCAGGTCCATGCTGCCGTCAAAGGGAACGGCATGCTCCATGAGGTTTCCGTCATTGGCGACCATATAGAAGGGCATCCGGTCGTAAGAGATATTAGAGCCAACGGGGCCGGGGAACTCTCCCGCGCCGCCTTCTACCTGCCGGACCAGAGCGATGGTGAAATACCGGGAGACCGAGCCGTTAAGGATGCGGAAACGATAACTGCGCGCTCTCACCTTTAAGAACGGCTTGTGAAGCCAATTGGTCAGCACGTTATCTCCCAGAAAACCGTCCTTGTTAAAGATGTTGAACCAGAGCTGTCCCTGCTGGTCCCAGGCCTTGTCGGCCACGAGCAAGTTGATGTCGTAGTCCCTGTTGCCCCAGGGCAACGCCGTTCCGCTGGGCAGGCGCAGGTTCACGCCGTCATCCAGAGCCTCGTTGCCACGATCCAGGGCGCTGTAATAGTTCATCATGACCGCATTGCCCTTGTAGACGTTCTGGGCCGTGAAATCGAGCATATGGTCGTGGAACCAGTGGGTGCTCATGGTCTCGTGCCAGTCGCCACGAATCCTGATGGATCCGTTCTGGCAGCTCTTCAAACCTGGATCTGCATCGTTGACGAAGAGTGTCTCCCCATCGGCGCAGGGGAACGCAGCCTTGGGATCGCTCGCATCGGTATTGATGCTGTCGTAGCCGGCCAGCTGCATCGGCCAGCGGTAATCGTAGAATTGACCAGGGAAGAAGAATGCGTTGGTGTAACCGTCGCTCTCGGCCGGGGAGTGGCCGTTGTGCTCATGGGTGCTGATGGTATGCAGGCCGAAACCGCGATTGGCCGAGGGGTCGATGGGCAGTGCGTTATAGTGTCGCATGAGAATCGGTTGCCCGACCCTGGCCATGAGCAGCTTGGGTGGCAGGGTACCGTCGAAGGTCCAGAGGGCCCTGTGATCCTGAACAGGCATTTTGGGATGAATCCGAATGCCAAGCCCCTCCGTCGTACCGTCGAGCACCGGAGCACCAGCCACGGTGGGGGCCTCGAAGATCCTGTGATAGAGCCCGCCGGGTGCGAATTCTCCGAGACTGTACCCGTGCATCTGCCTCAGATCCCGGAATCCGCCGTTGACCCGGGAGCCTGCCTGGGCTGTCTTGAAAAATACCGAAGGGTAAAATTCGTTCCATCTCTGGTGCGCCCAGCCTTTGCCCGGAGGACGTCCTTCAGCAGGCGGCGTATCCAGATTACGGCCCAGCAATGACTCGATCTCGGATTTCCAGGGATTCATATCCGTCGTGTTGGCAAACTCCGTGGGGAACTGCGAGACGCCACTTTCTGCCAGAAAACTCTCTAGCTCGCTACCTCTTGGGGCGCTGCGCGTCACGCTGGATGGATCCTGTTCCGGTGCCGGACCGGTTTGAGGCTTCGGCAAACGGGAGGAGGAGCCGTTGTCAGCCAGCGGCATGGATTCAGTCCCGAACTCTTCGAATCTGAGCATCTGCTGCTCAAAAGGTACGGCGCCAAACATGGGACTGGGCAGGCTGTTTGTTGGGATATTAAAGCTGGTCAGATCCGTCTCGGGAACCGAGTTGTCAATGCCCGCATCGTGCTCAGTCCCCGTTTCCCCCCCCTCGAAGGCACCCTCATTGGCCGGGCTCAGCAGTGCCAGCTGAGTAGCGGCAAATTCCAGGCCGATGAGCGGGCCGGTAAAGACCGAAGGATCCCCTTCCGGAGGAGGACCGAATACATCAGCGGTGGGATCGGGAACGAAGGGTGGAGGGTTCTCCTGGTCCGTCACCGGCGGGTTGTCGCTTCCCGGACCGATGCCACCGCCGGGTCCGGATGAACCTCCCCCGCTGACGCTTCCGCTTCCACCGCCATCGCAGCCGTAGAGCATGAAAAATCCGAACAGCAGGGCCAACAGTATCCGCGTGGGTCCTGTCCAAGCTTTTTGTGTACGCACGCCCATACTGGTTTTTGCTCTCATCTGCTTCCCCTTCCCTCCCCCTGGCAACGGCCTGACATCGGCCAGCAAAAATCCAATTGACAGGCATCACTTGTTGTAAAAACAACCCAGATGTATCACCTGTAAAAAGTATGAATCAAATCGAAACATCCTCTATCAGCAAATCTCCACTTCTGGAGCAGGAAAACCCCTATTTCTCTAACAATCTTAACTGTCAATAATGCCCATGAAGTACCCGCGCATCGTAGTGGAGATCTAATTGTCTCCCTCTCAGTCTTTTCGTAGGAGCTGCTTCTCTGGGAGTCATCAGGTATGATTGGAGCAGAGGCTATAAAAAAGGAGATGGGAAAAACATGGAACCGGATCTTCTTACGAACCCCCTGGTGGCAGTCTTTGCGACCTTCGGCGGCGGCGTGCTGGCCAGCCTGTCCCCTTGCGTCTACCCGATGGTACCGATCCTCTCGTCCTATATTCTCAGCGGCCAGGGCGCTACGCCCTCGCGCCTTCGAGCCTTGCTGCTTTCTCTGAGCTACACCTCGGGCATGGCAATCGTTTATGCGGCCCTGGGGATGATAGCAGCCATGTCGGGGCAACTTTTCGGCGCCATAGCCACAAACGGACTGACTCTTCTGATTGTCGGTCTGCTCTTCTGTTTCTTTTCCTTGAATATTTTCGGGCTCGTTCCACTGCCTGCATTACGATTCAAACAGGGGAGCCAGGCTCCGAGAAGCCTGTTCGGCGCCTGGATCATGGGCGCGGCCTCAGGACTTGTAGCCTCACCATGCACATCACCGGTGCTGTTCGGGCTTCTGGGATATGTGGCCTCGACGCAGAACCTCTATTACGGAGCGGCCCTGCTTTTCGCCTTCGCCATGGGGATGGGTGTTTTACTGATTCTGGCGGGAACCTTCTCGGTCATGGTCGCCTCCCGCCCCCGCCCCGGGACCTGGATGGTGCGGGTTCATTTTTTCATGGGGGTGATCATGCTGGCCTTTGGGGGGTATTATATTTTAAGAGCTTTTGAAACTTTTGCCTGAAAGGGGGAACAAACCATGAGAGCGAAGGCATATTCCATAATGGTGTTTATTGGCATTCTGATGCTGTTACCGGCTTCAGCCTGGTGCCTGGGGCTCGGAGAGCGTATCCCCGATTTCAGCATCGCCACTCTAGAGGGCGAACAGATCTCAAGCAGCGAGCTACGGGGAGAGCCCGCATTGATGGTTTTCTGGAACACCTGGTGCTCCAACTGCCGTCGTGAACTCCCCAAAATCGACAAAATCTTACAAAACAACTCCCTCGGCCGGGCGAAGGTTCTGGCAGTCAACACCAACATCAATGACAGCCTTGCAAAAGCTCGCTCCTACTGGAGCGATACAGAATTGAAATTCACCTCGGGATACGACTCAGATTTCAGCGTTTCTTCCATTTTTCGAATCATCGGTGTCCCCACCATTCTTCTTTTTGACTCCAACGGAATCCTGCAATACAAGGGAACAAGGCTTCCCCAGGATATTTCCCGCCTGCTGTACCCTGAGCAGGCATCCCCCCCAGAAGGGTAACCTCTCTGGTCAGAAGGAGGATCCCGGGGTTTTCAAGAAGGACTCTTCTTCAGGGGTGCTCCTGCGCCCCAACGCCCTGTTTCGGTGAGGGAAGCGTCCGAAGCGCTCGATAATCTCCCGATGCCTCCTGGCATAGTCCAGAAATCCCTCAAAACTCTCTCGCTGGGCCACCGGGGCCTCATCAAGAAGGCTGATGAAGAGTTCCACGCATCGGCGCTGATCATCTTGATTTTCTGAGTGTTCCAGCGGCAGATAGGCAAAAGCCTTCTCGATGGGCTTCATCGACCGGGTCCATCCATTTTCCAGCGCCCTTCTGCAAAGATTCAGCCCCAGATCGTCAAAGGCGTAGGCCTGAGCGCTGTTACGAAAAATATTTCGGCTGAACTGGTCATAGAGAAGAATCAGCGACAAACACTGGCCTGGACTCGATGGGCTTTGAGCCTGCAACCTAATGCTCTCATCGCTGAGAAGGGGGAGGAACAGCGCCCGAATCTCCATATCGTTCTGAGGCGTTCCTGCGAACCAGAACTTCAATCGCTCGGCGGGAACAGGCTTCTCATCGATGATTGAACCGAACCAGTATTGCGGTATGGTCTCCAAGCTGACCATCGGTACCCCCTTTATCTGAACATCTGGTTTAAAGATATCCCCAGTTCCCCCTGTGGCAAGCTGGATCCACTTGTCTCTGCCCCGAGGAAAGTGTTATATGGGCAGGAATTACCCTGCCCATATAAAAGGACTGCCCCTATGCCCTCGATTCACCCCAGCGCTTTTATTGATCCATCGGCTCAAATCCACGAAACAAGTACCATCGGTCCTCAGGCCTTCGTGGATGCTGATGTCACAATTGGCCCCAATTGCGAGATCATGCATGGCGCCCATATTGCTCGCTGGACCAGCCTCGGGGAAGGAAATCGAGTTTTCCCTGGAGCCACGCTGGGACACGAACCCCAGGATCTCGGATACAAGGGAGAGGCCTCCTTCACCCGCATCGGCAACTTCAATACCTTTCGGGAGGGGGTGACGGTGCATCGGGGGGACCGGGAGGGAACCGAGACAATTATCGGTGACCACAATCTGTTCATGGTCAATACCCATGTGGCTCACAACTGCCGGGTCGCAAATCATGTCATCATGGTCAACGGAAGCGGTCTGGCCGGATTTGTCCAGGTAGACGATCGTGTTATCATTTCGGGCAATTGCCTGATTCATCAATTTGTCAGGGTTGGAACCCTGGCCCTGATGCGGGGCGGATCCAGGCTCACCAAGGATCTTCCCCCCTACTGCGTCAGCGATGGCATCAACTGGGCGCGCACAATCAACCTTGTGGGACTCAAAAGAAACGGTCTCGGCCTCAATGAAATTCGGGCCATCAAAGAGACGTTTAAAACTGTGTTCCGAGGCGATGGTACCCTGGAAAATCGACTGGCCACTGTCCGGGAACTCCATGGCGAGATTCCAGCCATTGAGAAATTTTTAAATTTCATCAGTGACTCAAAGCGCGGCATAGTTTCAGGGCAAGAATAAGGAGCTGTGAAATGAATTTTTTAGTCAAGATAGGAACTCTCTGCTGTCTTTTGGTGATTTTTTCAGGCTGCGCGGCTCATCGGGACAAAAACCGCTGGAGCCTTGAGGTGGCCACCACCGAACTAGAAAGGGGGGTAAGCTCGAAGAAACAGATTTATACGACCCTTGGACCACCGGCGTCCATACTCTATCCTGCGGAGATGAGTCGACCTTTCTCGCAGAACGATTTCATTATCACCCCTCCGGAGACGACTGCGGAATTCTGGACGTACCTGCGTACGGAGAAACAAAACAGCTTTTATCTCAATCCCGAGCCCATCGAGTACAGGAGTTGGGTTATGACCCTCTATTTTGACCAGAGCGGCATTCTGATCGATTATGTCTTGCGCGAAACCCTGCGCTGAGCCTCAGGCCGCACAGCTGTGGCATTGGCGCATTGCCGATTTTTCAATCATCTCGGGAACCTGTGCTACAATCTTCTAATTCGATTCAGCGCTAAAAAGCTTAATTTGTTGAAAATAGGTGATTGGCCCAGCGCCTCAGTTATGCTATAGAAGTCACTTCATTCAAGAATACTTGGAGGGTGTTTAAATGACCAAAGCGGATCTCGTCGAGCGGATCTATTCAAAGCTCGGATTATCAAAAAGTGAATCGTCTCAAATTGTCGAATCGGTATTCGAAATCATGAAATCGACTCTTGAAAACGGTGAAAAGATTAAAATTGCTGGTTTCGGTAATTTCGAAGTCAAAGAGAAAACGACCCGCCGTGGCCGCAACCCTCAGACCGGAGATGAAATCGAAATCTCTGCACGCAGGGTTCTCTCATTCAAACCCAGCCAGATTCTCAAGGCCGAAATCAACGGCGAAGAACAATAGCTTTTCGTCTGAACACCATGAAAAAAGCCGTCCTGAATTCAGGGCGGCTTTTTTCATGGTGAATGGAAGCAGTTCTATCGGTGGGAGAATTTCTGCGCCAGTTCCTGATCGGTTACATACATGCAGACCTCCCGGGCGCCACGCTTCGTGTAGTTGAAGTTCTGACAGAGGTTTTTGATCAGAAAAGTAACATCTTCCCGGATACGATCGTCGTAGGTCTTGAACTCAACATTGTTGAAATCCCTGATGGCATTGCGAAAATTCTGATTCTCCATAAAGGGATCCAAAACTTTCTCCTTCAAATTAAAAACGTAGCGATCATGAAGGTCCTTAAAAAGATACGTTTCTTCCACAGCCCGGTTTTCAAGCAATATCTCCTGTGTCAGTGTTCTGCCCGCATATCTTTTCTGAACATCACGGCGAAACTGAATCAGGATTTCCGGACTCTCCTGAGATCCCAGTAATCGCCTCTCGATAGCACCTAGAAAGTCTTCCGTGATCTCAAGACGGTCCGAGGTAAAGCGGCAGGTCTGGGTTGAGCCGATCTCAAAGTTCACGGCAAATAGGTAATTCTTGATGTCACGAGCGATCTGGGCTTCGTTGTAGTAGTAGAGGGACTCTTTGACCTCTTGAAGCACGCTGAAATTGTACATGCGTACCAGCGAATCCAAAAAGCCCTCAGGGATCATGACGGCGCTGTCCACGGGTAATTTCTGGAAATACTTGTAGAGATTCGTCATATTGATCAAACGGTCTTTGCGAGCACTCTGAGAAAAGAACTCGCCAAAGAGTTTAATCGCATCGCGCCCCGAAAGACCTTGCCACCCCTCCTTCTCCGATTCATCGATAATCCGTCTGCGCCTCGTGGCGGTGAGCCGCTTGCGATCCTCCTCAGTGAGCCATTCAGGAATATATCCCCGATAAATTTCCATTTTCAGTAGATGAAGGTTCTCATCGCAGTACATCGAGTACTTCTTGGGATCCCCAATCCACTCCAACAGTGCATCGCTTGTCTTGTCCAATCGGGTCGAAATGATGGTTCGTGCAAAATTATTAAGCACCCTCGGAAGGAAGCTCTGCCCCAGATGGCGGGAGAAAATATTCCGATAGATCTCAACTTCCGTCGTAAGATCCATAACATAGGGGATATGGATGTACTCGATACGATCGGTGAAGGACTGGAAGTTTTCGATGTGTTTCTTGTCTTCAGGATTCATCAGGGCGAGAAAGAGTGAGTTAACGTTCTCCTCCAGATCCACCACCTTATGGACCCCTTCGCTGATGATGTTATGAAGCTCGATGAGTCGGGAGGTGTTATGGGACTTGATATCCATCAGGGCGTAAATGCCGTTATTGGTCTTGGCGAATTTAGAATAAAGATACTGGACCTCGTTGCTGTCACGCAGCAGCGCATTGATTCGACTTTGCAGTATATCGTTGGTGAGCACATAGTTTTTGGTGGAATGATCACCGGGATTGAAAACGCTGATTCCCTCGCCGAGCCTGCGGTTGTAACGGTATGGCCGGGCATAGAGCATATTCAGCACCTTGGTGGGACTGTGCAATCTCGACAGCAGCGCCTGATAGAGCGATGAGCAAATGGTGCAGGGATTGTTTTTAAAGATCCATTCGTACTCTTTTTCGGTAAAAAGTTTCCACTTCTCTTCATCATTGAGAAACAGATCGTCCAGAAATTTACGTCGGACCTCTTTAGGAATGTTCAGCAGCGGATGGTCATGACTCGGGCAGGGGATTTCGAGATATTCCCCGGTGGAGGAGAGTTCGCGCTGCGCTTCAATCAGTTCGTGTTTTCCCGTTGAAGGCGTCTCAAGCAGTTGCAGAAGTTTTTCTACGGCTACGATGGTGTCCTTCTCGGCATGACGGTCGAGCAGACTGCGATCGAGACGCCAGAGAGTTTCATAGCTCATCCCCTCCGGAGTATTGACGTAGTTCTCGAACTTGTGCAGCAGGTTGTTCAGGAAAGTACTCTTGCCGCTGCCATGAGGGCCTTCGAAAATATAGATCTTGTTCTGCTGGGCGCCTCGCTTGAATGCTTCGATCTGGTGAATGAAACGATTGGCGAAGAGGCGGTCAGGAAAAAAAGGATGATCCGAATCCTCGGCAAAAAGACGGCTGCAGTCGTAATACACGAAGTTAATCGATTCGGGATCCCCCTCATACTCATCAACCCCGTCATCGATCTGACTCATGACCATGTCATGAAAGAGCTGAAAGACATTGCGACTCACGCGCGAGGGACGGCGCACCATGATTTTGAGAAAATCGGAAAAAACAACCGCTTCTCCCCGATTTCGCGAGCCTGTGACCTGTTCTATGCCAGTGAGCGCTTTTTCAATCGTGTTTTCCATGATCCGCCCTGTCAGAGATAGATGTGAGTCAGTTTCCGCCCCTCCATACTGTAAACAACCCTTCGCCACTGAATGTCATAGCTCTCTGCCCCCTCCCCGGCTCCGGCCCCTTTTTTATTGACGACGGCTTCATTCGTCTCTAGCGACACCTTGGCTCCCCAGAGAAACTCCAGCCCTAACAGGGAGTTGGCGATAAATTCCTTCACCAACGGTTTTCCCTCGAAACGGTGACGAAGGTAGAGTTCGCCATCGGTTGCGTTATCGCTGATTACCTCGATATAGGGAGGGTGGTAAAGAGAGTCGAAGACCATCTCCCTGTACGCCTCGGCGCTACGGCTTTTGACATAGTACTGCCAGGTCATACGCTGGGGATTTAGCCGCTTTGCTGCCACAAAGAGTTCATGGGCATCTACAAAGTCCTGATTGAGGTAGAACTGGATAAAGAGAGAATCACTCAGATTCTCACGGATGGAGAAAATCTTGCTCTGCCCCTGCCCTGTCTTGAGATCATAGGTTTTGCGAGCACGGGCGTCATTCATACGGCGATACTCCTCCGAGTAGATCCCCCGGTCGCTGCTACGTTCGATATGCTCAAAGAGTCGCATGCCTATAGCGTAAGGATTCAGGCCGACTCGGGGTAAAGAGGTGACCTTGGCATGGACCCGGGCGAAATCCACCTCGTGCCCCTTGATCCTGTCATCCTCCAGAAACAACTTTTCATGCCAGTAGCTGGCCCAGCCTTCGTTCATGATTTTTGTACGGATCTGAGGCTGGAAAAACAGGGAGGTCTTTCGAACCACCTCGATCACCGGTTTCATCCAGCGATTCTCATCCCGTTTCAGAAAAGGCGAATGGCGCAACAGATATTCCATCAAATCGACGGTCTGCCCCCTGTCCTGCTTGATGAAATTCTTGTAGCTGCCCTCAAATTCCGGAGCACCCTTTGTGACTTCGACAAAGAAAAGAGCCTCCCCTTGCTTGCCGTAGTCCCTGCAGAACTGGTTGTAACGACCTATTTCCTTTACGTATTCATTGGTGCTGATGGACTTTTCCTGCTGCAGGAAAACATCAAAGTAATAATCCAGGCGGGAGATTTTCAATGCTTTTTGAGGCGCAAATTTATCCGACAGATTGCGGTGAAAGGCGACAAGGTTGTCGATACCCCGGGCGAATTCAATCACATAATCGACCCATCGTCCCTTCTCGGAGCGCAGTGAAGTAATCATCCGCTTGTCCGAGAGGGCCTGGCCGGTAAAGTCATAATCCCAGGTGTGCCTGAAATAGAGATTGTTCTGAAAGAAGTCGATGTGCGCCAGCACGTGATAGAAGATCATCACATTGAGCCAGTCGGGATTGTTGTCGTTATAGAAGGAGATCGCCGGACGGGTGTTGATGACCGTTTCATAAGGGTTGTTGGGATAGAGTTCGTAGCGGCCCTTTTCCTTGAGCACCTCAACATCCTGAACCCAGTAATCGTAGAGGGTCGGTATCATCACTTTAGGGCTCAGCTCCAGGAGATCCCGGTTCGTAACGATGTACTCCAGAGTTTCGCTCTCGAAGCTCAGGCCATGCTTGATCGCCCGCTCCTTGCACCCCTCCATGATCCGCTTGGTGTGCTGGTTGATGAGTTCCATGCAGGCACCCTTTCCAGGCAGAGAGCATCAGGAGATCAAGTGCTTGATTCCTTCGATCTGCCGGCTTTCTTCCGAGGTTTCAGGCATCCGGTCCATGCGTAACTGATTGGGCATGGATTCGAGAAGTCCCGAGTTTTTCAGATACTTTTCCACTTCAGTCTGCCCCGAAGCCGCGTGACTGTGTTCGGCGATGGTGATGCCGACACGGCTGGCGAAACCGAGCATCTTTTTGAGCTCAACGATGGTTTCCTCTCCGTGGGTATCCCAGTCATCCCCGTCGGTGCCGTGAAAGATATAGATGTTGTAATCCTGAGCCAGATTCTCCTTCTCGACGATCTCGCACACCAGACGGTAGGCAGCCGCCACCCGGGTTCCCCCGGCAACCTTGGAGCTGTAATAAGTGTAGAAGTCCTTGACCTCGCTGGCCTCAGTATCGTGAAGAATAAAGCGTGTCTCCACCTGCCGTGCGTACTGATAGGTCAGCCAGCTATAGATCAGAACATGCTGTGTCACGACCAGTTCCGTCGCCTTGCCGGCCATAGAACCCGAATAATCCCGAACAAAAAACACCAGGGCCTGAGATTCAAAATCCTTCTCCTTGGAGAGAATGCGGTAAATTCTGTCCTGCGGAGAGATGAGCAGCCCCGTGGTAGTCGTAGACATAGCGGGTCAGAGATTTTTTCTTCCCTTTGTCCTTGAGGTTGGGAAGTTCAAATTTCTCTGTCAGGATTCTTCCAAGATCGTAGGCGCTGGACTCGATTTCGTGCGCGCCCCCCTGTCCCTCACCGGCCTGCCCTTCACCTTCCTGCCCCTCGGGTCGTACGGGCTGCTCACCAATGACTTCCCCCTCCTCCCCCTTACCGGATCCGCCGCTGCCTTCCTCCTCTTCACTCAGGTGAAGTCGATCATGAAGCAGCTTCTCCTCAACAGTGGTGGGCACGATAACGACCTTGTCTTTGCCCCCCCCTCCGGGTTTAATCATGCGACCAATACGAATTTTCGGGGGAAAACCGTCCAGAACCCGCAGTCGATCCCGTTCCAGGAGTTCCTCAAGAGATCGGATGCTGCTCGTATAGCTTCGGGGGCCAAGGGCAGGTTCCGGCACAAGAGACCCGAAAGAAGAACCCTCCGGGACGCCACCCTTTGCAGGCTCTGGGGTGCTGCCTAAGAAGCCGCGTTGTTTCGCCATATGCTTCCTTCCCCCTTCTCAGGCCTCATCTTCCTGGGTGCAGAAATACTCGATGGTCTTCTGCGCGCAGGTGCGGCAGTAACCGAGCTTGCCCAGCATGGTCTCGACCATACGATCATAGAGTTTCTGGTTCTCCTCGTTGGTGCGATTAGCCAGGGCTCCGATGAGACTACCGGCTCCGGCTATATCGGACTTGAGTCGCACGTCGGTCACAGCCTTGACCAGATCCAGGTTGTCCATGAAATCGTATTCGGGGTCGATGGAGATTTTCTGTCCGTAGATTTTCCGGATGGAAGTACGGAAACTCTCACGCTGTTCCTGGGATTTGAGCCCCAGCCGCTCCTCGATACTCTTAACGTATCGCTCGTCGATCTTGAGCGCCCTGAGTTCGCCGCTCTGAGGGTCCTTGTACTTCCACATCCGATCCGGGCCGAGATTTTCCGCATCAATCCCGATAATCATGTTGACGTAACTCATCACGTCCTTGCGGATGGCCTGGGGCTCGTCCATGTAGGCGTTGAACATTTCGGTCATCACCCGTTCACGGTAGAGGTTCCGTGCGATCTTCAGATCTTCCAGGTACTTGGCACGATCCTGGGTATCGGTCACATAATCCAGAATCACCCGCTCGGCAGCGGCAAAAATATCGTACGCGACCATGCACTGCCCCTCGTTGGTCTCGCTGCTTTCGATCAGCAGCTGCACCATACGCCCGAGATTGCGCTGCCCCAGTCCCTTCTGTCCGAATCTTTTGGTGATATCCGGCTCCTGATTGAGGGTATCGATGACCTCGGAGAGGGTCTTGATGCTCTTTTCTCCGGCAACTTCCCCGGCGGCAAGTTTCATGGTCTCTATGGAAGAGAGTTTCTCGGATCTGGGCAGGCGCGTGAGAACGGCGGTGACCGAGGCGGCGTAGTTGAGATTGGGATCCCGATGAAGCAGCTCCCGGTTGATCGTCGTCTTGGTCTCGCTCCCCAGTGCATAGCCCGTGAGTTCCTGTTGCAGGAGGTAATTAGTGTTGTGGGAGACGTAGCAGATACGGCAGCGATCGACGATGGGCGCTTCTTCCTTCTCAGCGAGGAAGCGGTTGAATTCTGAGTTATTACTGGTGGCGACGATGAGGGTATCGATGGGCCAGCGATAGCCGTCAATCTCAATAGCTCGGTTCTGAATGACGCCCAGATAAACCTGAACTAGATCTTTTTTGTTCTTGTAGATCTCGTCGCAGAAGTGAATCCCCCCACCTGCCACTCGAGCCAAGGCTCCCCGGCGCAGGTCGAAGCGATAAGGGTTGTTTGTATCGGTGATGTGCAGCAGACGCTGGATCGACTCCTCCCCCAGCAGATCAACGGACGAAGAGGTTATTTTGTCCTTTGCGGGGTATTTCCCCGTGATCGTGCCCAGACTCTCGTTCAGGGGAACAGGCACGACCTCGATACGCGCGAGCATATCCAGGATCTTGCCACCGGTATAATTGCGGATATCGTTCCAGATATAGCCGCTGCAGGCTCCCAGGGGACGATAGTTTTCATAGAGCTTCTGCAGCTCCGCATCGCTGAAGCCACCGGTTTTGGCCAGGTACTCACGGCTCTCGTTTGGATCGTCAAATAGATTCATCGCCAGAATCATGGGATCTTCATAGGTCTGGGATTCGATAAAATCAATCCGTCCATAGCTACCGAGCTCGACCATCCCCTTGAAACGAAAGGTGTATTTGCGCCACTCGTCTCTGCGAAGAAAATTTCTGTAGAGCGCACAGAGCTCTTCGACCAGAAAGGTCTTCCCGTTGCCCGGCTCCCCCACCAGCACAAAGGCCATCTCCTTTGATGAACCCCCTTCGGCTGCATCCTTGACGAAACTGACAAAGGAATTGATCTCATCGAACATGCCGACGGGATGTTTGCCCCCCTGGCGAAATATCTTGAAGTCGTAGGTCGTCTTACCGTTGACCACGACTTTCTCGATCCCCCCGGAGAGTAGCATGCGGGAAACCGCCTGAAATGCGTTTTCAAAAACCCTTTTCGACGTTTTTACCTGCTTGATATGATGGACAAGACTGCCCTCCGTCGTTCTGGCCATGGTGACCTCCCCTGCAGTTGTTATCTCAAACGTCTTGCCCCAGGTTTGTTGTGGGTGCGCCTGCTTTAAAGCTAGCACCCGACCTGCGAATTTCAATGTTTTGAACAACTCAAGCCCTTAGACAGTGCTTGAAGAGCGGGGAGGAAAAGATCTGTTTTTATTTAAAAAAAAACGGAGCAACCCCGAAAGGTTGCTCCGTTATAAAAAAGCCAGCGAGAGTACGCTGCCTAGAAAATGGAATCGATCATCTCAAAGTCGAGTTCGCTCTCGGCCAGCCTCTGAATAAGACTGATTTTCTGAGAGTCTTCTGCTGTGATCTTCGAGACATCGTCGGTGATAATGGAAAAGGCCTCTGCCGTCGTGATCCCGGGTTTAATGTAGGGGATACGGCTGTCATCGATAATCTGCTGGGTGATTTTCGAAACGGGAGAGATCCCGGAGATGACCATTCCGGCAATCTTCTCCTGATATTCAGGGATATGATAGAGCGAAGCAATGGTGACCAGAAGCTCATCGCGGCTGCTGGTTACGACCAGCAGCGTCGAATTATGCAGCAGGTCGATCACCCGTTGCGCCGAAGCCGCACCGAGCTGAGTTTCATTAATAATTCTCATCCCCTTGTCGGGATCACCCTGAAGAGGCGCACTGAGAATCTGGGAAATACGGTTGAGGGTCGGATTTGCCAGAATGGGGGAATAGTTGAACCCCCCGGTCACCTTGAACGGCTCCTGGGCAAAAGCCATGGTCAGATACTTCAGGGTCGTATCTCTCTTGCTCGGTATCAGCTTATTGGCCATTACGACCCTGACGTCGGCCCCCTCTTTCTCATAGATGGCAAGATTGAGGCTCACCGCGTCGATCACATTGCCGATGCCCCCTCCGGAAACCAGCAGCACCGGAGCGCCAAGCTCTCGGGCAACCCGTGCGTTGCTCATTCCCAGGACGGAGCCGACCCCGCCATGTCCTGCGCCTTCGATAATGAGAAAGTCACATTTTTGCTCCAAAGCCCTGCAGGCATCGGATATGCGCTCGAAGAGCTGCTCCTTGGGAATCTCACCGTCCAGAATTCTGCGTGTCGAGCCGGGGTGTAGTACCACCGGCGACATCAGCTCCATGTCCTCTTCGAGGCCATAGACTTCTGCGATCAGTGCAGCATCCTTGTCCATCGAGTAGCCATTGAGCTTGGAGGGTTTGGGCCCCACCGGCTTGATGAAGCCGACCCGCCCGTATTTCTTGCGAGCCAGATGCATGAGAGAAACACTGGTAGTCGTTTTTCCGCAGTGCTGTTCAGTGGCTGCGATAAAAATCTTTTTACACACGACAATTCTCCTGTCGACTGGGAGCTAGGCCCCTACAAAAGTCCGCAATAACGGTGCACCTGAGGAATAATCCTCAAATGAGGATAGATGATACTCATTGTATCGAAAATTTTGAAAAGAGCTTTCACACTCATGGGCGGCTGCCCTTCGCGGGTTACGGGCTGGATTACCAGGGGCATCCCCTGCCCTTCGTCCCGAAGAAGCTCAGCGGCAAGACGCAGCTCACGATCTGGGGTGCTCTCATCCACTACAATTTTGGCATAGGCTTTTCGGGTCCTGGCCAGGCGAAGGAAGGAGCGATGACGGTCCCAGAGCTCAGACTCTTCACTGACCGAGGGCAGCTTGAGATCCATGGAGATATAGTCCAGCCAGGGCAGCAGTCCTTCGAGCTCATCGACCATGGTCCCGTTGGTTTCGAGATAGATCGGAAGCAGCTCCTGAAGCGCAGGCAGGCAATGAGCAAGAAGCTCGGCATGCACCAGAGGTTCCCCGCCGGTGAGGCTGAGGGAATGATGGGGGATTTTCGTCCAGGAGCGGATCGACTCTGTCAGGGAATCCAGAGGCACCGGGCTTGGTCTCTCCACCATCTCCGAACTGCCTGGACAGAGCTCGAACTTGCATCGCCCCGTAAATACGAAGTCGGTATCACAGTAGCTGCAGGCAAGATTGCACCCGGAAAGACGCACGAAAACCTGTCGCGCACCGACCCAGGGCCCCTCTCCCTGAATGGAGGAAAAGACCTCAACCAGCGGCAGTTCAGTCTTCGCGGTAGCAGGCACAGGCATTGTCCGATTCCCAGACCTTGACTTCGAAGACCTGAACGTTTTCGTTGTTCAGACGCTCCTTAAGCCGCTCGAAAATGAAGCTGGCCATATTTTCCGAAGAAGGGCTGATCTCATTGAAGGGGGGGATATCATTGACATACTTGTGATCAAAGGTGTCAAGAACCTCATTGGTCTTCTTTTTTAACACCTTGAAGTCGATCCCGAGACCGGCCGAGTCAAGAGTCCGGGTACTGACGCAGGCCTCGACTTTCCAGTTGTGACCATGAAGATTTTCACAATCGCCATCGTAATTGATGAGACGGTGAGCTGCGGCAAACTGGGTTTTTACGGTGAGGTAATACATATCTGAACTCCTGTGTATCGATAAAAACCTGAAAGATGCGGATACTGCCACTATCCAAAATCAAAAACAACCCGGAAGAGGCGTAAACGGTTTATTTTTCAGTAATCAACCCCGGGCTGGGGCTCTATCCCCTTGCGATAGGCATGCTTGATTTCATTGACCTCACTGACCGTATCGGCCCGTTCGATGACATCCGGGTGAGCATCGCGACCGGTCAACACCAAATGCAGCGGGGACGGTCGACTGTCCAGAATAGAGATGACCTGATCCAGATCAATCAGCTTGAGCTTCAGGGCATTGTTGATCTCATCAAGCACAAGAAGGTCAATCTGCCCCGAAAGCATCTTCTCATCAACAAGCTTCAGGGCATCCTGGGCGCACTGACGGTGTTCCTGCCTGGAGTAGGGATTTCCCAGCAGACCGCAAAACCCCATCCCTGTGGAGATCAGCTCCACCCGATCCCCCAGGAGTTTGACGCCGTCCCACTCCCCGGCATAGATGTCACCTTTCATAAACTGAATGATACAGGTTTTCATTCCATGACCGGCGGCTCGCACCGTCATCCCCAGGGCCGAGGTGGTCTTGCCCTTGCCGTTGCCAGTGATTACGACTACGAGCCCCTGCTTCTTTTCAGGTACAAGATATTGAATTTTCATCAGTTCACCCATCTCTCCCTTGCGTCTGATTGGAAAAAATCCAAGTAATCGAGCTTTTTCATATTCTAACGAACTTGTCTCTGCCATCCAATGACTATGATAGCCTTAAGGACAAAATTGTTATCAATCCGAGCCATTAGGCTACGAACAGGATTATTGATATGAAATCATTGGCGTTAAAAATTTCCCCTTTTCAATTATTTGTCATAACAGCCTTGGCGATACTTGCAGCAGAAGGTCTCAGTCATTTTATGCTGTACTTGCTCCCCCCCCTGTCTGAGCAGATCCGCAATTTTCTGGATTTATTTATGGTCCTTAGTTTTATGACGTTGATTTTCATCTTCTCGTTTAAGCCGATAAAAGATCAATGGAACCAGCAACTATGGAGCAATGAAGAGATCCGACTCAATGCCGAGCGTCTTCAGTTCGCCCTCGAAGGGTCTCAGGCTGGCCTCTGGGACTGGGATGTCAAAACTGGCAAAGCCTACTTCAGCCCGAGGTGGGAAGAGATGCTGGGATACCGGCCCGGCGAGATCACCCCCTCCTTTCAAATCTGGGTGGAACTGCTACACCCCCAGGACCGGGAAAATACCGTTAATAAACTCATGAATCACCTTGCAGGCGAGACTGATCATTATGAGACGGAATTCCGAATGCGCGCCAAGGATGGAAGCTGGGTCTGGATTCACGACCGGGGTCAGGTTGTGGCCTGGGATGAAAAGACGGGCACGCCCCTTCGCGCCGTCGGTACCCATTCCGATATCACGGGGAAGAAAAATGCAGAAAACAAAGTTCAGCATCTCTCCAGAAAGCTGCTGATTACCGCGGAGGAAGAGCGCAAAAAACTCGCATCGGAACTTCATGACGAATTTGGTCAAAGCCTTGTGGCACTCAAACTGGGGCTGGAGATGCTAAGTAGCCCGCAAAACTCAACCATTGATGCATTTGATAAGCAGACCGACAGACTCATAGGCCTGACCAACGGAATGATCCAGGAAGTCCGCGATTTTTGCACCCGGCTTCGGCCGACAATACTGGACGACATGGGTTTTGAACCAGCCCTGGGCTGGTTACGAAGACAGTTTGTGACAGAACTAAAGGAGATAGAACTCCGAATTGAGGGGCTCAATGAGCAAAGGCTCCCCCCGGAGGTTGAAGTAACCATCTACCGGCTATGTCAGGAAGGGCTGAACAATATCGTCAAACACGCCAGAGCGAATCGGGCCTCAATTTTTGTGGAGCTCAAGGACTCCAGTGTTTATCTCACTATTGAGGACAACGGCATCGGATTTGATACCGAAGCGAAGAAAAACCAGAAAACAATCAAGGGCAGCGGACTTGGAATTATCGGCATGAGGGAACGGGTTTCGGCTCTTAGCGGAGAGTTCGAGATCCGCAGGGGGACAGAATCGGGCACCCTCATTTCAGTCAACCTTCCCTTTCAGGAGTCTGAGGCATGAACAGTATCCGGGTATTGATTGCAGATGACCACGCGGTGTTTCGCGAAGGGCTGCACCTGCTGATAAACGGCTTCAAAGATATCGAAGTCGTGGCCGAAGCTGCCGATGGCATCGAGGCGCTTGAAAAAGCCAGGGCAACAAAGCCGGATGTGATATTGATGGATATTGCCATGCCGAGAATGAATGGCCTCGATGCCACCAAGGTCATTCACGATGCTCTTGGCGATGTAAAGGTAATCATCCTGTCCATGCACGAAAAAGAAGAGTACGTCCACCAGGCCTTCAAGTTCGGCGCTACAGGGTACATTCTCAAGGGCTCACCCAGCCAGGAGGTCGCCAAGGCCATCAAGGCAGTGCATGAGGGAAACTACTTCCTCACCTCAAGGATGCAGGAGGGGGTCATCAAAGCCTATATAGAAAGCCGGGAAGATCATAAAGTTCACAGCAGCTTCGATCTGCTCTCTTCCCGGGAACAACAGGTGTTTCGTCTTGTCGTAGAGGGCAACAGCACCCAGCGCATCAGCGAGCTGCTCTGCATCAGCCCCAAGACCGTCGAGAGCCACCGGACGAAAATCGGGAAAAAACTAGGAGTCAACACTCCCATTGACATGGTGAAGTACGCCATCCGCAGCGGCGTGATCAAACCCGATTTCTGGGAGAGCTGAACACAACAAAAGACAGGGCGCAGCAAGCAGCGCCCCTACATAATCCAGCCAGTAGGGGCGCTGCTTGCCGCGCCCTGTCCATACGATAACGTAAAAGATCTCCAGCTAGGATCAGCCTACAACCTTAACAGGCTCAGGAGTCCTTGAGCAGGGTCTCCATCATGGAAAAAGCGGCTTCGCGCCCATCGGCGGCGGCGGTTACAACCAGGTCGGCCCCGCGCTTGCAGTCGCCTCCGGCCCAGATAGCAGGGTGTGAGCTCCGGCCACAGGCATCGACTTTAATCTGTCCCCAGTCGTCGGTATCAACCTCTGCCTCTTTCAGGTAGCGGTTCTCCTCCGTATCAAACCCCAGAGCAAGAATGACCACGTCTGCCTGGACGCAGTGCAGGCTGTCCTCGATCTCTTCCATCCGACGTCGGCCGTCAGATCCCTTGTCCCCAAGGCGGGTTTTCATGGCATCGATCCCCACTAGGTTCCCCTTGTCATTGAGGACGAATTCCTTCGGACTTTCGTGAAAGAGGAACTCGACCCCCTCCTCCACGGCATTGTAATACTCCCGGGCGCTGCCGGGCATATTGGCCTGATCCCGGCGATAGAGACAGGTAATCTCCAGGGCATCTTCACGGATCGCGGTGCGCAGGCAGTCCATGGCCGTATCCCCGCCGCCGATCACCACAACCTTTTTGCCCTTGACCTCGAACCTCGGATCCCAGCCTTCGCCATACAGACGACGCTGTACGGCGGTGAGAAAATGCATCGCCTTGTAAACCTGAGGATGATCCTCGTGTTCAAGTCGTGCAGATTTACCCCGGGTCGCCCCCACGCCGACAAAGACGGCGTCGAAGCCCTCGATCAGCTTATCCATCGAGAGATGCTTACCTACATGGGTTCCGAGATGCAGGCTCAGGCCGGCTTTCTTCAGCAGCTCGAAGCGGCGCTCCACCAGTTTCTTGCTCATCTTGAAACCAGGAATTCCGTAACTGAGCAGCCCCCCCGGGGTTTGGGCGCGTTCAAACATCTCAACGGCAATGCCCGCACGAAGCAAAAAATGTGCACAGGAGATGGACGCGGGACCGGAGCCTATGACCGCAACCTTCTTGTCCGTGGTGATGCCGGGGAAGGGAAGCTCATACCCCTGCTTGAACCCCAGATCGGTAATCGAAGCCTCAATGGCGCCGATGGTGATGGCTCCAAAGCCGTCATCGAGGGTGCAGGCCCCTTCACAGAGCTTGTTCTGGGGGCAGACCCTTCCCAGAATCTCGGGGAAGGGGGAACTTTCATTGGAGAGCAAAAAGGCTTTGTGCAGATCCTTCTCGGCGATGGCCTCCAGCCAGCGGGGAATGTAGTTGCCCAGAGGGCAACCTATGGCGCTGCAGAAGGGGTCTCCGCACTGTACGCAGCGCTCAGCCTGCCGGGCGACCTGCTTGTTATTGAAAAAGTCGTATATTTCCTCGAAGGTACGGATGCGCTCCGAGACCTCCCACTTTTCTGGTTCGTTACGTTCGCGAGTGACAAAAGACTGCATGGAATCAATCTCCCTCTTTCGGGTTCAACGGGACTTTCATATCCTTAGGAGTAACCATCCAGAAATAGGCCAGCTCCTCCCTGAAATTATCCAGAATATACCGGCCCTTGGGGCTGCGTGTCCGGGTAAGATAGCTGACGAGAATCTGCTTCAGATAGAGCTTGCCCTCGTTATCGTCATCCACATCGATACGCCGCGCCTCGACCAGCTCGCCGTTGAGTCGATCGATGAAGTTCTTGTGACGGTCGTAAACGAAGGCCACCCCGCCGGTCATGCCGGCACCGAAGTTGATGCCCGTCTCTCCGAGAATCACCGCCGTTCCCCCGGTCATGTACTCGCAGGCATGATCTCCCGTGCCCTCGACCACGGCCAGCGCTCCCGAATTGCGAACACCGAAGCGCTCACCGGCGGTACCGGCCACGAAGAGCTTGCCCCCCGTGGCACCGTAGAGACAGGTATTGCCTACAGCGGAGGTTCCTTCGGCGTAGTTGGCAGGAATGATGACGATGCGTCCGTCGTGCATGCCCTTGCCCACATAATCGTTGGCCACACCGTCCAGGTGTATGTTCATTCCACCGCTCAGGAAGGCCCCCAGCGACTGCCCGGCAACGCCGGTGAGATGGAAATTGATGGAATCCTTGGGCAGGCCAGCATCGCCGTAAAAACGGGCGATCTCACCGCTGATCAGGGCTCCGAAGCTGCGGTTGGTGTTGACGATATCCCGCTCGACGACGATTTCCTCTTTCGGATTCTTGATGACAGGGTAGACCTCACGAAGCACATCCTTCTCGAAGGCGTTGTCATCATAGGGGGGGTTGGGTTTCTGCTTGACGTTGGCACCCTCCACCTGCCGAAGAACCTGAGAGAAGTCAAATTTGGATGCGAAGTCATCATCGATGACCTTGAGCAGATCCACGCGACCGATGATCTCCGAGAGACTCCGCACTCCCAGCTGCGCCAGGATTTCCCGGACGTCTTGGGCCACGTTGGTCAGGTAGCTGACCAGCTTCTCCACCGTACCCACATAGTGGCCACGCAGCATCTCATCCTGCGTGGCAACGCCGACAGTGCAGCGGTTGAGATGACAGACGCGAAGCATCTTGCATCCGAGAATGACCAGCAGCGGAGTTCCGAACCCGTAGGTTTCGGCCCCGAGCATGGCTGCCTTGACCACATCCAGACCGACCTTGAGTCCACCGTCGGTCTGAAGCTCCACCAGCTCCCTCAGGTTGTTGCCCTTAAGACTCTGATGGGCCTCGGCCAGTCCCAGCTCCCAGGGGTTTCCGGCGAACTTGATGGAACTGAACTGCGCAGCGCCGGTTCCGCCATCGGCTCCGGAGATGATGATCTTGTCAGCATAGGCCTTGGCCACACCGGCGGCGATGGTACCAACCCCTTGGGTCGAGACCAACTTGACGCTGATCACCGCATCGGGATTAACCTGCTTAAGGTCGTAGATCAGCTGAGCCAGATCCTCGATGGAGTAGATGTCATGATGGGGCGGAGGAGAAATCAGGGTAACGCCGGGCACAGTAAAACGAAGCGAGGCGATGAGTGAAGTGACCTTCTCCCCCGGAAGCTGCCCCCCCTCTCCGGGCTTGGCTCCCTGGGCCAGCTTGATCTGAATTTCTGAAGCGCTGCGCAAATACCCGGGAGTAACGCCGAAGCGGCCCGAAGCGATCTGCTTGATTTTGGAGTTGCGAGGCGACCGGAATCTTTCAGCGGCTTCCCCCCCTTCCCCACAATTGGAGCGTCCCCCCAAGCTGTTCATCGCCTCGGCCAGAGCCTCGTGGGCCTCGATGGACAGAGCGCCCAGGGACATGGCCGCGCTGTCGAAACGGCAGGTGATGGCCGAGGTAGGCTCCACCTCGTCCAGAGCGATAGGCTTTGCCACCGGGTTGAGGCTGAAGAAGTCGCGGATGAATTGCTGGCCTCGTCCGGTAATCATGTCCCGGAACTTGAGATATTCTTCCCGGCTTTTCGCCTCAGCAAAACGGTGAAGCTGAGTCACCACCCTGGGGCCGAAATCGTGATACTCGAATCCAGGATTGAAACGGTAAAAGCCGCCGATATCAAGAGGATAGACGGGGGTCATCCCCTTTTTCGAATACACCCTGCGATGAACCTCGGAAAGGCGGGCCTCGATATCCTCAAAACCCAGCCCCGGAATCAGAGCGGAGGCGGCAGGAAAACAGCTCGAGACGATTTCGCTTCCAAGACCGATCACATCGAAGAGCGCGGCGTTGCGGTAACTTGCCACGGCGCTGATGCCCATCTTGGACATGACCTTCAGTATCCCTTTGGTCAGCGAGTAGTAGATGTTTTTCAGCGCATGGCGCACATCCTTGGCCGAGGCCCCCTTCTTCTGGCAGATCTCCAATCCGGTGGCATAGAGCAGCCAGGGGTAGATCGCCACGGCTCCGAAGCCGATAAGCACGCAGGCCGAATGGGAGTCCATCACCTCGCCGGTGCAGACCACGATGGAGCCCAGATGACGTACCCGGGCCGCCAGCAGGCGCCGGTTAATGTACCCGACGGCCATGGCCATGGGGATCACCATCTTCGACTCCGAGGCCGGGCGGTCATCCAGAATAATGACCCTCACCCCTTGCGTGGACACCGCCTTCACCACACGGTCGCCCAGCGATTCGAGAGCAGCCCTGAGCCCATGCTCGAAGGTGGTGTTGAAAATGGACGACTTGTAGGAGGGCTCATAGCGGGGATGATGCTCATCACCGAAGGAGAGCAGCGCATCGAAGATGTCCCGGGAGAGAATCGGCGAAAGGCTCTTCAGGCGGCAGGCGCGCTCGGGGCTCTCCACCAGCGGGTTGCCCAATTCACCGATACCGATGGTGGTAGACATCACCGCCTTCTCCCGCAGCGGATCGATGGGAGGATTGGTGACCTGGGCGAACTTCTGTTTGAAAAAGTCGGTGAAGTTGCGCTGCTTCTTTGAAAAAGCCGCTGTGGGGCAGTCATCCCCCATGGAACCCGTGGCCTCCTTGCCCTGGAGCAACATAGGCTTAACGATGAGATCGATCACTTCATTGCTGAAATTAAAATACCGCTGCTGCTTTTCCAGATCCTCGTAGCTGTAGTCCGAGAGATCCTCAAACTGATGCCCGATGAATTCTTGCAGATAATAGGTCCGGTCGGTAAGCCACTCACTGTAGGGCTGGGAATTCATCAGATACTGATCGATATCCCGGGTCTTGAAGATCTGCCCCTGCTCAAGGTCAGCAGCGATCATCTGCCCCGACTGGAGCCGCCCCCGTTCCTTAACTTTCTCCGGGGGCGTTCTGAGTACCCCGTATTCACTGGAAATAAGCAGACGGTCATCGGTGGTGACCACATACTTGGCCGGACGCAGACCGTTTCGGTCCAATACGCAGCCGATATAACGACCGTTGGTGACACTGACCGCAGCCGGGCCATCCCAGGGCTCATAGGCACTGGAGAGATATTCGTAAAAAGAGCGAAGCTTGGCCGGCATATTGGCCACGTTGTGACGAGCCGGAGGGATCAGGGCGCGAATAGCCTTGAAGAAATCGACTCCGTTGGCCAGCAGAAACTCGAACATATTGTCGAGACTGGCGCTGTCGCTGACGCCCTGCTCCAGAATGGGGAAGATGCGCTCGAGCTCTTCGGAAGTAAACACGGGGCTTTCGGCATCGGTGAACTTGTGCAGAGCGTTGAACCGATTGCCCTTGATGGAATTGATTTCCCCGTTGTGAGCGATGGAGCGCAGCGGCTGGGCCAGCTTCCACTTGGGCAGCGTATTGGTAGAAAAGCGCTGATGGAACATGGCGAAGCTGATTTCGAAATCCTCGCGCAACAGATCGGGAAAGAGCTTCTGGATATAACGGGGCATCACCAGCCCCTTGTAGGAAATCAGGGTGCGGGAAAAGGATGCGACGTAGAAATCCGGATCCTCACTGAGCTCATGCTCGAGCTCCTTGCGAGTCAGGTAGATCAGGGCGTCGAATCGCCGGGTCGCGATCAGGGAGTCGGGGATAACAACCGCCTGAACGATCGTCGGAAGCAGACTCAGGGCATACTCACCAAGGGCATCGACGTTCAGCGGCACAGTGCGGACAAAAAGTACCTTCAGGTCGTTTTTCTGGCAATATTCCGAAAAAAGCGCCTTCTGGTCCGACTCTCGGGAGAGAAAGAGGGTCGCCACGGCGTATTGATCCGGAAGAGACACCCCCTGCTCCGCGGCCACATTGCGCATGAATTTGCGAGGCATGGAGCAAAGCAGCCCGCTGCCGTCCCCCGATTTACCATCGGCAGAGACTGCACCGCGGTGCATCATTCGAGTCAGGGCGCGCACCGCGTCATTAAGCATTTCATGACTAGGTTGATTTCGGATCTGAGCAAGCAGTCCGAAACCGCAATTATCCTTGAATTCATCAGCAAAGTTCAGCATCAAAAAATCCTTAAGGCAATAGAGCGATTCTAAAGAACTTCCCCCCACAGGCATTTTGAATTCAGAGCCCGGGTTTCACCGCAACCTGTAACGAGAAGACATTGAGAATAACAAAGATGAGCATATAAGGCGAGATGATCGAGGGAAATCCATCGTGATTGAATAATGAGAAAAAGGGGTCAGGTCAATAAATGACCTGACCCCTATTATTTCTTTGGTGGGCGATACAGGGATCGAACCTGTGACCCTCGGCTTGTAAGGCCGATGCTCTCCCAGCTGAGCTAATCGCCCAAAGTGAGTGAGCTTATAGCAGCGACCGGCAGCAAGTGTCAATGGAGAAAACACTTCTGCTACTAATAAAAAAGATTCAGGGCCGCCGCAGCAACAGCGCATACGAGAGCCAGAAGCCATCCTGTATGGCGTACCAGCATCCCCATGCCACAGCTCACAAGCAACGTCACCCCCAGAAGCTCCAGAGGCGTCTCGGCCATCTGTTCCGGTAACCGCTCGGCAATCCAGAAGGCTACCAGCAGACAGAAAAAACCTGCGATTATGGTCAGTGCTTTCAAAAAAAATTCTCCATCCGGGGCATGACATAGATGGTGACTACTCGGTCCAGCCCTCCGGGCGAAGGTTCTGGAGCCCAAGAAACTACAAGAGCAAATGATCGAAAGCTACCGGAATATGGTCAGATTGCCCCTTGGTGATTTCAAGATAAAGGGAGCCTGCCACCGCGGCGTTGCCCAGCATGCTGACGGTTGCTCCTGGCACCATGATCAACGTGTAATGGCAGGCAAGCAGGCTCTAAGCCATCGGGCTCGCCCTGGCGGTGAGAGGCGAACAGCCCCACAATTCAGTCTGAACCAATACAAGTCAAGAACGGGCCCCACTGCGCCAGTTCTGCCGTCATCAGTTCCGCAAACTCCTCCGGCGGCAAGGGGCGGCTGAACAAAAATCCCTGGTACTCGTTGCAGCCAAGTTTCTGAAGAAAGTCCCGTTGTTCCTCGGTCTCGACCCCCTCAGCAATAACCTTCAGTTCGAGGCTCTGGGCCATCGCGACGATTGCCCTGATAATAGCGGCATCATTGGGATCAGTGGTGATATCGCGAACAAAAGATCGGTCAATTTTCAGGGTGTCGATGGGAAAAGCCTTCAGGTAGGCTAAAGAGGAGTAGCCGGTGCCAAAATCGTCGATGGCGATGGTCAGGCCCAGACCTTTCAGCAGTTCCAGAATCTCCCTGGCGACCTCCCTGTTCTCCATCAGGGCACTCTCGGTCAGTTCGACCTCCAGGTATTGCGCCTCTAATCCGTTGGCCTCTAAAAAGCGCTGACAGGTTTCGGCAATTTGCTGCTGACTGAACTGCTTCCCCGATATGTTGACTGACATCCGAACCGGATGAAACCCGGCCAGCTGCCAGGCCTTGTTCTGCTCGCAGGCCTCCTGGATCACCCATTCGGTCAGGGGGATGATCAGGCCCGAGTCTTCGGCCAGGGGGATGAAATCCGCCGGCGAGATGATGCCCCGGGTCGGGCTGTTCCAGCGCAACAGGGCCTCAGCTCCGATAACCCGCCCTGTCTTCATATTCACCTGGGGCTGGTAGTGGAGCAGAAACTCACTCCTTTCCAATGCCTTACGCAGGTCATTTTCCAAGCTGAGCCGCTCCGAGCTGTCGGCGTTCAGGGTCTCCTTGAAGAACTGAAAGTTGTTACGCCCCCTGCTCTTGGCCTCATACATCGCCGCATCGGCATTCTTGAGCAGGGTTTCGGCGTCCTTCCCATCCGAAGGAAACAGGCTGATACCAACGCTGGTGGTGACAGAGACTTCATGCCCCAGAAGGTCGATGGGCCTGGGGATGGAATCGATAATACGCTGGGCCACGATTAAGGCATCTTGCGGTTGCGCCAGGTCGGTGAGCAGTACGGTAAATTCGTCACCCCCCAGCCGTGACACGCAAGCCTGTGGAACGTTCGGCTCGAAACGAGCCACCGAATCCGAATCACGAACACAGTCATTGAGACGACCAGCGACAATCTTCAACAACAGATCTCCGGCATGGTGCCCGAGAGTGTCGTTAATGCGTTTGAAGCGGTCCAAATCAAGAAACAGCACCGCCATGATGCGATTCTGGCGAATCCCTGCTGACATGGCATTTTGCAAGCGATCATTGAACAGGTCACGGTTGGCAAGACCAGTCAGACTATCGTAATAGGCCAGGTAGCGGATCTGCTCTTCCGACTTTCTAAGTTCGGTAACATCCTGAATGAAGCCCCGGATTATTTTTTTTCTTCCGGCAGGGCTGGAAAAGGCCTCCCCCTTCAGGTGGATGATCCGCTCCTCATTATTGTTCAGGATGCCCCGATAATCGAGACTATAGGAATTCTCATTACGGATTGCCGCCTCCAAAGCCAGCGTGAAGGATTCCCGATCGTCAGGATGAACGGAATCCGTAAACCGCTCCAGTGTCGCTCCAGACACAGAGTCTTTCAGGCCTGAAATACGGAAGAACTCCGGTGACCCGGACAGAATTTCTGCTTCCGGGTACAGCACCCAGTTGCCCAGCTTGGCAAGCTGTTGTGCTTCGGCTAACTGGGTTTGACTTTGGTGCAGATCGAGAAAAACCTGGCTGGCTCGCAGCATATAGCGTACCCGGTAGCCAAGCATCACCCAGTGGATCGGCTTGGTTATGAAATCTGTGGCCCCCACCTCAAAGGCACGATGTATCGATTCAAGATCTTCCAGGCCGGTCACCATCAGCACCGGGGTGTGCGCTCCACCTGGCAGTTTGCGCAGCGCCTCGCAGGTTTCAAAACCATCTAGCTCCGGCATCATCACGTCGAGCAGTATCGCGTCTGGTTGCAAGTCCCCGAACTGCTCGATAGCCCGCCTGCCGTTTTCAGCCTCAACGACCTCGTAACCGGCCTGCTGCAACGAGGCGCGCATCAGCATGCGCATGGTATGGTCGTCGTCGACGATCAGGATCAGAGCTTTATTTTGGTCTATTCCGGCCATCAGCTAGCTTCCATTTCCAAGATTAATGTCTCTTCGACCCGGACAAATTCAGCCTTGATCTGCGTAAGCAACGGCTGAGCTCCCGCCAGAGAACCTTCCCGTCCCCTGTTTTCAAGAGTCTTGCAGAAGTCTGATATCTGCAAGGCTCCGAGATTGGCACTGCTCGATTTCAAACTGTGAGCGGCCCCCCGTACCCCGGGCGCATCGTCGGCGGAAATACCCTCCGCGAGCCTTTCCAGCAAGACAGGTGCTTCACTCAGGTAGATTTGAATGATCTGGGTAAGCATGTCCGGCAAACCCTCCATCTGCAGTGCGCGGATATTGTCCAGGGCCCTTTGATCAATAGGGCACTGCTCCGGCTCAATCCCTTGCGGTGCCGCAGCAACCGGAACAACGGTAACTTCAGGTTCAGGTGACGGCAGTGAAGATTCGACCACTGAAGTGGAAACAGGCGCCGCATCACTTTTGGGCAACCAGCGTTCGAGGACAACGAGGATCTGATCCAGCTTGAAAGGTTTACTCAGGTAGTCATCCATCCCCGCCGCCAGACACTTTTCCCGATCTCCCTGCAGAGCATTGGCGGTGAGTGCGACAATCGGAATGCGTTTTTCATGCCCATTTGTCGTCTCAGAGCTGCGGATCTCGCCCGTTGCCGCGTAACCGTCGAGTTCGGGCATTTGGCAGTCCATGAAAATCAGATCAAAGGGACTTGCGGACATGGCCTCGATGGCCTGGCGTCCATCGCCGACCACATCGACCAGGCACCCCAGCTTGCGCAACATCCCCAGGACCACCAGCTGATTGACGGGGTTGTCCTCAGCGACCAGAATTCGCGCCCCGAGTCCCTTGCGCTCAGAGGTCTCGGCCAGACTGTGCCGGGTCACCAATTGGGAGTTGTTCACTATTTCGGCATCGCCCATCACCTCCAACAGCGCGCTGTAGAGGTCGTTCTGGCGGACCGGCTTGGTCAGGTAAGCCCTGATTCCGGTCTGGCGAGCCGCCTGTGCGTCACCACGCAAGCCCACCGAGGTCAACATGATCATCCTTGTATTACAGATGCTGCTATCTGCCACGATGGTTTTTGCCACTTCGAGGCCATCCATCTCCGGCATATGCATGTCGAGGATGACCAGGTCGTAAGGCTCGCCGCCAGCAACCGCGCCGCGGAGCATCTTCAGACCCGTGGGGCCGCTTTCAACACTGTCGAAAAGCATGCCCCAGGCGGCGGTCTGGTGTTCGAGTATGCTGCGGTTGGTGGCATTGTCATCGACAATCAGCACCCGTAGGTCCTTGAGCTCAGGACGTGGTCGTATTCTTGTCACACTGGTTCCAGAGTTGATGTCCAGATTGACCTCGAACCAGAATTTTGCACCCTGCCCCAAGGCGCTTTCACAATCGATCCGGCCGTCCATCAGCTCTACCAACTCTTTAGAGATGGCCAGGCCAAGACCGGTTCCCCCATATTTTCGGGTAGTCGAACCATCGGCCTGGGTGAAGGCCCTGAACAAACGTCCACGCTGTTCCTCCGTCAAACCGATACCGGTATCAGTGACGGAAAATTTCAGCCGCGCCATCTGCCCGCTCTGCTCAACCGAATCAACCCGCACCAGCACTTCGCCACGGTCGGTAAACTTGATGGCGTTGCCCATCAGGTTGGTCAGTACCTGACGCAGTCGACTGGGATCGCCACGCAAGGCCGTGGGCACCTCCTCGGGAATCAGTACCGCAAGTTCGAGTCCTTTTTGATGGGCTCGGGCAGCGAGGAGTTGGGCCACGTCTTCGACCAGCATGCGCAGGTCGAAATCGATAACCTCCAGCTCGAGTTTGCCCGCCTCCATCTTGGAGAAATCAAGAATATCGTTGATGATGGCCAGCAACGCCTCCCCTGAAGAACGTACCGTGTCGGCAAACCTGTGCTGTTCCGGATCGAGATCAGTGTCAAGAAGCAGTTCAGTCATGCCCAACACACCGTTCATCGGGGTGCGGATCTCATGACTCATGTTGGCCAGAAACATCGATTTGGAGCGGCTGGCTTCCTCGGCAACCTCCCTGGCAGTGTTCAGTGCCGTATTACTTCGAGCGATATTTTCTGTCATGTGGTTGACAGCATCGCCGAGGGATTCGAGTTCGTATATGCTCTTGATGCTGAGCCTCTGAGTCAAGTCCCCGGCAGCGACATTTTTTGCGTGGACATCAAGCTGGTTGATACTTTCCATCATGGGATTTACCAGGCGATAGACAACCGCAACCCCCAGCACCGCGGAGAACAAGCCGGCAAGCAGGGCAAAAGCCCCCATCCGCTTCGGTCCCTCCATGAACTCAGCGTAAGGGAGCGACACCAGAATCTTCCAGCCCGTTGCACCAACGGGCGTCCAGACAGTGAGCGCCTCGACTCCGGCAATTTCTCTCGGAATAAATTGCTCCCTATCGGCAGAGAAAGTGCCTGCCAGTGACTGGCCAACCTCTGCATTTGGAGCGTTCGTGAAGAGGACTTTCTCATCGGCATCTACAAGGGAGATAAAGCCGGTGCGTCCAATCTTCTGCTGCTCAAGATGCTGGGTCAGTTGATCGAGGGGGACGCTGGCGCGGAGCACTCCCATGAATTTGTTACCGAAATAATTTTTGCGCGCTGTCCAGAACTCGATCACTGAAGCTTCGAGTTCGGAGCTGGGTACCGGTCCGTGGGAAAAAACCTGACCGGGCTGTGCCATGGCCTTTTGAAACCGGGGATTTTTACTCCAGTCGAGATAATCGTCCGCCACCTGGCCTTTTATAACCTTGACTTCCTCAGTGCCATCCTCATCAACCCAGCTCAAAACCGGAAGAATTTTCCGAAATTTGGAAAAATGTTTGGAGAGAGGAAGATCCCGGAAGTTTTTATGGTAATCGAGAGTCTCGACCCTCTCCATCAAGCTGCTCAAAGACGTGACATCATGCTGCAGCTCTTTGGAAAGCTGTGCGCTCAACACCTCCAGCTTTTCTTTCTGGACCTGTTTGAGAGCAACGAACATCTGATAAAAGCAGATGCTACCCAGGAGCATGGTGCTGAACAAAATCGCAGCAGCTTGGGCAGTCAATAATTTTCCGAAAATGGATCGGCGCATTCACCCCCCAAAAGTGTTGTTCGACTGAGTTGACTTGTTTACTGGGCCGAAACCGAAACTACTCCGGCGGCAAGGAGGATCTTTTCTCCCTCGGGGCTGTAGATGAAGTTCAGAAATCTGGCACCGAGCTCCGGCAGCTCGCCTCTCCACACCAGCGCGAAGGGAGTGGCCAGCGGATAGGAGCCGTCTTTAACGTTCGTTGCAGCGGGGCTGACTCCGTTGAAAGAGAATGTCCGAATCCGTGGGTTGTCGAAGCCCTGAGGCAAAAAACCGATGGTGCCGGGATATTCCGCGATCGTCTGAATGGTTTCGGGCGTCGAAAAGATCTCCTGGCCGGCGAACTCGGGGATGGCTTTGAAGCCGGGAACCTTTTTTCCCAGCACCGAGCGGGAGGAATCCCCGGCCTCGCGCATGGCCACATAGATTTCATTCGGCTGGCAGCTTCCAAGCTCGGACCAGTCGCTGATGGTGCCGGAGAAAATGCCGATCACCTGATCTGTGCTGAGGCTCTCGATACATGGTTCGGTTTGGTTGGCGGCAAAGACCACCGGCGAGTAAGCATATTCTCGGTAGACGAGATCCTCGGCAAGCGCCTTTTCCTTGTCCTTCAGGGGGCGGGCGACCCGAGCCATCTCGCTTTTGCCTTTGAGCAGAGCCTTGACCCCGCCGGATGAGCCAACGCTGTCTGGGATCAGAATCCTGGTTCCGGGGTTGGCCGCTTCAAAGGCCCTGGCCAGTTGGCGCAACAGCTGCTGGCCGTCACCGGTGCCCGGGATATTCAACTGGCTTTGAGCCATGGCACCGGTAGTACAGAGCAGCATAATCAGAACAACGACAAGGCGAAGATAAAGCTTTGGCATGGAATGTCCCCCTTAGAAATACCTGCTTATTAAATACTAATTATTGGCACACCCAGTCGAAAACTTATAAACTGGGGATGGGTGTCCATCTATAATTAAGTTCTTTAGTGATTTGCTACCATATCTGAAATATACCTTTAATGGGAGAGGTAAATCATGTAGGCAAATACCGTTTTAAACAGCCCAAGCATCGATCGTTAAATCTCTAGCCTCTAGGGTCAGGCCTGCAAGTTGGCATAGGTTTTCCTGTTGGGCTCAGGGGCCGTTCTTCACTGCCCCTCTAAACCTCTTAATTCCTTGACATTTCAACCGTTGGATATTTTCAGGACAAAGGGACTTGAGCCCGACAAAGATTCGTAAGCAGCCCGCGGGAGTCGGCACCCCCGCGGAAATCCTGCTCAAAAAAACCCGGACGTCCAGCCACCCCCTCCCCGGCTCCCGCGAAGCGTTTCCAACTAATCGCGGGGCGAGCGGGTATAATTACGGGGAGTTCTACCAACCACTCTGGGGAGAATATAAGTGTACGATCCCAACAGCACCCACCAGAAAAGCATCGGCTACATCCTCTGGATTTTCGGCTTTACCGGTTCACACCGTTTTTACTACGGCAAACCTGTCTCGGGGACTATCTATTTCTTTACCTTAGGCTTGCTCGGTATCGGCTGGCTGATCGACCTGTTTCTGATTCCCGGGATGGATAGGCAGGCCGACCAGCGCTTCACGACCGGGGCGATCGACTACAGCGTTGCCTGGTTGCTGCTGACATTTCTTGGACTGTTCGGTATACACCGCATGTACATGGGTAAGTGGATCACTGGAATCATCTATCTCGCCACAGGGGGCCTTTTCGCCATCGGCTATCTCTACGATTTCTGGACCCTGAATTCACAGATCTCCGAAACAAACAACAGGGGCTGATCACGACGGAGGGATTCAGAGCGCTATCGGGCTAAAGACGATGATAGACCCAGAATTCTTACTCTTGCGTTGCCTCTTGCTAAACCTTCCCGGGATGCGTTACATCTACCCACCCAGCCTCGGTAGCAGAAAGCCTAAGAGTGAAAAATCTTATCCCCCGAAAAATTATGCTGTCCCTTTGCCTGGTGAGCTTCCTTCTGACCGGAGGCTTGAACGGCTTTGTATGGTGTTATGGGGGAGACGATGGCGCCCAAACCGTACCCATCG
>JAAXQG010000287.1 GCA_012974445.1 Desulfuromonadales bacterium
GAAAGGCATGGTTCAGTCGGGCATAGGTGAAGGCGGCCCCGGCATCCCCGACCACCACGGCGTTGGGATCGCTCTGGTCGAGATCGGCGAATTCGCATTCCAGCTCGGGGTGAACCAGCAGCCAGGGCCTCAGCCCCTGTTCCTCCAGATAATCGTGCACAGCCCCCGGGGCTGTCAGAATCAACTCTTCGTCGATGGAGAGCCCCAGGGCCGAAAGCCGGTCCCGCACCTGCCGTCTCGTGCTGCGCGAGCTGTTGGTCAGGTAGCGCACCGGTATCGCGTTTTCCTGGAGCGATTCCAGGACTTCCCTGGTACCCGGAATCAATTCGTTTTCCATGTAAATGGTCCCGCTCAGGTCGAGCAGAACGCCCTGAACCCTCATTGTTTCCTCGTCAGTTTGAGCTTTGCAGCGGACATAAATATTTTACCCTAAAGCGAGTCAGCTCGAACCGGGTATGCTTTCTTCTAGGGGAGGGCAAAGCCCTCTACAGCGACAGGGGGAGATCTTGAACAGGCTCAGTGTCATTATCTTTATACTTTTCCTCTGTTTCTGGGCGGGCAGTTCCGCCGCCTGGCATGACGAAACACACATCTCTCTGGCCCGGGCTGCGGGCTACGCCAAGTGGTACAACGCGGTGGGGGCGGACATGGCGAAACTCAAGGCCGGTGCCATTGAGAGGAATAACCACTACTCAAACAATCCGACAGGGACGATTTTGACTCCGGAGATGATGCTTCAGCAGGTGCAGCGGTACAACAAGGTGGATCCAAAGGGGCATTTGTACGGAGCGATCCTCGCGTCTGTTCGGGAGTATATGAAAGCCAAAGATAAGGGCAAATACGGGGAGTATCACCTGGCGTATGCTGTCCATTACCTGGGCGACCTCTCCATGCCGTTGCACCACCTGGAGTACGACGCCTTCAATAGGGCGCGCCACGCTGAGATTGAGGCGGCGGTGGACGAGAAAATCCTGGACGGGAGCATGCAAATTCACCTTTATCCTGTAACGGTGCGCTCTGAGGCCGATCTGGTTCGCGAAATGGTCCGGGTCGGGAACCTCAGCATGAGGCTGGGGGAGAGAATACGAGCCGAGGATCGGCTGCTTACGACGCAGGAGGCCTATGAGCAATTGGGGCACAGCGCCTCCCTGCTGCGGGCGGTGCTCGAATATACGGGGGCGCCGCGCCTCGATCAGGCGGCATGGGGCGAAACCTCAGTCTCCCTCGCTCATTTCTGAAGCCGCTGCCGGGTCCGTTATCTCCACCCAGAAGGTGCTGCCGCCCCCTGCCGTCTCTTCCACCCAGGCTCGTCCGTCGAAAATCCGGGCGATTTTCTGGACCGTGGACAGCCCTATTCCCGTCCCCGGGTGTTTTTGCCCCGATGCGGCCCGATAGAAGGGCTCGAAAATCCGCAGAGCCTCCTCTTCCGGGATTCCAGCCCCGTGGTCGCGCACATAGAGGCGTACTTCCGGGCCGCGGCGCTCTGTTCCCACTTCAATGACGTCACCCTCCTGGCACCCGTATTTCAGGGCATTTCCGATGAGATTTTCGAGCAGCTGCGCCAGAAGGGTCCGGGGGATTCGGACGGAGGTCAGGGCTATTGCCTGGATGCTGATCCCGCCCCGGGCCAGTGGATCGCTCAGATTGTGCAGCACTTCGTCGAGGACTCCTGAGACCTCGATGGGTTTGGCGGGTCTCTCGATGTGCCCCACCCTCGCCAGGACGAGCAGATCCTCCATCAGATCCTGCATCTTCTGACCGGAGGACCGGATGCTTTCGAGGCAGCTCAGGGCCTGTTCGTCCAGCCGGTCCCTCTGTTTGTCCCGCAGGAGTTCGGCGAAACCCATGATGATGGTGAGGGGATTTCTCAGGTCGTGGGAGACGGTGCGCACGAAGGCATCCAGCTCCAGGTTGGCGGCCTTGAGCTTCTGCTCCGCCCGTTTTCGCTCAGTCACGTCCCGTACGGCCGCTGTGACGACCAGTCCCTGGCGCGTCTGCACCGGGCTCAGTCGGATCTCGATGGGAAGTTCGCTGCCGTCCTTGCGCCGTGCCCAGATATCC
>JAAXQG010000115.1 GCA_012974445.1 Desulfuromonadales bacterium
GTATCCCGGGTCTTGGCCGAGGCCCCCAGGCCAAACGCCGTGCTGCCTGTCCCCGTGGCCGATGCGGCCACGGGGGGCGCCGCGCCGCCGTCTCCCGTGGAGCCCAGCCCCTGGATCTGCTCGGCTAGGCTGCTGATATCGCTCTCGTTGGTTCCGACCCGGGTATCCAGGGCGGCAAGATCAGCTTCGGCAGTATCGACACGCCCCTCAAGGTTGAAGATGGCGGCCCCGGGGTTGGATCCGAGATCGAGCATCTGATCCAACGCCGTCTGCACCGGTTCAAACTGACCATAGTTGACGGCATCGTTAGGATCGATGCCGTCAGCCACATTCACCAGCCTCCTGGGAGCATCGGACTGCCCCACCTCGACGGTATCATTGGTGATGTGAAAGCTGTTGTCTCCCGGATCGACGCGAAAGACCATGGTTCCAGAATCTATATCCTGGATACCGAAATACTCCTCCGCATCCTTGGTAGCGTCAGTGTCGTTGATCACGATAGACCAGTCCCTGATCGGGAATGAAGCTGAGTTACTGGTATCATGGAAGTTAATACGGACATCCTCTTCTGACAGGCGCAGGGTGTCCCATCCGAACGCTTCCCCGTCCTCGCAGCCGGTGCCTACGCAGGCGCTACTGCTGCCGCTGCCGTTACCATTAACGATCAGATCGTCCATAATCACCTGATCGGCAAAGGCCGTACCTCCAAACAGAACCGCTGATGCCGCAATGGTTGTAGCGATAAAGTGAATTTTTTTCTCAAACCCCATCTTGTTCCCCCTCTTGAATCAAGCCCTGATCTCTGATCTTCACAGATCGAAAAATGCAGAATTATAAAAGATATCTTCGTAAAAAAATCAAATGACAAATCAATAATTGAGAATAGGAATAAATATACTCACAACAACGGGCAGTCAATAAAAAACCGTTCTAAAATTAAATAAAAATCAGAACTCAATATTGGTGACGAGGGTGATGCAGGGCCCATTCAGTGATAAATCTGGTGTAACTTACTCGAACTTCCAAGCACATATTAGATTTAAGGAAAAACGCATAACCAGAGAATCGGCTGCCAGAGTCAAAAGACTCAGGGCCCGAACCGGTTGAGGCGGGAGGACTGAGATGAGCGCTGGGAACAGACAGACTGGAGGGGGACTAGGAAGGCGTTAAAGACGAAAATGCTGAAACCTGCGTCGCTGACAGGGGCCTAGGATTGAGACGATGCTCAGGATGTACCCTCGATGGGCAAACGCTCGTCGCGGGACCATTCGTTCCAGGAGCCGAGATAGAGACGCACCTTCTCGAATCCGGCCATCTTCAGGGCGATCCAGCTGTTGGAGGAGCGGGCCCCCTTGAAACAGTAGAGGATGATGTCGTCCGAGGGGAAAAGCCCTTGGGCGGCGCAGATGTCGCGAATCTGCTCAGGGGGCTTGAAGGTGCAGTACTCCAGATGCTGCTGCATCAGCTCGTACCACTCGACCCAGATGGCTCCGGGGATGCGCCCTTTGCGGGGGGCGAAATCGACGCCGTAGGGGGAAGAGCTCCTGCCCTCCCACTCATCCCGGTCGCGATTATCCACCAACTTCACGGCAGGGTCGCCGAGAACGTTTTTCACATCCTCCACCCGGGCCAGCATCTCGGGGCGAGGTTGGAGCTCGAAAACCGTGGGGGAAGCCGCAAGGGGCTGAGTGCTTACCGGGTAGCCCTCATGCTCCCAGCCCATGAAGCCTCGCTCCAGCACCCGGACGTCGGGGTGGCCAAGGTAGGTGAGAATCCATGAGCCGCGGCAGGAGCCGCCGAACCAGGTCTCCAGACTGTCCTCCACGAGTACGACGGTTCTGTCCTGACGAACACCTCGCTTCGAGAGCAGAGCGGTGAATTCCTGCTGGAAGGCCTCAAGCCCTTCATCGGTGGTCATGGCGAGATAGCTGAACAGCTCGGGGACGTGGATGGCCCCTGGAATATGCCCGGCAGCGAAACGCTCGGAAGTGCGAATATCCACGACCTGTGCGCTGCCACTGGAGATTAATTCCTGAAGCTCATCGAGTGTCAGTAACATG